>PBZE01000042.1 GCA_002730095.1 Methanobacteriota archaeon | reverse complement strand
TGTTGGTACTCACAATTTTACTAATTTGTGTAGATTGGAGGATGGAAAAGACCCAGTTAGGAAAGTTACCAACTGTGAGCCCTGGTTGGATGATAATCAAAAGCCAATAGGCATTTCAGTAACAGCTGAATCCTTCCTTTGGAATCAGGTTAGGAGAATGGCATCCGCAATTACAGGAATTGTCTCTGGTGATTATGATTTAGATTACGTTTATGAGGCTCTAAAAAATCCACATATTCCAGTTGATATGGGAATGGGAACATCCAGAGGTTTGATACTATGGGAGATAAATCATGCCTCACTAGGTGGACTGGGTATGGGATCGACTCCGGATACTGGAATTTTCTCAATACCGCCACAGTCAATCAGAGGGCACAAAACTTGGATGAGCCTAAGCGACCTAGAAATGTCCACAATGATAAATTCAGAATGGATCAAAGAGATCGGTCTATCCTGATCCAGACTTCATCCCCATCAGTACAAGGTAGTTTCTCTCTCAGGAAAGAATTCGAAATAATCTCGGCAGTTTCAGTGTGCCTAGTTAAGTCAGGAATTAGTAGAGCACATCTGCTCCAAGTCTCAGAATCAACAGAAATATTCGCTAAAAAGGCAGTAGCACCCCCAAATGACTTACCATCCCTTTCAAATCCATTTATTCTTATTGGATCAAGTCCGACAACATCCGTGCCTTCATCTAATCCCGACGCCACTCTGAGCTTTCTGTAGGGGTCCAGACTTTCACTCTCTAGATTGACATTCAGTGTCCCCGGCCAGGCGCTTGATCCCAGAACTTCTTTGAATTGCTCCTGATAATGTGGCTGTGCCATGAAAACATGTGCTCTGCCAAGGCCGCTTGATACCGCACCATGCAGTAGCATACCGCTGCCTCATGCACATCCCTCATAAGGTTCCGCTTCAAGTCACAGACGGTAGACTCCGCCTTGTTCAGAAATCCCCCAGCCCATTGATAGCAACTTCTTCGATTGAACACTATTCATTTCCAGCAGGGGGTTAGTATGGTTGAAGTGGGTAAATTCTATGTCTGGATCGCCATTTTTCTTTGCCCCCAGTCTATCCAAAGTTTCAGTGACTGGAGGATGAGGTATCTCCGTAATATCCCTGCTAGAAATCTCATCATAGTCCCAAAATGTCCCATCTATCAATGCAATATCGATGTCCATCCGATTTAACCACTCCACTATTCCAATATCCTCAATTATTGTCTCCTCCCATGAGTCTTGATCCGGCATAAACAGCAGACTCTTACTCTTCCCTCTAATTATCAAAGCATGATTATCAGAAAGTTCAGATCTATGTGGGATTGGAATTGCTGTTATTGTAAACCCACAACCAACCGAAGGTTCGAATGGCACTCCGGGAATCCAGATATCTAAGTCTATCACTCCCTGCTCAATCATAATATTCCATGAAGGAGTTTTTCGTAGAAGTCGACTCATGGAGTCGCTACAATGGACCCTGACTCCTCTGAGTCCCATGACCTCCCTTCCGAGTAGACCGAGCCCATCAATATGGCCAAGATGGGCATGTGTCAAAGTAAAGCTGGAAGGGGGCCAACTCACAGCACCCAAAGAATTCCATAGATCGAATTGCTGTGACATCATTCTGCTGGCCTCGACCATGTGAGTAAGTCCATCCGCACCTTTCAATCCCAAAGAAACGGGCATTCTCGATAATGATACATTACCTCTTACTTTCATGCAGCAGTCCTTCAAACATCCTACTTGTGGGTATCCCCCATCCTGAGTATTTCCGAGTAGAGTTACTTCTACAGATTGACCAGTCATGATGTCGGATAGAGGCGTAGGAAATGAAGAACTCGCTCCGATGGAGCAATGTACCTCCTACCTAATCGGAATCCATGGCAGCCGACCTATCCTGGATGTCCAAAAGGCTCGATGAACTAAAATCACATGATTTGGAGTGGAATCCTCCTGTTTTGGAATCGGCAAGCGGACCTCATTGTAAAGTCGACGGCAAAGACATGATCATGCTTTCAGCAAATAACTATCTGAATTTGACTACACATCCAAGAGTAGTTGAGGCGGCTTTGCAGGCAACAAGAAAATATGGAGCTGGCTCAGGTTCTGTGAGGGCAATAGCTGGAACACTGGACATCCACATAGAGGCAGAAAAGAAGGCAGCACAATTCAAAGAAGTCGAGGCGTCTCTAATTTATTCTGCAGGATACACAGCTAATGTGGGGCTTATCCCTACTCTTGTCAGAGGCAAGGAGGATGTAATTATCTCAGATGAACTCAACCATGGCTCCATTATTGATGGAGTAAGACTCACCAAAGCCAGCAGGTCGGTTTACCCTCACAACGATATTGGGGCCCTCGAAAGAACTCTTTCGCAAAATAAGGACGCTGATAGAAAGCTAATCATAACTGATGGAGTTTTCAGTATGGATGGAGATATAGCTCCCCTTGATGAAATTACAGATGTTGCGGAGGATTACGATGCCATGATAATGGTCGACGATTGTCATGGCGAAGGGGTCCTAGGAGATGGAAAGGGAATCGTCGCACATTTCGGTCTCCAAGGTCGTGTAGACTTCGAGTTAGGATCATACTCCAAGGCAATGGGGGTCCAAGGAGGGATATTAGCAGGATCAGAATTAGTGAGGAGATATGCACTAAACCATAGTCGCTCATGGTTACTTTCAGGAAGTCAGCCACCCGGAGTAGCTGCCGCTCAGAAAGCCGCTGTTGAGGTTCTGATGGATGAACCAGAACATGTCAAGAATCTCTGGGAAAATACAAATTATTTCAGAAAAGAACTCCAATCTATTGGGTTCGATACGGGACTATCAGAGACTCCAATAATTCCAGTGATGTGCGGTGAAAGTAAGGTGGCGAAAGAACTTTCTTTGATGCTATCCAATAGTGGAATTTTAGTTGGAGCAATAGTATTCCCGATGGTTTCCAGAGATAAGGCCAGAGTGAGAACTCAAATGTCCTCAGGACTCACTAGAGATGATTTAGATAAGGTCCTATCAGAGTTCGAGAGATGCGGTAATGAATTACGACTAATTTGAGGTAGAGAAATGCCAATTAAGAATCTAGATTCGGTAGAAAACGAATGGACAATATCAACTGATATAACAGTTAATTGGGGAGATATGGATTCATTAGGGCATGTCAATCACACCGTTTTCGCAAAATGGATGGAAACCGTAAGAATGAGGTATTTCTCCAAAATAGGAATGATGGAGCTGTATGAAAATTCCAAGATCGGACCAATTTTGGCGAGGATAGAGGTTGACTACAAGGTCCCAGTAATTTTTCCTGATATTGTTGTGTGCAATACATGTGTTTCGAAAATTGGAAGAACTTCCTTCGAAATGAAGTATTTGATCAATAGCTCCTCCCAGCAGAACAAGGTCGTGGCAACTGGAAGAGTGGTATGCGTCATGATAGATTATTCATTAGGGGAGCCAGTGAAGATTCCCGATGACTTAAGGAGTTCAATAATGGAACTTGAAGGGAATATCTCAGAATAGATCTACAGTATTTCTACCACTTCATCCAAATCCTTGTCCTCTGAGCCGTTGAGTCCCGAACTATCGCCATAAATTGTCTTCCCCATTCCTTCAAATGGATCGATCCCCCTGTCAATCCTTTCGATTATCCTCCATCTAGGGGCATAGGAAAGATGCACCCAGAGAGGACCAGGAAGTACATAAAAAAACCATCCCAATCTTAGGAACAAATGTCCGCCATATTCGTAAATTATAGATATTGAAAGTACTGTAAGGCCCAAGAATGGAAGTAGAAATAGGATTTTCCTCCAGTTACGGAGCCTCGCAGGGGGCCTCTTCACTGCCATAGAGGTAAAAATTGAGAAGGCTCCAAGGATTGATGTTATTGATATTATGATAAGCGCTTGTAGCCCCCAGTGTCTCGCAAATCCTAGATACTCCCCTCCATGGCTATTATATGCCAAGGGGAGTAATAGAGCTATTGAAATCATTAATCCATAGCACCCTCCAACAAATACAGGATGGCTGTAGGTCAATGATTCTCTCAGGAAGAAATTACTCACGGTGCCTCCCCTGAGCATATGTTCATGCTCAGGATCCATTGAATCGACCGCTTGTTGCCAGCTATCCACGCTCCCCCGGCCATATCCTTTCAATTATCATCATTGGGGTGTTTTCCAATAATTTTTTGATTTTAGGCAGAAAATGGGCATTATACACCTGTCATTTATGATTCCTAAATACGGAGACATTATGACGTCTCCACCATTCCCTAGGTCCGGTGTGTGCATGGATGATGAAGAGACTCTATTCAATGTAAGGGAATCCAATTTGGATACTGGATTAAGAGGAATCCCAGTGGGGACTTGCCAGACATCATACGTTGATCCCATGGAAGGGGTGCATTATGTCGGATATCCAGTTGAGGACTTAGTTGATTTGGAGGAGGAGGATGTCATATATCTGCTACTTTTCAAAGAGCTTCCAACCAAGGAACAATCCGATAAATTCAGGGCAGAATTGGTTCATAGGGCTGAGTCCCTCCCTACTGGTGCATTGAGGGTCTTGGAGTCATTGACTCCTGGAAGTGGCCATCCGATGGATTGGCTCGCAATTGGGATTATGGCTTTGGGAACTGCAGAAGCCACAGGCGATGTTCGTGCAGACTCAATGAATCTTATTGCTAGAATGCCTGAACTAATGGCACGCGTTTTCCTACTCAGAGGAGGTAGGAAAGAACAATTGAAACCGAGAAATCCAGAGCTTGGCTTAGTGGAAAATTTTGTTCACATGCTTGGAGTTGAGGGGGAAGAAGCAGAAAGGATGTGCAGAGTACTGAGATTCTTTTTCATACTCCATATGGATCATGGAGGGGGCAATCTCTCTACTTTCACAGGTAAAGCGGTAGCTTCCGGAAGGGCTTCAGTATATTCTGCTATGTCAAGTGCAATGAATGCATTATCGGGACCACTACATGGCAGGGCCAACCAAGCTGTCTTGGAATTCATTCAAAGAATAGGAACTTCGAGTGAAGATGAGGTTAAATCATTCGTCAATGCTGAGATTGATGCTAGACGGCCGATATATGGATTTGGACATGGTGTCCTGAGGGCCGAGGATCCTCGTGCCAGACTGCTTATCGGACTCGGAGAGGAAATATGTCCAGATGAGGAATTATATAAAACAGTTAAAGTGCTAAGAGAAATCACTCCCGATATCTTGAAAGAGAGAATTCCAAAAATCAGTAATCCCTATCCGAATGTCGACCTTGGTAGCGGTACTTTACTTCACTCAGTTGGTTTCAGGAAGCCGGACTACTACACCACATTCTTCGGTTGGGCAAGAGTAGCTGGAATCTGTGCGCAGATACTCGATGAAAGAAACGCTAGGGAAGGAAGGGGGACGCCTATCTACAGGCCGAAGTATATTCCCAAGAATCAACCACATAGGAGACTAGACTAGTTGCCTCTAACTATTGTCAAGGCCTCTTCGACTGCTGCCATGGTGATTCGCTCCCCACTTTCCCTGACCATCTTCGCGACAGCTTCAATCTCTTCGCCCTCGGCACCTGAAGCGGCTACCATATTCATGAGATGCAATTTCATATGTCCGGCCTGAATGCCTACAGTTGCCAGAGCCCTCAATGCGCCAAGATTCTGAGCTAGCCCTGCCGCTGCCATAACCTTGGCGAGATCGTTAGCAGTCCTAAGTCCCAATAGTGCCACATTTGCCTGAGCTCCCGGATGTATCCTAACGGCCCCTCCGACGAGCCCTACTGCCATTGGTATCTCAATTGAGCCAACTAAGTTCCCATCGTCGTCTTCTTCCCAGTGAGTCATGGATCCATATTCCCTCCCATAAGATGCGTAGGAATGGGCGCCAGACTCTATCGCTCTCCAATCCTGTCCACATGCTATAGCAATCGGTGAAATCGCATTCATTATCCCCTTGTTGTGAGTCGTTGCCCTAAATGGGTCCGCCGCAGCGAAATGATATGCTTGAATGACACCGTCAATAACTCTCGAACCACCTTCCCTATCCGATCCGGTATCCGACATTTCTTCAGGAGTGAATGTGGCACTAACTTTTGCCAGCCGATGTACAGCAAGGTTGCTGATTATCCTAAGGATAACTGTTCCAGAGCTCAGCTCCTCTATCCTTGGAGCTATGGTTTCTGCCATGGTATTTACTGCATTCGCCCCCATAGCATCTCTGCAATCAACTAGGATATGCACTATGACCATGGGTCCCGACCCAGTCTCAATAATACGAGCCTCAACTCCTCTGCATCCGCCACCAAATTTCACGAGAATAGGGTCGACGTCATTACATGCTTCAATCAACTCTTTCTCAGATGAAAGTATTGCTTGCCTGGCAGCCTCCGGATCATCACAACCTACAACTTGGATTTGACCAATCATAACAGGCTCATCATTGTTGGAAACAAAACCGCCCTTCGAATGGCACCTCTTCGCCATGTTGGAAGCTGCAGCGACAACACTCGCCTCTTCAACAACAAAGGGAATCAAATAATGCTCGCCATCGATTATGAAATTGGTCGCCACACCAATTGGGAGCGAATATGTGCCAATCACATTCTCAATCATTCTATCGGCGACTTCCTCTGATAGTTCTCCGTTAGAGGCCCACGCCTCTACCATTCGCTCATCCAATCCTGCTATATCTGAGAGCAAGCTCCTTCTCTCTGGGACAGATAGTTTGTAGAATCCTTTCAATCGACTGCTATCAACTGGCATGTTATCATGCTCTTCAGAAAAAACACCCTTCTGTACATTTCGCTTAATTCTTCTTCTTAGAGTCACTTAACCGACTTCGAGTATATCTCCAAAGAACCCAATAATCACTAATTTAAAGCGTTAATAAAGACATTAACGCTTTGTTAACGCATAATTAAAGCGTTAGAAAAGCGTTAATGATAAAATTAAAAAACGTAATACTAGTCTAATATATAAAAAAAAATATTATTGAAAAAGCGTAAATATACGTTAATTTAGTTATTTCAATCCGTAATAAAACGTTAATGTTATGTACTCTACTACTCTCAAGGTGATTGTGAGGGAGGGCGTGGCAGAGAAACTAGGACTTCCTCTACTTAGGGGCAATCCATTCGACCTCAGGCCAATTGAAAGTGGCAGGGCAGAATACCTAGTTGGGAGGGATCGCTTGATTTCTTCCTGGAGGGAGCACATAGTTTCCCAATCTCCGAGGATGTTTCTATTGGTAGGCGAGAGGGGCTCAGGCAGATCATCGATTGTGAGAACTCTGGCGTCTCAGACCAGAAGAAGTTTCGTCGGCCAATATTGGCCTATGAAAGACCCAGTAAATACGATAATTCATGAGCTCTCAATACACTTCTGTGGATTCGCCTCTTCCGGTTCTAATCAGAAGATGATTGATGATTTGGTTTCTAATTTAGAGGAGTCTGCAGGTAATCTACCAGTCATTTCGCTCGACTATCCATCCAGTGTTGAAATAGCCCCTGTGCTTAGCTCAATATCGCCGATCCTTCAAAGGCTTAGGGCTTTGGTGATAGTTGTCCTGACTCCATCTCAGCTTTCTACAATAGATGAGGAGACAGCACAGTTGTATGATGATCCTCAACATATTGAAAATCTGACAAAAGATCAGATACAGGATCTTTCTAACAGACTCGTATCCAGGAAGGCTAGGGAGAAATGGATCATTCAAGATAATCTTCTATCTAGAATTCACGAATCTACCTCGGGCAATCCTAGAGATGTAATCAGACTACTCAGAGATCTGACTGATGAGAGGAGGGATGTAGGTGCACAGGGGACATTGGAGAGGCTGATGCGTTGGCAAATATCCGACAATATCGCAGAGCCCTCTGGGGCAATTGAAATTCAAGAAGAAGTCGAAGCCCCCCTTGAAAGATCCATGTTCTCGGATATTGATGTCCAAGAAGATGCGGATTTTTCATTTTCCCAGAGGGAGAAGGAAAGTTTTGAACCGATCGATGAAATCGATGAAACCCAAGAAATTAATGATTTATTGGTCGACTCAGAATTATACGAGGACATCGAAGAACAAAGTGATCCCCTCGACGATCCAAGTGATTTGTGGTTACAGGATAATGAAGATGAAATCCAGAATGAGGGCATCACCGAAGAAGTGATTGACACAAGGCCAAAATCCGAACAAGGCACATTGGATGATTTTGTGTATATGCAACCAGGAACCGAGCCTCCGATGTTCAAGTCCGGAAGTGGCTTCGAGGGGCTATTGGGCAGATCTAGAGTAGCTCAGATTTCACAGCCCAATTCGGAAGATGGCACCCCATTAATTGAATCAATATCGGAAGTAGCACCTTTATGGCCCAATACTGAACCAAGACCCATGCCAGATTCGGGAGATCAAAGTGACAAGAATTTTGACTCGAAACAGAAAAATGACAATGTGGAGGGGAACACAGAGTCTTCACCATCTAGTGTAATATCTACAAATTCTGCCCATTGGTCTGTAGAGTCTTCAATGGAATCATCCCTGCCTGCCTTCGAAGAGGAGATTGCAAAAGATTCCCTTTTTGGAATTGATGATTCTCCAATCGCTGAAATTTCAGATTCCTCGAATCACACTACTCCCTCTAATTCAGAGTCATTCCGAACAGCTAACTTATGGGAGCCAGACAAACCCTTTGATGTGAACCGATCAAATTCCCTCAATGAAGCCGAACTCCTAGTAATCTCAGCAGCTTCCAAGAGAGAGATATCTCCCTCTGACGCCGAACTTCAGGCCAGATTGGAAGTCGGCAGGCCCAGACTTTCACAAATATACAACGGACTGCATAAATCGGGGTTTCTATCTGTGAGAAAGCAGGGTAGAAAAAGACTCTTCAAAATCACCGAGGCGGCCCAGAAATTAGTGGAGGCATAGTTTTGAACGACAAGATAATTGTTACCATTGAAAGAGTTGAGAAATACATGTCCTTGACCGAAGAGGCGAGAAAAAAGGCAACGCCGATCAAACTCAAACCCGAGAACTCAGAAAAGCTATCTTCGATGCTTAGGATGTGTGATGATTATTTTTCAGATGCTAGGTATTTCATGCAAAAGGGAGATTTGGTAAGGGCATTTGGAGCGATAAACTATGCCCATGCTTGGATTGATGCTGCAGTAAAAATAGGATTCATGGATGGCCAAGGAGACGACGATCTATTCACTCTGCCTTAGTCAATTAATCTAAGCATTCTATCTGAGACTACTTCGATATATTGGCATCCAGATCGTGAGAGTCCCTCTTTCAGTCTAGTGTCAACGGTCAAAACAGGCCATTTGTTACTCTTGGAGAGCTGAATCAACATTTTATCCGTATGGCTCACCCCTATGGGATCTTCAATTATTATGCATCTAGATTTTAGCAATTCTAAGAGAAGCCCCCTTTTGTCCTTGGCCAAGTCCTCCAACTCTTCCCATACACTTTGTATGACGAAAAGCTCCGGCTTACCAATCACCTTCGACATCTCTGAATCTAGATTTAGTCCAGATTTTACTAAGGCGACCCATCCACAAGTGTCGACGAGAATCCCCGTCATTCAATCACCCCTTTATGGTGCCATGGCCAATTAGTCTCCAACGTGCGCCAACTCTTCTGGATAACGTGATTCTACTTCCCTTCTTGGCACAAATTGGAAGCCTCAATGCTAATCGAGCCTCTCCCTTCTTAGAAGATGAAACAGTCCCCACGCTTGTCGCTGTGGCCGAATTAACCATCAACATTTCATTAGTCTGCAAGGGCTTTACCACTCCCTCATCACCATCGCCTCCGGAAACCATCTTTTCAAGAAGTTGCAGATTCAGATCTAGAGATTCCCATACTGGGGGAAGCTCACCGTCTCTTGCCATCACTTGTCCAGATAGGTCATCCGCCTTTGTTGACATTGGATCCATAGGAGTGGCTATGCCGCAAAGTCCGCCCGCATGAGCAGTTTCAAGGTCTAATCCTCCAGCTTTAATATTCTCAATAGTTGTCTTTAGAGGCTCCCATCTTGTTTTATTTCCCTCTACAATTCTACGACCCGGGGCTATTAATATGGTATCTCCAACACTGAATGAGCCTTCCACTATGCTGCCTCCAACAATTCCTCCTCTGAGCTTGTCAGGCCTTGATCCAGGCCTATTGACATCGAAGGACCTCGCGACATACATCAGCCCCTTCTCGTCAGAATCAATTTCAGGGCTCGGTATAGTATCCTCTATGGCCCTAATGAGAATATCCAGATTGACATCATGATGGGCCGAAACCGGAACAATCGGGGATCCTTCGGCAATTGTACCATCGATGAATGATAATATCTCATTATAAGATTCAATGGCCCTTTCTTTAGTGACTAGGTCAACTTTATTTTGAACTACTACTATGTTCTCTATTCCCGCTATTTGTAGAGCAGCAAGATGTTCTCTTGTTTGTGCCTGGGGGCAGGTCTCGTTTGCTGCAACCAATAGCAAGGCACCATCCATGATTGCCGCTCCAGAAATCATGACCGCCATCAGAGTCTCGTGCCCAGGAGCATCAACGAATGAGATAACTCTCAGGAGGTCCTCGTCAGAATCTTCTCCCCCTTCCGGATTCTTTCCTCTAGCGTAGTACTCCCCTTCCTTATTCTTGTAGAAGGCTGTATCAGCATATCCTAGTTTGATACTGATTCCACGTTTCCTCTCTTCGGAATGTGTATCTGTCCAAGTCCCAGATAGTGCTTGGGTAAGTGTGGTTTTCCCATGATCTACGTGTCCGACCATCCCAATATTTACTTCGGGCTGACTTGGTAAATCATTCACCAGTTAGATCATCTCCCAATTTTCACTCCTCTTCACCAGAGGACTGATTGTCAGGAGCTTCCTCTTCTATGCCGAAAATCACACCAAGTGGCCTCTTTCCAGCATCAACTATCTTCAAGTTGATTTGCCTAGTTTCTTGACTTATTACATTTCCACGGAGATTCCTTCTCTTTCTCAGACCGTCATACCTGTACCTGTATGTCTTGCCCTTCTTGTTGACCTTCTTATCTCCTTTGTATCCTATTCCAGCGGTAATTAGAACTGATTTGACGCCACTTCCATCCAAGTCTGGCCTCATTGGCCTTCCAGTAAGGTCTGATCCTCCGGTGATTTCTAATCGATATCCCGTAAGTGATTGATCTCCCTCACCGACGAACATTCCATCTACTGAGTCACCTATCTTCTTACCAAGGAAATGATTGTAGTTTGACCCAGTGATTTCTATGGAGAAAGCACGGCCCCCATACTTCGGATTAGTGTCGTTAACGACTGCCTTGAATGACTGCTCGCCTGCCATATTTACTCCTCGGACGGCAACCCGACATGAGGCCCCTATAAGAGCGGTTCGGAAGCCAACTGAATAGCCAATCAGCGGTTCATGAACTCCTTCTCTATCCTGCTACCTATTGTAGCGGGGGAAGTATTAGTCATTGTTATGTACGTAGTTCTGCCTCTTCCCACAGAAGTATTAGTAGATCTGGCTTCTAGCAAACCTTCAGTTTCTAACGATTTTAGATGCTTCCAGAACGTGGTATAGCTCCTAGTTTTAATCGCGAATTCCTCGCATACGAGTTCATACAGCTTCCGAGCATCACCACTCGAAATTTCCTCTTCTTTTCGTAATCTCCTACAAATTCCCAGTAGGATGAGTTTCTCATGAACACTGAGGGTATCTACTTGACTCGGCTCAACGGAAGCTGTCCTTATGGTACTAGGCATAACGTCACTAACATTTACCTCGCCTCTTCCGTCCATCTCTGCTCTTCTTACAGCGGCCTCTAGGAGTTCAATTGCCAGTCTCGCATCCCCGGTCTCAGAGGCGAATCTGCCAATCTTTTCCAGTACTTCTTCGCCTACAGAACCTGGCTTGCATGAAGCTTCATATCGCTGCCTCGATATTCCAACCAGGCCTTCAGAATCGTAAGGTTTCAGACTCAAAACATTACTTTCTCCCAGTCTAGAAATTATTGCCGGCTCCATCATTCCCATCAAAGATTGGTCCTGACTTACCAGAATCAGTGAAATCGTTCCTTGATTGCCTTGGCCTTCATCTATTCGTAGAAGTTTGTATATCAGATCACTACTGTCTCTCCTAACAAGGACATCTACCTCGTCCAAGACGAGTATCATGTGAAGTCCCCTAGATCGGATGTTCCTCCTTATTGACTGGATTATCTCGCCCGAGCTGAACCCCCTTTCCGGATGCCTTGAGTCAAGCGACAGAGCAATCTGTTGCAGCACCTGGGAAGTTGAAGGGTGATTCCTACAATTGACATGAGAAAGAACCATCTTCCTAATGCCGTCCATTTCTCTGATTACATCTTCCCCAAATCTTCTGGTTAGAACTGTCTTACCGGTACCTACGTGACCAACAACTACCGCTCGGCCACTGACTCCCTCGTTCCCAATCCCCATGAACATTGAAGCCAGTGATTCTAGTTCCCTGTCCCTGCCGACCAATTGAGGGGGCGTCCAATCGAAAGATAGAGGCCCCCTATCAAGAAGGACCTTGCCGGCGCCAATCCGGTCTAAGTACCCCGCCATCAGGATACACTTACCAACATCGTTCTTAGACATATTCAGTAAGGACAGTCAAAAAATGCTTGTTACACAAGGGGCGTTTTATTCCAATCAAGGAATCTCATCAAATTGGTATCCGTTCTCCCACTTCTTTTCACCTAGGGCGACTTCTAACTCGTAAGGGGTTACAAGGGGCTTGTCATACCTAACCGAGTCATCAATAGCTATTCTTGGACAGGCAGTATTTACGAAAGCATCAACCGGGTAGAAGTCTATCAGATCCGGACTAACGTGATCCAATGCCAATAAATATCCCTTACGACCATGCTTTTCGAGGATTCTCTTCATCCTTATGGCTAGGTTCCTCCTCATTTGGCCCGGCTTCTCCCCAATTAAGATCCCAAATGTCTTAGCGTTATCGATTTCCATAATCAGTCCGAATCTCTGTCTGAGGATCCTCTCAATTCTTCCAAACGACATTTCACTAGAATCTCCAGTGTAGGGGTCCAAGAGAGCCA
Organism: Methanobacteriota archaeon; assembly: GCA_002730095.1. GTDB lineage: Archaea > Thermoplasmatota > Poseidoniia > Poseidoniales > Thalassarchaeaceae > MGIIb-O5. The sequence continues at coordinate 53,196 of PBZE01000042.1, read as the reverse complement.
GTGGCTTTCCCGTGTGCAATACAAGTCCAATCGGATGGAAGTCACCAGATCCTAAGAACAGGTAATGACCTATTTCATCACTATCTCCTGAATAATTACACCCTAGTACCTGCCCAGGGAAGGTTAGCCTATCTCCTCCCGTGGGTATCACTACCTCAAAACCTGCTCTCTCGAGCATCGCCTTATATTTCGGCAGTAGGTGAAGATGTTGAATGGACCCGACAAGTCCCAGCTTCGTCGACTTAAGGGGAGAAAACCTGCCCACGGCATCCAAAAAAATATCTTGAGCTTCCTTTTCATTTAATTCTGTTGAGAAGTCAGCACCTATTCTAGATTCAGCTATCGATAAGTGAGATTTTAGTATGGGCAAAATACTCTCTATTTCTGGCTCTCCGTCATATGTAACCGAGATGAATTGAGTTGGCATTCCAGAGTCTATGTTCATTTGGCTATGTCCCATGTGAGCGACCAATTCGACGCCCATAGCCCTCATTTTATCATGCACTAAGTCACAAGCACCGTAACATGGATCAGCTGCAAGTATCACTTTCGCACCGGAGTCATCCTCGATTTGATCCATCATTTCAAGTGCTTGCATCTTAAGGCCCTCTGGAACTTGAAGTGCGACCAATCTATGATCATTTGATTTTATCTTCTCGACTAGTTCGCCAAGTTGAAAATCATGCCTGTCCAAATCCATCTGCAATCACTCGATAATTTCCACTTTTCCGTCAATAATATCAATCCTTGCCAGAGTCCTAATTCTCCAATTAGGTCGTTCTTTGGATAGACGTTCCCGTCCATTCCCCTTCTCTATCGCTATGATGATGTCTTGTAGCTTAGCCCCCATGCCCTCGATAGCTTCCAGTATCGGCTCAAGAGTTCCACCTGTGGAAATTACATCATCTACAATCAATACTCTCTCTCCAGGACTGATGTCATTTATGTAAGTTGTAGATTTTGAATAGCCGGTGGAAACTTCCACCTTCACTTCTCCTCTCATTCCATACGACCTCTTCCTAATGACTACTGTTGGTTTCCCTGTGGCCTCTCCAACTGCAGCGAGTAGTGGAAGCCCCATCGCCTCAACACTCACAATTAGATCAATCTTGGACCAGTCTACCATTGATACTATTAGGTCTCTAGCAGCTCTTAATACACTGGCATCCATTCTGGGTATCCCATCTGAAATTGGATGGATAAAGTATGGATAATCGCCCTTCCAAATAATCGGAGCTCCTCTCAAGGAATCATGGAGGATGGATAGGGGGTCGCCGGGCTCCATGCCCATCAACCTCAGACTTTGCCCTTCAAGTGCTCGGCCCCTTTGACTACTTTATGGGAGCAAGGAGTAGGGAACTTGCAGCTCGCTTTACGAAGTGCCTCTCTAGCCGCATCGTAATCTTCTGGATTCATATGAATTGACACTATTGTCTGACCTCTCAAAACCCTAGCGGCAGTTCCCACATTTTTTCCAAAGGCCTGCCTCATCCCTTGAGAGACACGGTCAGCACCAGCACCCGTCGCCTGTTTATTTTCACGCAATATCTGGTGGGGATAAACATGGATTCTGAGGGCATAACCATCAGCTCCGGCGGAATTTCTGATAGTAGAATTTGCGACTTGTCTTGCGGCTTCTAAGGCAGTGTCTCTGATTTGACAAGCATTGTCCGAGGTCAACTCCATGACAACAGGGAAATCACCAGCTTCAGCAGCCTTCCTGTTGCCCATGAAGTACCTCAGGATCCGATTATTCGGAACTCCTCCAGTGTATTCTCTTCGAGTGAAAGATTGCCCCTTTACTTGACGATACATCTTCGCCGGTTTGCGTGCCACATACTCACCTCTCTGGCGGGCGACTGACCCCCTATATTTAATCGTGAGGACCAAGATACGAATTTAATTCAGCCGCTAGTAATAAGCTCGCTTTGTTTTTGAACCTCTCTGACCCCCAAGATGACCAGAAAGAATCCTGCTAACATCGAGGCCCCAATATTCTCATCCAGAAATAGCCACCCACCTAATACTCCGAACACAGGAACTAGAAAAACATAGGATGATGCAGCGGTAGCGCCAATCCTGTCGATGCCCCTTGCGAACCATGCATATGTTAGGACCGTCGATATAATCCCCAAATATGCTACAGAAATCCATTCGGTTGCGTTGGGAATTGGAATTCCAGATTGCCAGATCTCAAATAGCATCCAAGGAGTTAGAAGAACCCAACCTATTATGGAATACCAAACAACAATTTCTAGCGAGGTTCCAATCGTTCCATCTAGGAGCGCCATCTTGGTCAGATTACTGGTCGCGGCCCACATTAGAGCAGCAAGACCTATCATAACACCACCAAGCAATCGATGCTCAAATGGAATCTCAGTATTTGGACTCCAACCTATCACTATGGCCACACCAATCAAACCTATGAGTAATCCCAGAACCATTCTCGGACTCAATCTCTGCCCCAGTAGTGGGGCTGCAAGAAGTACTGTGAATACTGGATTCATTGGGATGATCATGGAGGCATCACCTGCAGCCGTCCACTTCATTCCATTCATGAACAGGAGTTGATAGCCCATTGTCCCTAGTAGAGCCATCCAGAAAGTGTATTTCCATGCCTTTTCTCCCTTGGGAAGTACTCTTGGACCGTCCATATTTCTGTAAATCCAACACCAAGCTAGGAATCCTGCAACAGCGAAGACATATCTCAACCAAGCAGATGTAGCAGGCCCCATATTGGCCCTGGCATCATCCAGCCCATAGCTCAGGAATCTGCCAACGGCCCAAGTAGAACCCCACACTGCAGCAACTAGTAAAAGTAGCAGATGAGTCTTCACTTCTCTCACTATTTGATTTCCCCCTTATTCGAATCAACATGAATCACAGATATCCCCCAGTCGCTGTACAAATCTCGGATCAGTCGCGCTTACACACTCTGGATTATCTATGGATCCTCCGACTTTAGAAGCAAGAATCATAGCTGTCATCGCCATTCTATGGTCCGAATATGTCTCCACAGTTTCTTCAGGGCGCTGTATACTCTGTTTTCCAGGTATGATAATCCCGTCAGAAGTTTCCTTCGTCTTGATTCCAAAATCCCCAAGCATCTTTACCGTCTTAGAAATTCTGTCGCTTTCCTTGCCCCTTGCATGTGGGCAACCAGTTATTCTTCCTCCAGAACCGAGTGCCATTATTGCAGCAGACGGGGTGATTATATCAGACCCGTCCTTCAGATTTAAGATATCAGAGTTACATTCCATGTTATGTATTGCGAGACCGAGTCCTGTAATTTCCTCTGTCCTATTCGTCTTTACCTCAACACCATGCAATCTTGAGAAAAGAATCCTCATGGGAATTAGACTCTGCTCTCCCAGAACCGATATTTCCGATGGAGTGTCAACTTTCCATGGACCTAGCTTTAGTATGCCGTTCTTAGTGTCAATATCAATTCCTGACCTCGAGCAAATGTCCCTTGTTAGCTCCCAATAACCCCTGCTTATCGGTGTGCCATTCAAAGATAGAGAAATATCGGACGATAGATTTGGGGATGCAAGTGCCATTGCTGTGGCGCCCTGACTCGTCTCCTCCCAGTCTAGGGAGGCCTTCTCATGACATATTATTCCGGAAATCCTCCTTGGAATTGAGTAACTGCTAACCTCGCATCCTAGGTCGGTCAAAGTTTCACATAGGCCACGTGACTCTCTCCTCCTCAAAGAAACGTCTCCATCGATTATGGCAGTCCCTTCAAGGCATGCAGACATGGCAGATATCACATTAGCCGTCGTTCCAGAGTTTCCACATTGCAAATCGTGTTCCGGAAGAGACAATCTATCCTGTTGCCCTCTAACAAACCAATGATCATCATGAAAATCTATCTCCGCACCCATCGATATTAGGCATCTTGCCATTGATACAGGATCCTCGCCCATTGTTCCCGAGAATGAAATAAGGGTGCCTTTTTCATCCTGTGAGCTGAGGGCCAGCCATCGGATGATGTGACTTTTAGATGGAGGGAGGCCCCAGTCAAAGGCACCACTTAGTTCGGTGCCATCGAACTCCCACATGCACCCTCGTCACGCTCATTAATGTTCAATCCTCGTATTCACTCCCCTGATCCAATCTCCGAAATCAGTGGAATAATCCCATTTTTCAGAGATTGAATCGATCAAGCTCGACTCCATGGCCTCATCCACACTGCCAGACGCCTTGACCAAGTTATTCCTGAGTAACATCTTAGGGCTTAAACCGGGCATCAATATCCCTATTGCCCATGGCACTCTTCCTGGATATACTTCATTTACATGATTAACTATGTTTGTTGTACAGGTGTTGGTGATAGTATTGTACCATTCAGGCTCATTTGCTAGTTTATTGGTTCTTCGAATGTACGACTCCAGCATTCTCCTTTCGTTCCCCGGTCCAAGTACTACTCCTTCGAATAAGTGAGTTTTGGACTTCTTCCTGCACCTCGATCTTACTCCAATAACATCACGTTCGGTACCCCAGACATAGATCAACTCGTACGTTCTAAAGACCCCTTTCAGTGGGTGATAACGCGCCCCTTCTCTCTTCCTTACTTCTATTGAGCATGCCAGTCTGGTGCCATCTTCAAATTCATAACTCAATATGGTGTGTGCCATTTCTTTCCTTTCAGGGCTGAAATACTCTAGGACAAACCAAATCTTACTGACCTTATCCAAGTCAACCGACATGTCTACCCAATGTTCATCAAAATCTTTAGTCGATCTCCAGTTGAAGTCCCTGACATTCTTTATGTGAGCCTTATCGCCATTGATTTCAATATTGGTGAGTCTTTGGTTATCATTGACCCAAGACCTATCGTTAGAAGGCGACATGGCAAAATGCCTCCTCAGGATGATTATTCCTCCTAAAATAAATGCGCAGATAGTAACAAAGGCTACCTCTGTAACTCCTGCCACACTCTGTCGAGATAGTACGAGCAGATAACTGATGTCCAGAATTTATGGCGCGGCAGGGGAGATTCGAACTCCCGAGGTGAAACACCACTGGATTAGCAATCCAGCGCAATGGCCAGGCTATGCGACTGCCGCAGCGTCTTATCGACTAGAGGTCCCCGCTTAAGTGGAACGGTGTCACTCTTCTTCAGTCACGCCCATATCCACCAATGAAGATGGCAGTCTGGCTACGAATATCACTTCATCAGCATACCCCTTTCTATCGGGTTTTCGCAACTCCATTATCCTAGTGCCCTTGGTAACTTTCCCCAAGGTCTCCTTTGTTTGTTCCGATGCCATCCTGATCATCATCCCTTTGGAGGTCAGCATAAACAATTGGTCCTTAATATCTGGAATTTGTCTTACCGCTACTATCTCATCATCAAGGTCCAGTGACATTGTTCGTACTCCCTTAGTACCCCTATTTGTCCTTCTGTAACCATCTCTTTCAAGTATCAATTCTCCATTATCATCTGCCATTTTATTCCCTGTAGATTCGTCGATAACCGGAAGCATATCTCCTGAACCTAACCTACTTCTCTTAGCCATTCCATGCTTGGAGATTGTAAGGACGCTAGTCTCAAAATCATCTGTAACAATCATTCCAATGACCTTGTCCCCGGCCCCCAACTTCATCCCAGATACTCCCTGACTCACTCTACCTTGCACCCTCACTAAATGAGTTGACTGATTTTCTCCCGTCACAGGGTCAACTCTCGTCCTAATTTCAGCTGGTTTGAATCTGCATGCATTTCCTTTGGCCGATACAAGTACGACATGATCTTCCTCTGTAGCAGGTCTAACTGATACTAATGCATCAGATTCTCCTTCTGCGAATTTTAGAGCATATTTGCCATTTCTATTTATTTTGACATACTCAGAGAGATAACTTCTCTTTATTCTCCCATTTTGAGTGGAGAATATTAAGAAGTGACCTTCTGGATTTTCAATAAGATCCTTATTCATTGGAAGTATCGAAATGACCTTCTCATCATCGCGAATTCCTCCAAGTAGATTCCTGATGTGTGTCCCTCTTCCATATCTGCTGGCAGATGGAGTTTCCCAAGCCCTAAGGCCATAGACTCTACCTTGATCTGTGAAGATTAGTAACCTGTCTTTGCTGAAGCACGTCAGTATCGATTTGGGAAAATCCTCATCCTTGGTAGTCACGCCCTTCAGGCCCTTACCGCCTCTATTTTGAACCCTAAAGGCCTCTACTGGCATATGCCTGATGTAGTTATCTTCAGAGAGAGAAATCACAATTGCTCTTTCTTCTATCAAATCCTCTCTATCCATCGAAAGAGGCATCGGATCAATAACAGACCTTCTTTCATCACCATGCCTCTCCACCATCTCATCAAGTTCTTGGACCAGGATATTCAATCTCCTGGACATTGAAGAGATTATGTCCCGAAGATCAGCTATTTTTATCTTCAATTCCTCGTGTTCGTTCTTCACTTTCTCGACATCTAGACGGCTGAGTTGATACAGACGACGTTCAGCAATCGCCTTTGACTGCGCTTCTGTGAAGTCGAAAGGAGGAAGCCCGGAAATTTCCTCTTTCCCCTGCAACACGGATTCGAATTGTTCCCTGCTAGAACTGGACCTTCCAGCTTTAATCACATCCCCAATTCTGTCTTGTGCCTTTACCAAACCTTCCAAAATGTGGGCCCTAGCCTCCGCCTTTTCTAATTCGAACATCGCCCTTCTCTCTACAACTGACTCTCTGTGTTCTACGTAAGTATGCAACATTACGGGGAGCGTAAGTAAGACTGGCCTACCATCTAGTATGCCCATCATGTTGGCCGAATAAGACTCTTGAAGCCTACTTGATTTGAATAGCTGATTCAGAACTGCATGAGGATCAGCATTGTTCTTCACTTCGATTACTACCCTTATCCCCTCTTTTGAGGACTCATCACGGATGTCCCTAATGCCAACTACAGTCCCCTTTGAGACGAGATCAGCTATGTGGACGAGCATATCCGATTTTTTGACCTGGTAAGGAATCTCGTGAACTATGATCTTCTTTCCTTTGGAATCGTCATGGACATCGCACTTTGAACGGACATGAAATCTACCCTTTCCTGCCATGTACATATCAAGTATTCCATCCAATCCGTGAATGGTAGCACCTGTCGGAAAATCGGGCCCCTTGATATGCTCCATATATTCATCAATGGAGATATTTGGCATCTTCAGTTCTTCGAATCCTCCATCCAATATAGCTGTGACATGCAATCTTATCGCTCCTGCTACTTCCGTAAGATTATGAGGCGGTATTCTTGTAGCCATGCCCACTGCAATACCGTCACTGCCATTCAAGAGAAGATTTGGCAACCTAGCAGGTAGTACGGTAGGCTCCATCTCCGAATCATCAAAATTAGGTTGAAAATCAACAGTTTTTTTGTCTATGTCCTCCAGCATATGCTTTGATATTTTGTCCAGTCTACTCTCAGTATACCTCATAGCAGCCGGGGGGTCGCCATCAATCGATCCGAAATTTCCTTGTCCGTCTACAAGCGGATATCTCAGTGAGAATTCCTGTGCCATTCTGACCATCGTATCATAGATGGATAAATCTCCATGAGGGTGATATTTACCCATTACCTCTCCAACCGAACGTGCTGATTTGCTATACTTTCTTTCAGACGTATGTCCTCCTTCATGCATCCCATAAAGTACACGTCGATGGACCGGCTTGAGACCGTCTCTGACATCAGGTAGCGCTCTACCAATTATCACGGACATCGCATAGTTGATGTAGGATGTTTTCATCTCTTCGTCAAGAGAATGGTTCAGTATATTCTCATTGCTCGATACTACGTTTTCATTTTCCTCAGATGTCAAGATTCGTCACCTCCTTTGCGTGCTTCTCAATAAAAGCCCTACGATCGGGAACATCTTCTCCCATCAAAATTTCGAATAGCCTATCCGACGCCTCGGCATCCTGGACGGTTACCTTAAGCATGGTTCTAGTCATTGGATTCATTGTGGTTTCCCACAGCTGCTCTGGATTCATTTCTCCCAGACCCTTGTATCTCTGTACTCCGATCTTAGAACTAGGATTACCAGCTTGTAGCTCTAACATCACTTTGTCTCTTTCTTCGTCTGAGAATACATACTTGCTCACTCGTCCCTTTGTTAATTGATAGAGCGGCGGCTGCGCAATATACACATGCCCATCTTCTATCGCGGGCCTCATGAATCTCCAGAGGAAAGTGAGCATCAATGTCCTAATGTGAGCTCCGTCAATATCCGCATCGCACATTATAATTATCTTGGAGTAACGTAATTTGCTAGAATCGAATGCCCCGTCTTCCTCACTATTGTTGCCAACTCCCGCTCCAAGGGCCCTAATCATAGTTTGAATCTCTTGATTTTGGAATACTCTGGCAGCATTATGCTTCTGCCTTTCCACGTTGAGTATTTTTCCACGAAGGGGAAGGATCGCTTGGATCCTTCTATCTCTTCCTGTTTTTGCAGATCCTCCTGCGGAATCACCTTCGACTAAGTATACTTCACATTCGCTCGGATCTCTGGATTGGCAATCTGCTAGTTTACCAGGAAGGCCCCCGCCTTCCAGTACCCCTTTCCTTCTGGTCAGGTCTCTAGCTTTTCGAGCTGCCTCCCTAGCTTTCGATGCGAGTAGGGCCTTTTCCACAATCTGCTTAGCAACCGAAGGATTTTCTTCGAAAAATTCTCCCAGCTTATCATAAACAATCGTCTGGACTATACCGGTTACTTCGCTACTGACCAGCTTATCTTTCGTCTGGGATGAGAAAGATGGATCTGGATGCTTCACACTGACTACTGCTGCCAGCCCCTCTCTTACGTCATCGCCTGACAGCGCATCACCCTTCAGTAACTTCTTTTTCTTAGCATATGTGTTGACTGAGCTAGTAAGTGCGGTTCGTAAACCAGACATGTGCGTCCCGCCATCCTTGTTCCGAATTATATTCGTATAGCATCGAATAGACTCACTGAATGCATCTGACCATTGGAGGGCAAGCTCGACCTCAACATTTCCCTTCTCGATGTCTTTCTCGCCCCTAATTTTGATAACTTCTTCATGCAGAACTTCTCTTCTGTTATTGAGTTGACTCACGTATTCCGATAGTCCGCCTTCGTATAGGTGCTCAGAAGTGTGCGGATCCTCGCTCCTTTCATCAAGGATCGTCATCCTCAGTCCGGCATTGAGAAATGCGGTCTCACTGACTCTAGTATCGACCTCTTCAAAATTGAACTCTATTACATCGGTGAATATGGATAGATCGGGCTTGAATGAAATTTTTGTCCCAGTGTCTTCGCACTTCCCAATCTTCTTTAGTTGCTCAACTGGAACTCCCGCCTCATATCTCTGAAAGTATATATTGCCATCTCTGTGGATTGTCATTTCCATCCACTCAGACACAGCATTGACTGCAGAGACTCCGACTCCATGGAGTCCTCCGGAGACCTTGTAAGAGCTGTTATCGAATTTTCCGCCCGCATGAAGTTTAGTCATGATTACCTCTGCAGCTGATATCCCATACTCTTCATGAATGCCAACAGGAATTCCCCTGCCAAAGTCTCTTACAGAAAGCGATCCTCCCTTGTGCAGTGTAATTTCTATGGAATCAGTGTGGCCAGCTAGATGCTCGTCCACTGAGTTGTCAACAACTTCCCAAATGCAGTGATGGAGAGCTGAACCATCATGTGGGTCTCCAAGATACATTCCTGGTCTTTTCCTCACTGCTTCTAGCCCTTCAAGCACTTGTATGCTATCAGCATCATAGTCATTTGCCACAATAATCAACCCGATTTCTTGAGGGTTCCTACGGAACCCTCAATCATAATGCTATAATCTAGTGGTAGGGGGTTATTCAACCCTGCGAATATATCGGTAAAAATCATTCATTTTCACTACTTTATTCTCTCCGAGAAAAAAGTCAATATACCATTCTTCTAGATACCCCTAATTCTATGATAGTGTACTATTCAAAATCCCAAGACGAGGCTTATGAAACATACTGGAGAATGGTTTTTCTATCCATAATAAATCACGTATCGGGATCAAATTTGCCAAATCCATCCTTCGATGAGGAGAGTAAATTATGGGTTACTACTATTCCCAGTTGACACGACACGATTAAACAGAATCCTAGGTTCGAAGAACTGAATGGAACTGCCACTGGTGTGTGTCGTATTGACTGGGTGCACGGTCGATGAGATGCTCAAGGACGCCTCTTTAGCTACTGCAGCTGGAGCTGATTTAGTGGAGGTGAGGCTCGATAAGCTTTGGACAAGAGAAGTAGAGATGGAGGAGTCAGAGGAAGACGGTGATTCAAAAAAATCTCCTAGGAGGGAAATAGAGTATCAGGTCCAACCCCTCGATTCCGTGGATTTAAAATCAGCACTTTCGTCATTCAAGCAAGGAATAGAATTGCCCGTGATACTTACATGCAGGCCAGAGAGACAGGGAGGTTACTACCCAGGTGACGAGTCTAGTAGAATCGAGGTTCTGAGGACAGCAATTGAGAGTGAGGTAAGCTGGGTCGATCTGGAAGTAGACATTGCAGCATCAGATAGGAAATCATTGATGGAGAAGGCGTCGGGGAAAACCAAGATAATAGCCTCACACCACTCTGAGGAGAATCCCCCTCCCGCAAGTGAGATAGTGGCAGAAGTAGAAGATTACTCCAGTCATGGAGACATGGTAAAGATGTGCTATCCAATTTCAGGATTTGAAGGGGCACTGAGAGTATTTGAAGCCGCATGGGAATTGAGGGGCTCAGAGATTGAGATGTCTATGATGGGTGTTGGTTCGGGAGGCGATTGGTCCAGAATTCATGCTCCTCTGCTAAACCAGAAGATGGTATACTCGACAATGCAAGTGGGTTGGCACCTATCTCATTCGGGAAAGATAAACGTATCAGATCTGACAACGGCATGGAAACTACTAGGTTATTCATCGTAATCTCGTTTGTCACTCTGCTCCTTATCTAGATAGGGGACCTCGCGACTTACTTCTACGTCAGACCCTTCCTTGCCGTTCGACATATACCTGGAATGAATTATCATAGGCACAATAATACAAGCTAGAGGAAGTGAACCCACCAATAGCGTGGCAGTGAATTTAGGAATATTCAAGCGATCTTCAACATCTATCAGAACCTCTACATCAACATCCCCTCCAGCAGCATCGGTATTTGTGTGCCGCCGATTATTCCATCCATCAATGACCAGGTAGTACGGTATGTCACCCCCTCCGAAGAAACCAGACCCGCTAGAGTCAATAGCAACCGAGAACTCTTGGTACGTAACTCCCTCATATGCATGAACATCTCTGAAGGGGAGCCAGTCATCCATGTCCCTCCACTCAACCGGAAGCATGTCAAAGGCGTCGAAGAAACCAACTTCATCCCTAAGTTCGTAGTCAAGCTTGTATCTATCCCAATTCGGTTCAGTCATCAAGTAGATGTCAGAATTAGGATCTAGTGGAGGGTCATCCTGATTACTCGAAATACTAATGCAGAATGTGTACATATGCCCAGGTACTAGCTTCATGCCAATGGCAGTTGCTGAATCGTTGTCCACAGTGAAGTCAGTGAATACATCAGACACCAGATTAAATCTTGGCTCTTCTACAGAATCCCACCAGCTGTCTTCAACAGGCTCTAATGATATCATGTCCCGTGTAGTTGGGTCATTCACTGCAGGTACATCACAGGAACCCGAGCTCTGTGCGGATGCAGAAGAAGAAAATATCAATAGTGCAACAAGGAAAAAATTAGGCGCAAGCAAGAAGAAGCTAGTCACAACGGACAAAGTCCTCAATCCGCCCTTCATATCGATTCAACGCCTCCTAGTTCTAATTGGGCGTACATAACCAGAATCTGTGTCCCTGCGTTCATCTTCCGAAAGATACTTTGGCTGAGGAGGAGGTTTGTGTTGATCCATCCCCGGGAGTCCTCCATCCGCTTCAACTTCATCGACATCATATGTCTCCATCATATCCTCAGCTTCAAGCTCCTCTTCATCTTTCTGCCTCATTATTATCCAACCTAGGAGTAGTACTAGTCCAACGAGTGCCAGAAGGCCACCGCTCTCCCTATTGGGGACTATGTCCTCCCATGTTAGGTCCGATAATGACTTGGGAACATACTCATCTTCTGTCGATAGTACAGTGATCACGTAGTCTCTTTCTGCACAAACATCCACAGCATCACAAACCTGCATAGTGATCCTAATTTCACCTTCCTCACTCCATGATTCAGGATTCCAGTCCCAGTCATTCTTGTAATTGCCATCTCCGTCGGAGTCCTTGCTTGCATCTAGATCCCATCTCACCACCAAGTCTCCAGACAGAGTCATGTCCCTGTCGTTAGTGGAATCTCCATCCCCATCCGTGTCAATCGACGCATCAGAATCCATCCATGCCACAAGGCCGTCTTCTAAGTCCTGATCAAAAACACTGTAATTCAAGTAAACTGGATCTCCCATGTTGACGTAATCAGAAGAAATTGGTCTATCTGTCATGATCACAGGAGATTTCGAAACAATTACCTGTATAGAAGTGGTGTTCGTCTCCCCCCCTTCAAATCCATCCACTACGGTGAGAGTCACTGTATATGTGCCGGGAATCGAATATTGATGCCAAACAACTCCTCCCTCGACTGCCGGGCTCGCATCTCCGAAGTCCCAAATCCATCTAGTAATTCCATTCCATTCTGGATCTTCAATGTCCATTGAAGATTTTCCATTGAAAGCGGGATCGGAATCATAGCTACCTGATCCATCAAACTTGATGAGACTCATCGGTGAAACAAAGGCCCCTCCCCCTTCAACCCAAGGGACTTGCCAGATAACTTGCTCAACGTCCGTCGGCTCCCTATCCAATATTGTCCCATTCACATTCGGACAAGAGAAATCAATCATCGGGACTGGTAGTGGATTTTCTATTCTCAAACTAAAAGATTTCTCAGCCGAAGAAAGGCCAAGTACATCGACGACTCTTAGTGAAACCGTGTATAGTCCGGGCTCCATGAAAGTGTGACTTACAGATGTAGTATTCTCGATTATGCCAGAAAGATCCGATATGGTCCAGATGGTGGAAAGTTGAGTCGAGTCTCCATCAGGATCGAAAGAGTAACTAGTGAATGTATATGTCGTATCTACTGTCCCATCCATTGGCCTGGAGAAGACCGCAACCGGCCTCTGGTTGATCACATTAACTTGGATGGTGGCAGATGTGGAGTTTCCATCATCATCAGTGACCGTCAGGCCTATATTCTTCAGTCCCGGAGTCAGCCATCCGACTACGGGATTAGCCAAATCAGATGATAGTTGGGAGAAATCTGAGGTCATTGCCATACCGCTACCGTCAAGATTTACTCCTTCTTCAAATGACCAATCATAGCTAACTATCATTCCATCACTGTCTGTGAATAATGTCGGAAGAGTGAGTGGGGTCAGAGTGTATGTCTGAAGCTGACTATCAAAAATCTGCTGAGGAACTCTGTTTAGGACCCTGATGAAGATTGTATGCTCGACATCATGAATCCCATCGCTAACCAGGAGAGAAAGAGTGTAGATTATGCCGTCTGCACTTCCATCGACCCATGAATGACTAGATTCGTATAATCCGATCCCCGATTCTATCTCCCCATCTCCCCAGTTCCACTCAAAATAGAGCTCCTCAAGGGGAAGATTATCTGTAGTTCCGAGGGCAGAAAACATCACCTGTTGATTTGTCATCAGGATCAACTCTTCGGAAACCACTACCCCTTCTACAGAAATCTCTGGGATCGGATCACTAGTATCCTGAACATCCACAGTCCATGTCTGTGATTCGGAGTAGAAGCCCCCCTGATCCATAACAGTCAGGACCACCGGGTATGTACCAGCCTCCAAAAACCGATGCACTGGATTTTTCAGTGTAGATGAAATATTATCCCCCAAGTCCCAGAAATATGCAATAGGGGTTTCATTGTTAGAGAATGACCCGTTCTCCATTCCAAAGCCCCATTCATCATAACCAGATCCGAACATATTCACTGGGAGCCAAGTCTGAGTAGAATTTACGGAAACAGAGATCGACGCAACAGGCTCCATGTTAGCTAGTTGAATTGGCAATGAGAAAGCCTGATCCACCAAAGTCGATGTCACGTCCCTGACCTCTGCCCCAAAGGTCCACTCAGAGGTATATGGCGGAGTGAACCATATGCTCTTCTCCGTCGCAATACTATTTCCCGCTGTCACCGTGAATACTTTAGTATCCACGAGTGTATTATTTGAGAATGCATCCACAGTCACTTCGAGTATTTCGAAAAATGAATTAGAAACAACATCTAGGTCCATCTGAACACTATCGGACAGGCCATCTCCATCCCTGTCGAATCCGTCTATGGAATCTATCGATACTTCAGCAGGATCAGTTACTAGCATCGCCTGAACGGTGACAGTAGCAGTCGGATAGTCCCCACTCGTTATTCCACAAGTCGCATAATTATAATCACAATCATCAACAGACGACTCGTACCATGTTGTCATCCAGACTTCATCAACATCAGTCCCAAAACCATGAATCAAGCCAGTAATGGAGCCAGTGACTTGATCAACCCTCATCCTGCTCATGGACCAACTTCCAGTACTGCTGTCTTTAGCGAGCAAGGCACCTTCAAACCCAAATTCAGAGGGTTGAGCCATGATATTCAGTGGTGCACCCGATCCTTGATTGAATTTGTAAGCCCTCATCCCCCATCCCTCTAGCTCTTGCAGAGGGCTCGTCCATGGATTCACCCATTGATCGTTGAATCCACTCATCTGGGCCTTGCAAATAAATGCAGAAGTGCAGGCCGAACTAAGATCTAGATTTGAGAAACCAAACGCGCCTTGTTCACTGTCTATGGATACAGCCAGTGTGAAATTGGCGAAAATATCACTCATTGTCGTTCCAATGGGCGTCGAACCGGGAGGAGGATTGGATGCAAGATCCTCTATTGCACTTCCTCCCGTATCAGTATTGGCTACCAATGCCGATATTGATGAAGCACCTCCGAGCTTGTCCGATAGGTACATCATGAACAGGAACCCAGCGCCATAATCGGCAATTCTCTGATTCCACCATCTCACGCTCATATTGGAATTCTGCGACCACGCATTAGCATGACCCGTAAGGGTGCTGGTGACTCCAAAACATAGGTATGCGGCCATGTCAGCAGCACCCTCATCTATCCAAATAAACTCAAAGGGATCTCTCGCGTTGTGCAAGAGATGTTGGAATTCATGTGCAATTATAGTGTTCCTCCAACTGAGGTCGTCAATATCGATGAATAGTGAGTCAGTGGAAGATGAAAGCCCAGGGACGAAATATCCCCCTATCCCCCCTGCTCCGTCAATGGAGAAGACTATGATTTCTACCTGACAGTTATTGTCAACGTCTGGCGTAGACCCAAAGTAGCTAGTTACCGTGGGGAAAATCGTCGACTCCCAAGTAGAGGCAATATCATTCAGAGTCGTGGAAGGTATCACTTGGCCATCCTCAACTATTATTGCGGAGTTACTCGAAATCTTTTGTACAGTAGCAGAAATGGACCCGCCAGCAGTTGCGACGTCACTGGTGTCTCCAACACTCCATGCATTGTCACAATTTCTTGTCGCACTCCTAGAATTGAGGTATGATTGTGAGAATGGAAGGGTCAAGTCAGGATAGCCGTCAGATCTCCATTGAGATTTGAGAAATCCCGTGGCCGAATATATTGGAACTGGCGACGCGGAGAACAAATACGGCTTCCCATCCGACGCAGGATCAAACTCACTAAGGTCGCCAACAATTTGGTCTATGGCCTCGTCATTGGCATTATCTGCAAATGCCATTGGGGACAAGCTTGTCACCATCAGAAGAGCCGCTAAAATGACGGCCCTACTAGAAGAATAACGATTCGCACGACCCAACATACTCAACACTCCGTGTTGTAACTAGAATGAATCGGTTCTAAGACGTATTTTAACACCGATGGAGCATCGTTCATACATGAGTCGTACGGGGGGAGGCAGTTTAATGCTAGCCTCACTTGTGTTTTTGAGTATGATTTTACCCATTTTTCAGGCCGAATCAGTTCCCAATTCAGATACTTCGGCGGACTATGAAATCGTTTTACTGAGCGAACATTATCATGATGAAAATGCATTCACACAAGGCCTCGAGATGCACAATGGAAGTTTGTATGAGAGCACAGGCCTGTATGGCAGCTCATCTCTGAGAGAAGTCAACCCGTGGACCGGCGAGGTGATTAGATCGGTTCCTATGAATGAATCCATTTTCTCAGAGGGAATAACGGTGTATAACGAGACCATAATTATGTTAACATGGAAGAGTGAAGTGGCTTACGTTTTTGATATTGAGAACCTCTCAATTGTTTCTTCATTTAGATACCAAGGAGAGGGATGGGGGATTTGTTTTGATGGGGAATCACTCGTAATGTCCAATGGGACATCCTCCATTTCAATTAGGGACCCAGAATCATTCGAAATTCTTAGAGTGGTGTCCATAACCGATGATTTCGGAAACGATATTAGCAAGATAAATGAACTCGAATGCATCAATACAATAGAAGGGCCAAGAGTTCTAGCAAACATCTGGCAAGACGATAGAATAGTTCTATTCGACCCATTAAATGGCACTTTACTAGGCGATTTTGATGCTTCATTTTTATCTGCAAATAATGGTAATGGAGTCAATAATGTCCTAAACGGAATTGCACATAAAAACTCCTCAGAATTTTGGATAACAGGGAAGAATTGGTCTTCAATGTATCTTGTTTCAATGACTAATCTTTCAGGAACAGAAGAAAATATCTGCATCTACGGTTGTGGACAAAATGAAGACTCGATTTGGTCCTCCTTTGGTATGGTACTATTATTGGCGATCCTGTTTTCAGTTGCCACTTCTTACACCAAGACTAGTACGGAAGAGGGCAAGAACCATGAATCTAATAATCGACATGATGAACAGCATAATGCTGTACCATTAGGTCAGAGCGAAGGGGGTGAGTACGATTATTGATGGCCATGAAGATGAAATTGACGGAATGAACGGCTTAGAATTGTGGCTCTCAGATATCGCTACCGATTCAGCAACCAGAAACCTCGGGGCAGTAATGATTGGAATTGGCGGCTTATTGGGAATGGTAATTGGAATCATGCTCATTTCGGGTAACGTAAGTGATATCCTCTCGGGCCAGATGGAAGAGTCTGGAGGGACAGCAGATATTGACGGAATTGTAATTTCAGAACTAGTAGGTAATTCATCTGGAGGAGATGGCGTCGAAGGGGTCGAAGTTACCTTATTTGACGAAGAAGAACTGGAAGTTGGCACCTATGTTACTGACTCAAGCGGTAGATTTTCAATCAGTGATGTTCCTAGGAGGACGGTTCTACTTGAAATAGAACACCCAGGTAATGTCACAGTTCGAATTTCTTTAATCCCAGGTGACCACTCGCAAATTTCTGTCACACTAATCGAGGGCGATGGGCCTCCAATCCAACTTGATATGACAGGGGAAAGCCATCTCGATGAATCGGTTTTGATAGCAACTATATTCGCAGTCTTCGCGTTATTGACTGGTCTTGCGGGAATCGCTGGAGCTTTGGAAGCAAACAAGGGAGGGAGCTATCGTAAAACATGGTGGCTATCCTTCCTCAGTCTTTGGAGTGGAGGGATGATATTTGTAGGGCCACTTTTTACTCTTTCTGGAATGGGCCTAGTAGGCTTGTCAAGAAATCAATTCTATGACGTTTACTCGAAGGAGGATTAGTCGTGTACCTGATCACAATAGAGGGGGGCGACGGTAGTGGAAAGGGACTCGCCACCAAGGTAGTTTCGGAAGTAATGAGAAAGGAATTCCCATTCGTATCAGTCAGTGTTACTGGAGAGCCTAGGAGGGATCACCCACTTGGAAGGTTGGCCATAGACTCAGTTAGAAGGAAAACGACCACTCCGGAGAATGAAGCAGGACTCTTCGCTGCAGACAGGGTCGATCACTCACATGGGTGGATATTGCCTAGATTGGAGTCAGGAATTGGTGTAGTGAGTGAAAGGAATATCCACTCTTCTCTCGTTTACCAGGGCATTGTCGGGGGCTTGGGAGTAGAAAGAGTGGCCCATATGAACTCCGCCGCACTAGTGCCTGATCTCTGTATCTGGGTCGATTGCGACCCAAAGGTCGCGCTTAGCAGGATAAAGAGTGGGACCCTTAGGGCCCATTCAGACAAGGAGGAATACTTCGAGACTAGCGTACTCCAGGGGGAAATTCGTGAGGGCTACAGGGAATTACTTTCTGGAAGTATGGACATGCCGACCCCCTTCGATATGGGGGCAATAATAGGGCCCGTATTGAATGAAAGCTCCGAGGACGATTTCAAAATGAAGCTCAAGTCTCTGATAAGAAATTTCATGCATTCAAGGCCCGAACCAGTCAATGTCCGTTCTGAAGAAGTCGATAAGAATCTAATCAGGTCACTGATTAAGTCATCTAGGGGTCAATCCACATTGGAAGGGCTTGGCGTAAAGCCTAGTATAAGGGAGGAAGATTGGTTGTGCGGGGAGGCTCCTTGGACGATTCTCAAAAATTTTCAAAATACCCATTCAAAAATACTGGAGAAGACGGGAGAAAACGAAAGAATAGATGTCCCAAAAAACGTATTGTCACATTCAATGTCATCAATCTGCGGGACTCTCTCTTTGATGAGATCAGCTGACATTAGAGAACTCAGGAAATCACTGGGCCCAGTTAGGTCGGTCTCAGAAAGACACACTCAGACAATTGTGAGGTATCTCAATGAAAAATTAGGATGTATCCATCAGCATAAGTCCCTAATTGGAAGGGAGGCACCACGTTCTCAGATGAAGGAAGAATACCGATCCTTTGGCCGATTAGCCATTGCTGTATGGCCTTTGAAGGAGGCCTTGGCGAAGTGGCGTAAGAAAAACCCCAGAACGCACATCAGATTCGCTATGGGCCAGATAGTAAGATCAGGAAAACACACTTCCGCACTAATTTCGACCATAGAACGAATAACAATTTTGGGTTCTGGTAGCGACCTATTCCCGACACCTTCAAATGAAGATGAACTCATTCAATGGTGGTCTCACAGATCCGGCTGATCGATTAGTGCCAGTCTAGAATCTGCAGGAAGCACAACAGACGACGGCGAATCAAATAAGTCTGGCTTAGATGACAATGCCGAGCAGACGAACCATCCAAGGACGAATCCTGCCATGAATCCAGTAATCACCCTGACTCCATTAGTTGACTCATAGTCTGTGAGAAGTTGGGTAAACCCATCAATTGCCATGGGGATAATGCCCAAGGCCAAGAACAGGAACATCAGCCTCATCCGACTATCTGCGATGTAAACAGATTTTATGGAATCATCATCAAACACGGAAAGGAAAGAATCTCGAACTGTCCATCTATTCAAGCCCCTCAATCTGAAAAAGATGCATCCCATGAAGAATCCCAAGAATATCCCCACATCCCTGGTGCAAACAGGCATTTGATTTTCATTTATTGTCCATGACCTATCATGTTTCTGATGGCAATTAATATCTCCAAATGCATAGACGAAGCCGAACATTGGATTCAGTTCAGACCAGGAAAATGATCCTCCATGAGAAGACTGATTATGCCCTAATTTTCCATTCTCAGAGTGTTCATCATTTCCCCAGCTATCCTCGTTCATGTAATCAATAGCATTTGCTCTACCAGATAGCTCAGGAACACTACCTTCTTCCAGCATGAATGGGGATACAAAGAACATCAAAAGCAAGAAACCGGATATGAGTCCCAAGACAGAAGAAACTCTAATTTCCGATTTCCTGTCTTTTCTACCATTCTTCAGGGGTTTACTCCCGATATTCTTGGAGACATTAACTTTCACGGCACATACAGTGACCACAACTGAGCCGGCAACTAATGCAAGTGGAGAGTCTTCAACTAACCCTGCCATCAGACCTTCTTGCTGACAGAGAATACACATAACATCCCCAATAATCCATGCCAAATCAATGTATCCCTACCCTCTAACTCTTGAACGATTGCTTCTTACGGATAGCGTGACGGACATATCGGCCAAGGACGCCATATCGATTTCATTCGTAGCTGGCTCTATGGTTGGTACCATGGCAATTTTCATCTCAATTTTTGCCACCGGTCTCGAAAATCCAGATATCATTTTTTCATTGAGGGCTGGAATTGTCACTGGGTCCACGGCATTTTTGCTGATCCTTTCATTCGCTCTTTACAGGATTAGTGAAATATCCGAGGAAGGAGATTTTAGAGAAGATAGAAGAAGGGCCGAGACAGACTTCCTGCGATCTACCCTATCTCCCATAGAAGAAAGGGTTAGATTGAGGGGCTCTATTTGGGATGTGAATGAGAGGGTCAAGAGGAGTAGGGGGGTATTAGTGGTCGATTTAAGGGGACTTGACCCATCTAGTGCGGCCGCTTTATGTGAACGGTTGATTGATGGCAGGGAGAGTCTCAGGAGAGTAAAACTCAGGACAGGAATAATTGGCAAAGAATCCGACTCTAACTATGATCCAGGAATCAGGAATGCAATTCTTCAGAGATTGAAGATAGATGCAGAGAGAGTAAATTGGCAGGTAATTCAGAACTCATCATCAGTCACCCTTAGACCCATGGGAAAAGCACCAAGTCTTAGGTTATGGGCTACTAGATTCGGTATCTTTTCAATTCCTGTGACAATTGTAATGGCACTGGCATTCAGAGATCTGGCAGGATACGGACTGCAGGACCAGGGAATTTTATTCGGAGCGTCTTGCGGACTTGTAATATCTGCTTTAGCCGCAACTTACAGAGACCGTTCTTCCTAATCCCAAAGCTCGTTTAGATCATCATCCAACTCTGATACCAGCCAACCATGCATCAGATCCCCTCCCATTTCAGAGAGAGTTGAATTCAGGAAAGCGGCGATTAGTGTACTTCTGGATTCACGAGGGGACATCCCCCTGGATTCCAAATAGAACATTTGATTTTCATCAACCGGCCCACTTGCAGTTCCGTGGCCACAACCTACTACATCATGCTCTGAGACCTCCAATTCAGGAATTGAATCAGCTTGGGCTTCGCCAGATAAGAGCAGATTACTGAAAAGTTGCGCTGCATCGGCACCATTTGAGCCCCTAGATACCCGCAACATCCCTGTTCCAACTGTCTTGCTGCTTCCCCCACAAGCAGAGTTCCAGTCTAGACGACTGAATGTTTCTGGGGAGTCATGGTAAATCTCAATATGATGATCCAGACTCATCTTCCCAGCTGATAATATAGAACCAAGAACATTCAAGCTCCCCCCGGGTCCAAACATTCGATACCTTAGATCGGCCTTGGTTAATTTAGATCCTGATGACACAGTTCCCGACTTGAACTGAGAGTTTCTGGGAATGGAAACCGACTCGACCCTTAGCAGGCTCCCCCCTGTCATCTTGTTAACCAACACATCATTACAAATCGAACCTTCCCCAGTTGAACCAGTCCTCATTAGACCAAACCAGTCACAATCGCCCCTAATCAGAGTCACCATTTCGAACTCAGAGAGTTTTCCTACTTCTAGGCATAGATGAGCTGCACAGTAATCACCTTCGGCTTGTATATCTACAATAATTGGTATTGATGACCTGAATCTGGGACTGACCGACAAAGTGAACTTTGAGTTCTTTGTAACCGCCTCAAGAAAGCTCTTTGTGATAGTTTCCTCATCTGGAAGGCCTTCTGAATCAGTTTTTTGATGCAGGAGGGTTATTCCTTCGGGTATTGGACTTCCATCAATGGTCCTCAAAACAACCTTCGGCGATGAAATGTCATCAGGTATCTCCCTGACATCGCCAGTAGGATGAGTCTTCTTCCAGGAAGTATATCTCCACAAATGATCTGCCCTATCGGGCATTTCGGAAGACAAGTATACCGAAGTAGGATCCATATCCACACTCAACCTATGCTTCCTTCCATTTCCAGAGACATGAGCTTGTTCAGCTCCACTGCATATTCCATCGGAAGCTCCCTAGTGAATGGCTCGAAGAAACCGTTGACAATCATGCCAAGGGCTTCTGCTTCAGTATGCCCCCTGCTCATAAGATAGAATAACTGCTCATCTCCAACCTTTGAGACACTTGCCTCATGCTCGCAATGAGCAGTAGAGTTTGCAATCTCCATCGTCGGGTAAGTGTCGGTCCTACTCTCTTCATCTAGAATTAGGGCGTCACAGACAATATTCATTCTACAGTTTTCCGCTTTGGGCATTACTTTGGCTATGCCTCTGTATGAGCCTCTCCCGCCATCTTTGCTGATGCTTTTGGATAAAATATTGCTAGTTGTATTGGATGCCATGTGATGTACTTTAGCACCAGCATCTTGGTGTTGTCCATTCCCAGCATAAGCAACGGAGATGACCTCCGCATGAGATCCTTCGCCCTTCAAAATAACTGCAGGATATTTCATTGTGAGTTTACTCCCAATATTCCCATCCACCCATTCAATCTTTGCATTCTCATGCGCAACTCCTCTTTTGGTGACCAAATTGTATACGTTGTTGCTCCAATTTTGCACAGTGGTGTACCTTATGTGGGCGCCAGGTAGGGCTAGCAACTCTACCACCGCTGAGTGCAATGAGTCAGTTGAGTATGTTGGAGCAGTGCATCCCTCAACATAGTGAATACTACTGCCTTCATCTGCAATAATTAGAGTCCTTTCAAATTGGCCCATATTCTTTGCATTGATTCTGAAATATGCCTGAACAGGCATCTCGACATGAACTCCCTTGGGAACATAGATGAAAGATCCCCCTGACCACACCGCAGTATTGAGTGCCGAGAACTTATTGTCACTGTATGGGATGACACTGCCGAAGTACTTCTTGACTACATCCTCATGCTCCCTAAGTCCCGTATCCATGTCTAAGAAAATCACGCCTTGCTTTTCCAAGTCTTCTCGAATACTGTGGTAGACCGTCTCAGATTCGTATTGAGTAGTAACTCCAGAAAGCCATTTCTGCTCAGCTTCAGGTATTCCAAGACGATCAAACGTGTTTCTGATATCGTCTGGTACATCCTCCCATGAGCTTCCTATTCCCTCTGAGGACTTCAAGAAATAGCACACCTTGTCGAAATCTATCTCCATAAGCTCCTCGGTATTCCCCCAGGTAGGCATTGGCCTATCTACGAAGTGCCTGTATGCTTTCACCCTAATCTCAGTCATCCACTCAGGCTCATTTTTTATCTCAGAGATGTCCCTGACTACCTTTTCAGATAGTCCAAAGTCAAACCTGATTGTGGAATTCTCTGGATCATGCCATCCAGCCTTGTAGTCGCCTACAGCGTCTCTGGCGTCATTCCCCTCACTCATTCGAAAACCACCCCCTCAGCAATTTGATCTTCCAACCAATCGTACCCGTTATCTTCCAGCAGGTTTGCTAGAGAGGGCCCACCACTCGCCACAATTTTTCCTCCGATCATAATATGGACCCTATCGGGATTCACATGCTCAAGAATTCTTGAATAATGAGTGATAATCAAAGCCCCATTTTCTGTACCTCTTACGACCGAATTTATGCCTTTGGCGACAGTCCTAATTCCATCGATATCCAATCCACTGTCGGTCTCATCTAAAACAGCAAGTTTGGGTTGCAATAGCATTAGTTGAAGAATTTCAAAGCGCTTTTTCTCTCCACCGCTAAATCCGTCATTGACATATCTAGAGAGAAATGATTTCGGAATATCCAGCTCTTCCATGGCCTCGCTTAGACTCTCTCTGAAACCAGAGCCCCTTGCGGCATCTTCGCCTCTGACACTTGAAACAGATTTCCTCAGAAAGTTTCCCACTTGGAGGCCAGGGATTGATTGCGGATATTGAAATGATAGGAAAACTCCTGCTCTGGATCTTTCCCAAGGCTCCATTTCTAGGAGGCTCTCACCATTTAGAAGGATCTCTCCCTCTTCGATCTCATAAGCTGGATGCCCCATAATTACATTCGCAGTAGTAGTCTTTCCACTTCCATTTCTTCCCATTATGGCATGGATTTCCCCTTGGGGTATTCTCAAATCTATGCCTTTCAGAATCGACGTACTCTCAATTCCGACCTTCAGCCCCTTGACTTCCAGAATGGCTTCTTCATCCTTAGACATGCTACTCCTCATATCATGGCATACTTCCATCCTTTTGAATGTGTGTGGCAGACCATCGAACTTCCATTAGTACATTTCTAAAGAGGGCCCCCAATGGAACCACATGGAGTCTCCCGAACATGGAGGTGACGATCTTGTCAAATTGTATGGTTCGCAGATTGAAGATCAGATGAGGATTGAAGCTCAAAAGAGAATTGATTCCAATCATGATAAGGATGAACTTGCGAGACTCAGGGCACTCTCTTTGATAGAACTAATTGAGACAAATAATCCAGATACAATACCTGCTCTGATGTCCAGATTAGGTACAGTGAGAGCTGCATTGGATGGACATGGAGGGGGCCTAATATTGACTAGCTGGGAAATTTTGGAAAAAACACCACCGACCAAGCTCCTATCTTTGGTAATTGACTTAGATGGAGCCTGTGTTTCGTGTGGTGCAGCACCGGGAACTCTGAAAGGAATTCAAGATGATTTATTGATGGATGCTGAAGTTGAAAGGGTGAGATTTTCCTCAGAAATGCTAGAATGGTTCGACGAGATTCAGAAGGAATTCGTACTAAAGTTTGGAGAAGTCACCTTTATCTGAAAGAATAAGGTTTAGCATTCCAACCGCATCAGAGGATATTCCCAGGACAGTAACCTCTTCCCCGTCTATGACATTGCAATATTTTCCAGCCATGCCCGCAAGATCATATCCGCCAGCCTTACCTTTCCAAGATCCCGACCGAACAAGCTCGTCAATCGATATGTCATCCAACTCCGAGAATTCCACTGTGGCTGAATTGGTGTAGCTTTGAGCCTTCCAGCCCCCCTCTATCGCTTCTCCCTCGTGCGCAGTCCATGGCGGCAATAGTATGGATGTAGATGACCACACTCTATGCCTCCTACCTGAAAGTCTGAGCAAGATACTAGCGGCACCAAGGATATCTTCAGGTTTTCCAATAGATAATCGGTCATCATCCGGATCTTCTATCATTGTATCAGATACCAAAATCAAATCAAAACTCTTTCCTCCCTCCCTCTCAGAAATCACTTGCTCGATACAAGCATTAATCGCTTTGTGACGACAAACCTCCTCAACTTGATTGCGAACTTCCAATCCTTGGGGGGCGTTGATCTCGGATGCCAACAATGGTCTGAAATCAACCTCTACAGCAAAACTCGAAATGTTTTGTTCAAGCCATTCAAGACGCCTCTCGGACTTGGAAGATAGCAGGATCCTTAGCATATCAAACTAGCTCAATCCTTTCTCCACAAACCGGACACTTTGATCTGCTTAATCCCGATTCAACTTCAAAGATTGCATTACAAGATTTGCACATCACCCTCCTGTTAATGCCGCTGGGAGGGGCAGGTAGGGGGGACGGAGGGACATGCATTGGAATAGGGGGCGAATAGCCGGATCCATCCCCGATTTCGGGAATATTTCCAAGTGATGACCCTGACATCGATCTGTATTCCCTCCTCTTCCTCCTCTCTGTTGAAGCTTGAGTTTCCGATATTGTGGTTTCTTCAACTAGTTCCACGTCTGAAGATTTGATTGGAATATCAGTCTCTTCAATAACATCAACTACATCCTCTTCGAGAATTACAGTCCCTGTGACTCTTTTCCGACTTCCTCCACTAGCCCACCGGAGCGCTCTAGTGGCCATAGTCAGGATTACTAACAGGCTCAGTACTATTGTGACGCCTGAAACCCCGATCAAGATCACATTGAAATTTCGCTCATCAAGTCCGGTGTAAGCCCTAACCTGATCAAGGATAGTTCCGTCTGAGGACACAGGAGAAGAGTCATCGACAAGAGCCCTGATTTGCCATCCTGTGGGCGATGTCTGCAGAATTACGGCGTCGCTATCTATTGGCGATCTGCTTGAAACTATTATTCTTCCAAGTCCCAGTCGGTCTGATATACCAATCCACCCCTCCTCAGGATTTACCATTCCGTACTGCATCTGAGGGCCACTCGGACCCACGAAGTCAAAGAACAACTGGACCCCTCTATCTGTTTCCAATAGTTTGAGATGACCGAGGCCCCTAGCGGGAGTCCTGACCTCTCCTTCCCCTATTGGGGTAAAAGAGCTATCAACAATAGTCGTAACCAATTCTGAGCCCTGATCATAACCTTCTCCCCATGATGCGACGATTATATCCTCGTCAGAAATCTGAGAAACCGATATTGAGGGAGAGAACGCATAGTCTCCAACTGCCTTTCTATAGGACCATGAAGTCTGCCCGGGGAGGCCATGGGAATACCACAGGCCCAGTCTGTCCGCCCCGGTCGTGTCATTTCTTGTGTCTTGATACAAAATATGGCCATCTTCCTCGCCCATCGCTACGGCAACAGGGTCCGTGGCTCCCGGTATTACATCCAGTCCGCCAACTACCTGGGGGTTGATTATCCAGTCAGCAGACTTAGTCGGAGATTCTGATATCGCCATAAAAACCGCAATGTTATCGTTAGATGAGCCAGTATTGATTTCATGGTGATATCCAGCAAGTAATATCTCAGGCCCTTCGATATCCATTCCAATGCCCCAGTATTTCCCATCGGATAGTAAGATCGGTTCCATTATGTCTTGAATTGGGGTCATTAGGCAGCTTGAGTCAATCGTGGTATAGCTGACTGTCTGTTGGAAGAAACCAGAATTGTCAAGGTATCTCCTTGTCCATGCAACGTGCGCTAAGCCATCATCTGATGATACAGCTACAATATCCCCCGACCATTTCTCCTCCAAGACATTAGAGCATGCAGTCAATGCCCTATTGCTACCTAGTCTGTAGAGTCTGAGATCATCATCTTTGTTCGTTATGACAACGCCTCCCTCATCGCCCAATTGAATCAATTCCACTGGCACTTCACCTGTAGTAAAGCTAGCAGTACGTGGGCCAGTAAGAGTGGTTTCGTCAACCAAGATCGAAGACTCAATCTCATTGTTCGACCAATCTAAATCCGATAGAGACGAGCCCGAGACACTAATCCGGAGGTTAATAGGGCCTGTAGAATTTTCAATGCGCGCGAACGAAATCTGTGACGAACCTTGCCCCACCACTAGGCTAACTGGGGACGAGGAAACAGTTTCCCAACCGACGGAATTTCTGATTTCCAAAGTCGCTTCAATATCCCTAGCGTCACTCGAACCCAAGTTATCCACTCTGGCAGTGATCAAAAATTGTTCATTAGGCCTCGGAACCGGAGGCTCGGTCCTGACTGCTCCCTCTCTAAATGATAAATCGACCCCTTGGGGCCTTTCCAGTACTGGAAACTCCGCAGTCTGCTCGTTGTCCCCCTCATTTATCTCGTCAATTTCATTTGTTGGATCTAAGGATACTGTAAGTGAGCGATCTCCTAGGCTGAGAGGATTCCAATACAGAACAATTTCTACTATGTCCCCGCTGCCAATACTTGGGATGACGACTTCGTCTTTCCTAGCCCCATTTTCCTTGAGATAAATGGTGACCTCAGTCGCATCTAAGTCGCCGTCATTTCTCACTTCACAACTGACTTCAAGGAATGTGTTAACATAGGTTTCAGCAATAGGTAAGCCATATTCACTAATCGTTATCCCACTTCGGAAAATAAGGTCTGGGGCAGGGGGGTCGTTATCCACTTCTACAGTCCTTCTGACCTCCTCTGAGAAAATTCCATCTCCACTCACTACCCTTACTGATATGCGGTAGAATCCATCGTTTACTGATCTAGTGTCCCAACTAACCGACCAATCTCCTGAGCTACTTCCGGATCCTCCAAATTGCTCAGCAGTCTCCCATTCATCAGTTCCCAGCCTCCATTGAATTTCTCCACCATTTACTGACTCCCATCCACCGAAAATATTCGTATTTCCCGATACCGGACTTTGTCCACTGGGGCCTCCAAGACTAACTTCAACCAAGCCGACTGGATGTTCACTTTGCTCCATTTCACTCCATACGTTGAACTCATTCCTGGCCTTCACCTTGATGATTATGTCTTCCACATCGATCTCATCCTCTGTGAATTCAGGGATGGAAAAGGGCGTCGACCAATTAAGAGTCCCCTGTACTACATGCCAGTCAACCAAAATAGCAGTCTGTCTCGGGCCTTCTTCTGGCCGATATCTATACGAGATACTGACGTTCACCTCTTCGATAGTCCCATTTGTATCGGCATCTTCATCGATGTGGCCACGAACACTATACGTTTCTCCCTCTACAAGCCATGAGTCCTCCTCAGGCGTTTCAATAATCACCCACTCCTCAGTACCTGTGGGCGGTGGAGTCGTATCATTTCCATCTCCTCCTCCATTGTTGTCGCCCAGAATTGCCTGCATCACCATTTCGCCGTCAATAATCCCAAAACCATACTGATCATTCCACCTTTCGGTGATCTCCGGAGCCGACGAACCACCTCTAGTTTCAGAGTTATTTCGTAGTATATCCTTTACTTCTTGAGGAGTCAGGTCTTCATCCATCTGCAGCATCGCCGCAATAAATCCAGCCACTGCTGGAGTCGACATACTTGTTCCTGACTTCTGAACGTAATTATCACTTGCCAATGGTTTAGCAGAGCCGGGGAGGGAAGAACTTGAGGCGGCATGCTGCGCTGACATTATGTTCGAGCCAGGCCCTACAACATCTGGCTTGAGCTCGTCCCATTCATTATCATCGCCATCATCTTCCCTAGGTCCCGAGTTAGAAAAAGATGAGATTGAGTCATCGCCTCTTTCGATACTAGCCTTGTCATCGATAGAGCCCACGGTAATGGCAGAGTCCGCCGCTCCCACTGAAGTGACTCTTCGGTACCCATCATTACCAATCGCGGCGACACAAACAATACCTGCTTCAGATGCAGCATTAACGGCCAAAGAATCCTGACTGGTTCCATTGTCTCCCGGGTCCTCTCCTCCTGCTGGATTCGAGCCACTGCCGAATGACATTGATAGAATGTCAATCCCTCTGCTAGAGTCATTATTCCCCCAATCAGTATCGACATTCTGTACTGCCCAGTTAATACCTGCCACCGTGTAGCCGGAATTGGATGCGCCTGCATCTGTCATGACTTTGATATCAACCAAATATGCGCCTGGCGCATAACCCTGATTTTCCCTATCTGGCCCCCCTGTCCCAAGAGCGATACCAGCAACGTGAGTCCCATGGCCGTCCCCATCATCAGGATCGTCTGCCCCATCATCACAATCTTGTTGATTCCATGATGTCGAATCACATCCGGCCACCCATTTAGGATCCGGTAATTCGTCCGGCTCTGCTTCATTGTCAGTGTTGTCATCAGAGAAATCATCTAATGAAAAATGCTCATTATCAACACCTGTGTCCGCTATCGCGATTACAACTCCTGAACCATCGTATCCATAATCCATCATAGTCTCTGAAAATATGTCTGAGGACCTGACTTTGGATCCCTTGGTGGCTGTATTCAGATAAGGTACGAGGACATCTTGCTGCTCAACTAGAACTACTCCCTCAAGCATCAGGATATCAATTAATGAACTCACCGGGACATGCTCGACAATTATTGTGTCCAGAATGTCAACTGTTCGGAAGTAGGTCTCGAATTCATCCCACCCGTGGTTCGAAAGAACCTCCTTCAGTCGAGCTACATCTGATTCGCCGGGATGCCACGAGTAACAGACAAAAATAGCCACAGTCATTCTTCCATCAGTTCCCATAATGGCACTGGTCGAGACGGAATCTCTCTCTCCGGAAATTATCCACTGTAAACGATCATCCATCCCATTACCGTCCTTGTCATTCCAGAAGTTAAACCACCAACCCGGTTCCTGAACCGGCCATTCAACATCATTTGGAGGGAGATAAGGCGACCTGTCTTTCTCTGGACATTCTTCACTCCCGCACATCAGCGCAGGAATTTTGTCAGCGTAGCCAATGTCCGAAGAATCGCCAGACTCCGTCCCATCTTCGATTTCCCAGTCATTGCCACTCACTGCGATAGAAACATCGAGCATGAGAAGCATCAAAGAAACGAGGACTGGAGTTAGTGAAGTTGACGCTCTTGCCATGGCTCTCTTAGAGAGCCAATTGCCGACGCTGTATAATCCCAACCTGTCTATGACTCATTTTCTCGCACTATGGCCACCTTAGGTGCTTACTCGAGACCCCGCACTCTATCCATGTACGTCCATTTTCTGTGATACAGATTATTTCACCCTCGCAAGTCGGGCATAGGACATGCTCCGATAGTTCCTCAAGCCACGCTCTTCTTGTCTCAACCTCATCCCCTTCAGTTTTTAACTTCTCAAGAACCCTCGCTGCAGGCCCTTCTAACACCATGCCCTGTAATTTCCATGGGTCAATCCCAAGATCAGGAATTCTCCCTTCTGAATGTCTGCCTTCATCATCTATTGACCCCTCAATCAAATGAGGTCCCCCCTTGGCGATAGATCGTGCGAACGTGTAGGACAACAAGAACCCCCCTATGTGGGCCATATGGGCTACACTGGAACCCGCTAGGTATTGTTGGTCGTTCATTACCCATACTTCGAATCCAACGTAAACCAAGGCAATAACCCAGATGGGCCAAGGCCGGATGAAGAACAATACGGGGAACTCTACTCTGTCACTCGGCCAGCATGCCATATAAGCTCCAAGAATCCCAAACACTGCACCACTGGCCCCCACAGTTGGAATGCTGGAATTAGGATGGGTCAAAATCCATGCTATATTCCCACCTAGTAGTCCGATAAAATAGACTGCCATCCACCTCTTGCCGCCCATTCTTTGCTCCAGAGGTATGCCTACCAGTCCTATGACGAGAATATTGCCAAGAACATGGGTCCAACTGCCATGCATCCACGCGCTTGTGAACATCCTGTATGACTCAAAGGGAGATGAAGAAATCGAAGGAATGGATCCAAAAACTTCCAGTGGCCATCCAAGAAAGCCAAGTTGGATTGGAACTCCGAGAATCATCGAATTTGAGAATTGCACGAATGAAACTAGTAGAAGTGAAAGGATCGTAGCAAGAGCGACACTAGTCCCCCCTCTAACTGCTGAGATGTAAGGCAATATGCCGGCGACAACAAAGGCCAGAACTACCGAGTACTCAAACAGGCCAAGCCCCATAATCGCGCTCATGTCCCTTCCACTAGCATCTAACAAATAGCAATTATTGGGATGGAACGACTCAAACGACCGATACTACTCCGACAAGCATGACGCAGGGGCCGATGCTCGAGACGAGCAACCTTAGCGTGTCTAGGGGAACTCGGGTCGTCATCAAGAATCTAGACTTCCAGTTAAGCCAGGGGGATATCGTTTGCCTCACTGGAGAGAATGGTTCAGGAAAGACCACCATGATCGAATCTCTGATTGGAATCCTTCCTATAACCTCAGGTCAAGTGAAATGGATATCAAACGATGGGGAGCCGCTAATTGTAAGGGACCATCTGGGAACTAGGAGAAAGCCATTGCCGTTTGGATTGACTCTACAATCAGATGGAATTTGCGGCGAGGAAAAGGTCAGAGAAAGACTCGAGATTGCATTGAAAGTTTCTGGCCTCAATCTCAATCAAGATGAGATTATTACGGCCTTGGATGAATGGGGGCTATCCCACAGAAGCGAGGATAGGGTGTCGCAACTATCTGCAGGACTCAGAAGGCGCCTCGCTGTACTCTCCGGAATGGCCCCAGCGTTGTTTTGCGAAACTCCGAGGATGATATTCCTAGACGAGCCTTCTGAAGGACTAGACTCATTCTCAAGGGGTGTACTAAAGAGCTGGATATGTGAGCTCTCCGAGAAAGGTAATGCAGCTGTCATCGCGACACATGACGAGGAAATCATGTCATACTCGACAAGAATCGTGAGGGTGGAATCCGGAAAGATTTCTGAAACATCCAATTCTATCGGAAAGCAGGAATTCAAGGAAAGAAAATTTTCAACGGAAAAATCTAGTCAGACTATCTCCTCATTTTTTTCATGGGGGTTATCTATCGAGAGTAGAAACCCAATAGATACCATTGGTAAAGCCACTCCTGCTATCTTGGCCCTATTGCTGTCTTATTCGATAGTCGGAAGAACAAATGCGATGAATTCAGACTATGAATTATTTTCTGCATTAATCTTGGCCCCGGCATTCATTTCTGCCGTAGTCTCACCAGCGATGATCCTTAGATTATCCGAGCAGGATTGTGGGAAATGGTGGTCAGCGATTTGCGGTCCACAGATTCGTCCGGCGACTTCTGTTTTGGCAGCCTCAATAATCCTTCCAATACCTTTGACGTACCTCTCATGGTTCGTCCTCGAGGGATCAATCTCTGGAAATATCGACCAAGGCACGATTTACTGGCTATGGTTGCCATCATTGGTTATTATGGATATTTCATGTGCTGCAACCGCATTGCATCTGCTAGTCTCCGACTTGAGGAGGTCTAGCGCGGCCGTCGCCTCCCTTCTGTTGGTTGTTCTTATTTGGCCATTTATTCAGTTAGTCGACGCTCTTTCAATGATTCTTGATACTGGTATGACTTGGGATCTTTCAACATCTAGCCCTCTAATGTCATTGATATTCGCTAGTATAATCTCCCTGATGGTCTGGGCCGTTGCAATTTTTATTCCTGATGCCTAGAGAACAGCATTCTTGACTGTGAGGCCTCTGGCAAGTTATGATGTACCCCGACCTATCTATTAAGATAAGGAATGGAATCATAGTAACTTCAATAGGAATATTTGGAATAATAAGTACAGCACTTTTGGGCGTATTCTATGCTCCTGGAGTTGACCCAATAGCTTGGAACGCTCCGGAAGCACAGAGAATTTTCTACTGGCATGTCCCCTTTGCATGGTCATCATTCATGGCCTTCAGTATGCTATTTATCGGCGCTTTGTCATGGTATAGGAATCGATCAGAGTGGGGTTGGAGATGGGTATCAACCGGCTCAGACCTAGGCCTACTTTTCGGAGCAGGAGTGGTCACTTCAGGACCCATATGGGGCTCGGTAGAATGGGGCGTCCCTTGGGATTGGGGCGATCTAAGGCTCAACACGTTCGCTTTACTCACGGGTGTGGCGTTATTTCTCGTTCTTTCAAGGAGATCTCAGCCCGATGGCCAAGAGACAAGGGATACGCTTGCTGCAATTGGCCTGTTTGGTTTCGCCTTGGTGCCAATTACAGCAATTGCGACAACCCTGTATCAGAAAAGGCACCCAGGCATAGTTGTAGTTGACGGCGAGGGGGCGGGACTCGACCCCATGATGAGGGCTGTTCTGATGTTCGGCACTATTTCGTTCATGGTACTCTTTATTGGCCTGTCAATGCTTAGCGACTCACTTTTGAGATTAGAAGACAGAGTTGAACAAGCTAAGAGAAGGTTGGACGAGGTGAACCAATGACGGGGACCGCTGAATTGATTTTGGCTTACGCAATTATGTCTGCCATCATAGCATTCTATGTTAATCACCTGCGTTCAAGCATCGTAAAACTATCCTCAAAAATCAATGAGATTTCTATTGTCTACGAAGAGGAATAGAGTCTTATGAATATTGATCGGCATCGGGAACCCTTCTAACTGTGGGCACGGGCGCAATTGATGAGAGACATGTCTGAGGGCGAGTTCTGCATAGTTTGTGGCGGCCCCCCTCCCCTCACGTCAGAAAGAATGTGCGAAGCATGTCTAAGGGACAGGACACATTTGTCTAAGATGCCGGAAAGAATCCAGCAGGATAGGTGCTCAAAGTGTGGATTTCATGAGATTAGGGGCAGATGGTCCGAAATTGGGGCCAATGATTTAGCCGACTTGAGGATAAGGGGGAATCTCGGTGTCGAGGATAGGGCCAAGCAGGTCTCAGTAGAATTCTCCGTAGAGGAAATCGACGAAAGGACGAGTAGGCTACACGTGAATGTCTCGGGAAAAATTGAGAATTATGAGTTTTCAGATTCCCATGAGGTCCTTTTACAAACAAGTAACGCTGTGTGTCCGACCTGCACCAGAAAGGCCGGTTCCTACTTCGAGGCAGTTATGCAACTGAGGTCCGCGGGCAGGAGGCTTTCTGAATCTGAGCTGAAATCACTCAGGGGTACTCTCGACGAGATGCTTTCCGAGATGGAAGCAGATCAAATGTTCTTCATCTCCGAAGAAGGCCCAGTTACTGGGGGCTGGGATTTGAAATTGGGATCTAAAGCCATGGCTAGAAGATGGGCCAGAAACCTGGTTAGAAAATTTGGAGGAACCGTAAAGGAAACCTCAACAGTAGTAGGCGCTAATGATGGGATAGAGGTCACCAGATTGACTCTAAGCTACAGAAAACCAGCTTATGGAATCGGAGATGTGATAAGATTCAGGAAGGAGCTTTGGATTGTAGATAGCTGGCAAAAAGACGGTCCAATACTCAAGAAAATGAATAGATTCGAGAGATCCGGGGCTTCATGGAGAGACATGGAGGGTTCTGTGGTCATTTGTCCAGAGAGTGAGCAATTCACGGTTGAAATACTGAATAGGGACAGCTCGGCAGTTGAAGTCATGGAGCCCCTGGATTACAAAGTAGTCACTGTGGCATTGCCATATGACGATGATGCTAAATCTAAGTCTATGCGCATTGGATTCATACAGGGCGAGTGGTTAGCCATACCATCAAGGAGGAGTTGAGAATGCCTACTAGTTCACTCAGTTCATTGGAAGAATCTCTCGATGAAGAGGGCATGTGCGAGTTTACCAGATCTTTCGTCGATGACCTTGAGGCCGCTATGTGCATGAAGATCGATCTGTCTCCAGACTCTGACTGGACCGGTGTATTGTTCCTTGGAATGGGGGGTTCTGGGTCTTCTGGTAGATTCCTGAAAACTATCTCGGACGAAGAAGGAGGGCTTCCATTTGTCGTGTGGACAGATTATGGACTGCCTAATTGGTGGGGTCCAGATTGGCTAATCATCGCAACTTCATACTCTGGAAATACGGAAGAGACATTGGACGGGGTCAAGGAAGCATTGGAATCTGGAGGCACCGTTATAGGAATATCTTCTGGAGGTAGGATGCCTGAGGTTTTAGGCGCATATCAGGGAACTATGCACATTTCAATACCCAGTGGGCAGATGCCTAGGTCCGCATTTGGACACATATTAGGGTCACAACTAGCGGTATGTTGGTCATTGGGAATTCTTAATCGCCCATCCGAAGAAGAAATAATAAGAATGATCTCCAGATTAAGGGAGTCATCAAAGAAGCTAGATTTTGTTGGCGGGAATGGCATGTCCGAGACTCTATCGAGGAATCTAGTTGATATGGAGATAGGAATAGTGTGCCCAAGTATACTAGAAGCTCCAGCTTACAGGCTCACTTGTCAGATCAACGAGAACTCAGAGGCCTTTGCAAAATACTCCGTGGTTCCAGAGATGAATCATAATGAGATAGTTGCATGGTATAATGAATCGAAGATTGATAGGGCACTCATCATCATGCTTTGTGAAGGCATGGATGACAGAACCGATTCTAGAATCTCATGGATGGAGGAAAATTTGGATAGAAAAAATGTTTGGAAAATATTCTGCGAGGGAGGCACCCTTCTAGAAAGAATGGTTTACGCAGCTCATTTGTCTGATTGGGTATCAATTTCCTTGGCTCTAATTAGGGGCGTCAATCCAACTTCGATGGACCCTATTCCCGAGCTAAAGAAGCATCTTTCTGATATTCAGTAGATTGGTCCCAACACGAGCCTTGGGTCTGGATATTTTATGAGGGCCTCCAAACGATCCTCGGGTGAAACAACCCCTGGCATATCATGCGTCCCCGGGTCAAACAGGGATAACTGAAAATGAAGATGGGACTCCCAGCCACCATTCTCATGTCTATCGCCCATCCATCCTATCACCTCTCCTCTTGAGATTTTCTCGCCGACACCTTTCCCCTCGATGGAACTGGAACTGAGATGGCCATAGAGTGCCCAAACCGGTGTGCCGTCCACCAGATGCTTAGTAACGATCACATTTCCATAATCTCCATCATCAGGATTGTATCCGAAGTAGGCTATCTCTCCCTCCTCAAATGCCATACAAGGAGTTCCAACAGGGGCGCCAATATCGACTCCAATGTGTAGAAATCTTCCATCAGAGAAAAGTTCTGTTGAGTACATTCCGGGACGTAATTCATCATATCTGCCAATATCAAATTCATATTCCGAAGGAGTATAATCTCCTGTAGTGAAGTCTCTGACTTCATACTCATCCGGAAGGAATACTACTGGGTGGTAGCTCCCTGTTTGCCACTCAATCATGCATGTACGAGAAGGCTACTGTACATCATCCTACTCTTCCGTATCAAGCACCGAGGGCTCACGAATACTCTCACTAATCTTCTTGGGCTCCCTCAGGGACTTTGGAAGATTTGTAGCGATATCAAGCTCCTCAAGACGTCGTCCCTGTGGAAGAACGTTGGTTTCCCAAGAACCGACTGCTTTGTTGTAAAAGTCCGTAGCTTTGTCCAACCCCTCTCCGACCTTCGAGAAATGTTCCGACCATACTGCCATTCGCTTGTAAAATTCTTGAGCGACTTCTACCACATCCTTAGCCTCCTCGGCAAATCTTACCTGTTGCCAATACAGAGCAGCGGTGCGTAGAAGGGCAATCAAGGAAGCTGGAGATGTAATCACCACGCCTCTGTCCATTGCGTCGGAATGTAATGACGGATCGACTTCGAATGCAACAGAGATTAAAGCCTCAGAGGGGACAAACATGACAACGAAATCAGCCCTGCCATTGACCTTTGAGAGATACTCCTTCCTAGTAAGATCCGTCACGCGTTCGCGCATCGCTTTAGCATGTTGAACTAGCTTAGCCTTTCTTGCATCTCCTTCTTCTAGCTCCAACGCTTCCAAATAGTGCTTTCCACTAGTTTTTGCATCGATGGGTATCGCACCGTCGCCGGGCAATCTGACGACCATATCTGGAATCAATCCCCCTGCACCTTTCTGCTCAAGGAA
The DNA here is from genome assembly GCA_002730095.1 of Methanobacteriota archaeon. Taxonomy (GTDB): domain Archaea; phylum Thermoplasmatota; class Poseidoniia; order Poseidoniales; family Thalassarchaeaceae; genus MGIIb-O5. The sequence goes on along the minus strand of PBZE01000042.1, from coordinate 16,113 downwards.
ATCGGTGTGTTTGGTCATTCCAGCCATTTCCAGAAGGTTCCGAAGTGCAACTTCTCCCCAATCTCCTCGAACATTTGAGCTCTTTCGCAAGGCGGTCGACAAGTTTGAGGCTTCGGTGCCTAGCTTATCTGCCCGATCCCCCAAAGTCTCAATCTGTCGCTTTATGCCGGCATATGCCCCAATTCTCTCCTTCTCTAGATCCTTGGAGAATTTTTCTAAGTCCTCGAGAGACTTACTCATCGGGGCGAGAAGAGATTCAATTTCATTTCGTCGAGCCACATGATCTTTCTCAGCTTCAGCATTTACCTTCCCAAGGCGAGCTTCTGCAAGCTTGAGAAAGTCTTCAGAGTTCTGTCGAGTGACTCGCGAAGCGACGCTTTCCATTTGCGTAGCCATTAATTCACGACCATTTTCTATGGCAGCCAATCTCTCCTCGGATCTAATCACTTCAGTCTTGGCCTTCTGAGAAGCAGCTAGCCAGCCGACAACGATTCCCAGAGCAATGAATAACAGGCTCATGAGCTCGTTCATGGAATTCGTTTGCGGCGGGGGTACTTGAAGTATTCATTGAATTAGAAACACCCTTTCATATCCTGAACCCTAGACGGGCAAGTATGAGCACTCTGGGCAGGGTGAAGTGTGCTGTCTTGGGCGCACGGGGTCTAGTCGCTCAAAGATTGTTACAGAGGCTGGCAGGACACCATTGGTTTGTCCCTGTCTGTGTGGTCGGATCTCCTGAGTCGGATGGCAAGAAAATTACCGATCTTCCATGGAGCTTCAGCGGACCAAGGCCATCTTTTCCTGAACTCAAAGTAATTGGAATTGGCCAAAATGATGAACTGGCCAACCATCTTATTTCAGAAGGAGTCAGGATAGTCTTCTCGGCTCTTCCAGACTCCCCTGCGTCATATATTGAGGAGGAATTGGCAATGGCGGGATTGGTAGTAATTAGCCACTCTACCATCCACAGGCACTCTGAGGAAGTCCCTCTGATTGTTCCAGAGGTTAACAATGACCATCTGAAGCTTATCGATTTTCAGCTGGAGTATGGCCAAGGGATGCTAGTCTCATGCTCTAATTGCATGGTGGTCCCTCTGGCGATATCAATCGCCCCCCTAGTTCGGGGCATTCCTGCTGAGAGAATAATGATCTCTACAGAACAGTCCCTTTCAGGAGGAGGTAGAACTATGTTAGAGAATTCCAGGAAGGAAATCTTCCCCGATGCAAAAATTCCAGGGGAATCATTGAGTGTGGAAAGCGAATTGAAGAGGATTTTAGGGGATTTTGATGGATTGGTGGTGGAACCGACCAAGATATCAGTTGAAGCTGAATGCAAAAGAGTAAGAAGAGAGTTCGGCCATTCTGCCTCAGTTACAGTTTATTTCAGCCAGAATGTAAGTGCGCACCAAGTAATGGACATATGGTCAGATTTTCAGACTCCAATCCAACATCTAGACCTTCCTTCCAGCGGTAAGTCACCAATAAGATTCGTTTCAGACATAGAGGGGGCTATCGACAAGCCTCAGAAATTAGAACATACTACTACACAGCAGTCTCTGCAGAGTTACATGGAGGTCAATATCGGCAACATTCAGGTATCTGGTAATGTCGTCAGTTTCGATGTTATTTCGGACAACACCATTAGAGGGGCTGCAGGAAATAGTGTACTTTTGGCTGAGATGATGCTGGCCCAAGGAATAATTCATGACTCATCCTCCGCACTTCATCTAGGGCAGGTATCCAATAAGCATAATCAATAATCGCCCACCTAGCAAGCATGTGAGGTTACGGAGACTTGCGATCACCCTCTCTAAGCTAGACCTAAATGAGAATCCTGATTCTTCACTCGAACAGTATTTTACTCCGGGGGAAATCGCTTCAAGATGGCTATCTGACATCAGGGCGTTTGGCGATATTTCGCCTGGGTGCAGAATAGCAGATTTGGGAGCAGGAAATGGGATTCTAGGAATTGGCGCTGCAATTATGGGCGCAGGTTTTGTCACCTTCATCGATGTTGATCAAGAAATGTGCAAACTGATTGCAAAAAATTCTGAGAGCACTCTCCAAGCTGGAAGTTACGAAATTATGAATATCGAGATAGGGAAAGAAGACCCCGATCTAAGTAATATTGACTTGGTCATATCAAATCCTCCATGGGGGCGTCAAACTGAAGGTGCAGATTCCCATTTCTTGGATTTAATTTCGACTTTAGGGGTGACTGCCCATTTGATGCACAGCTCCGATGCTCAACACATAAAAAATAGATTTGAGAATATGGGGTGGAATGTCGAGAAGTACGGCGAGGCCGATTTCCCGATTCCCGCATCTTACGCTCATCACAAGAAGACAAGAGGGTCAACAAGGGCTGGTTTTTGGAGATTATCTCCTCCGTAGGGCTCCGTACCGTTGATAGGTGGTCGGCCGGTCGCCATGCCAATGTCAGCGACGGTTGGAGACCAAGTTACACCCGGGGCCACAGTAATTGTCCCAAAAGGATCCTCGGCCGGGAACGGTATCATCGAGGTCAATGGGCGATCTATCTCAACCCTGACTGGGGTTGTTGTCGATGGCAATGGCAGCATCTCCATCGAGCCTTCCAGACTACCGATTAACTCTCCTCAAGTTGACGATATCGTAATTGGCCAGGTCACCAGGCTGAATGAGAATGTAGCAGAAATAAGAATCCTCAATATAGAAAGTAAGGATGGAGGTCACAGGGACCTCCCAGCATTGAACCTCTTCGCAGACATCCATGTCTCTGAAGTGGTGGATAGATTCATCCCTGCTCCGGGGGATGCAATGAGGATGAGGGATATTGTCAGGGCCAAGATAATCAAGGATGATCCTATCCTAAAGGCCTCAACCAAAGGAAACAAATCACTAGGTGTATTATCTGCGTCATGTCCAGCTTGTGGATTCATCCTAGATGTTTCAGATAAGAAAATCGATTTCAATGTAGAATGTTCGAGATGTGACTACACTGCATATAGGGTATTATCAGATGGATTCGGCCATGGTCATGAGACAGGGTTCGGGCTCGATAAATTGAATCGTGCAGGGGAGCGATGGTCTCCAGAGGCTGAATCCAATCTCAGCCACGATGGATCTAGGCCTTACCTGTCACCTCTCGCTGATTTCCGCAGGGGGGCCAGTCATGAGATTCCAGCTAGGGTTGCTTCCATGAGGTCCTCGGGAAGAGGTGGCTCTAGGGGCCCCAGTCGACCTAAGAGGGAGATGCACGAAACCGTCTGTACCCTCTGTGGGGAGAAAACCAAAGTCCCATTCAAGCCCACCCCTGGTAAACCAATTAGGTGTAGGGACTGCATGGACAAGGTAAAGCAAGGCAAGGCAACCAGGGAGGAGCTATCTAAGGAGAGAGAGGCCATCTCCAAGATGAGAAGTAAGCTCGAAGAGTCCATGGGCATGAAACTATTCATTGGGAGACTTCCATATGAATTTTCAGAGGATGACCTATCAGAGGTATTCTCCAAATACGGCAAGATTGAATCAGTACATCTTGCTAAAGACAAGGATTCTGGAAAGTCCAAGGGCTTCGCTTTCATAACATTCCAATCCCGAAAAGAAGGCTCCGGAGCAATCAAAGCAATGAATGGCTCAGAGATCAATGGAAGGAAGATCGTAGTAGAGGAATCATCTCCAAACGGCTCCGGAAGGGATAGGGGCAAATCTAGAAGGCAGTCGAAGCGGTGAAGGCTAGGCACTCGACCGCATATACATGGACGAGTCAGGCGGTTGGCTCGTAATCGATGGTTACGAGGATGAGCCTGCGGCATTCGGAGTTCCAAATTATGTGGGGTTTCATGTAAGATATATCTGCGGAGTGTTAGAGGAGAGGGCCATTGAATACACGTACATGACAGTTGATCAATGGAGAAGGTCATACAAATCCAAGCTAGAGACTTCAGATGGAAGAAGCTCAATCAGGAATGAGATGAAGAATTTAGAGGGGGCCATCATCCTTGCTGGCGCCGTGGTCCCAGGGAAATACATTAGAGGGACCCCAATTAGTCTGAGGGAAGTAGACGCAATACTTTCTTCCATCCCCTCAATCGTTCCAGTACTATGTGGGGGATGGGCAATCAGACATTGGAGACAGTCCGGTTGGATTTCTCCAAGAAAGAACCTTTTCTGCACAGTAAAAGATACCGACGCCACCCTAAACCACTTCCTCTCGACAGGAATTTGGTCACATACGAAGAGAACATCGGACCAATGGTCAAAATGGGCTTTGAAAGGAGCAGGATCAAAGGCAGTAACTGATCATCCCGACATAACATCTCATGGCGGTGTGCGCGGCCCTCTGATATACGAAATCGAGCTTTACCAAGGCTGTGTCAGATTCAAGAGAGGGTGTAAATTCTGCATAGAGCCCAAGAAGGGGCTCCCTCTCTGGAGGGAAGAATCCGACGTCATTAAGGAGATAAACGCAGCAATAGACTCAGGAGTGGTCAATGTAAGAATCGGCGGGGCTACCGATATCTACACCTATCGTGCCGAAGGGGTCGAGGATTTGGAGTACCCAATTCCCAATCCAGAGCCCATTTCAAAGGTACTAAACAGCGCAAGAGAAAATGAGTCACTCGAAATATTGCATGTGGATAATGCAAATCCCTCAATTATTGCTCAGAACATCGAGCCTTCAACAGAAATTACCAAACAGCTCGTCTCTAATCTTTCAGACGGTGCGGTGCTTTCTTTCGGTTTGGAATCAGCAGATCCGGAAGTTCATCATGCTAATTGGCTCAATTGCGACCCGATGCAGCTGAAAACTGCCATAAGGCACATCAATGAATATGGAAGGGAGAGGGGCCCAAGGGGCCTGCCCAAACTCTTGCCAGGACTCAATTTCATTGCTGGTCTGAACGGTGAGTCTCGGGTCACATACGACCTCAATCTTCAGCTTCTAAGACAAATTAAGTCAGAAGGACTATGGCTTAGAAGAATAAATATCAGACAAGTCGAAGGCAAGGGATTTCAGGATATTCCAGAGACTGAATTCAGGAGTTTCAAAGAATCTGTAAGGGAGGAAATCGACAGGCCAATGCTCAAGGAAATCGCCCCTGTAGGTACTAAACTTTCAGCAGTATGGTGGGAATCTAGGGAGGGCAGGATTAGACTGCCTGAACACGTTCTGGATAAGAAATTCACACAGCCATCCATTCGTGGTTCTCCAGGAGTAACATTTGGGAGACAGATTGGGGCATATCCATTACTAGTGGGGGTGCCATATGCCATACCGCTGGAGACAGAATCCGATATTTTAGTCACATCTCATGGGATGAGGAGTATATCGGGCATTGAGTGTGGGATAGATATCAATTCTGCCACAAGGAACCAGTTGGAAGCCCTCCCTGGAATAGGCGCGAAGTCCTCTTGGAGGATTGTCAGCACCAGGGCAATTAGGATTAGGAATGGCCAAGGTCATTTCGATTCCGTCGAAGAAGCATTCTCTGAATCCGAATTGGAGATGCCCCCGTTTGCGTCAGAGGTATTCGTAACGACCCACTGAAGTACAATTGGTAGGAATAGTCATATTGTCTTCAGTGGCGCTAAATATCGAGAGAGACAGATGCGAGTATCTGTTCATCGAAAATGGAGCTGATTTTTTGGGGGATTCTGTGACAAAATCTAGAATAATAATAATTGGTACTCTGTTCATGCTCATTCTTATGGCAGTACCAGAGACAGCCTTCGCTTACAGTTCAGGAAAAACCGGTTCCACCGATGGTTGTGGGGCCGGATCATGCCATTCCTCAACCACTCCCTCAGTCACTCCTAGTCTCACTGGATTGCCTTCGAGCGGATATGATCCAGGAGTCACATACTCTCTGACGGCCTCTGCATCAGGCGGTCCAAGTGGTACTAAAGGGGGATTCAATCTAGACTCCAACCTAGGATCCTTCACCAATCCAGGTTCCAATGCGAGAATTTCCTCTGGAGAGGTCACACATTCAAATTCCAACTCACGTTCATGGTCAGTGGACTGGATCGCCCCTTCATCGGGGTCGGGAGATGTAGTATTCTACATGGCAGTGAATCTAGTTAACGGAGACGGGGGGGCCTCTGGAGACTCGTGGGGGGCTGATTCATGGACTATCTCGGAAGCTACTTCTTCTCCCGTGACCGGTCCAGAGGTGAATAAATTAGGCCTAAACCAGCCAGGTTCAGATAGAGGCTCAGTATTCAGTTACTCATCCTTGGAAATTCATTCGGATTCTCCAAGTATAGTTTTGTCTAACGGTAGCATTGTCACATTCAATAGCACCGGAGTACCAGTGATAACAGGAGACGATGTAATTTCGAAAGCAGGCCCCTGCTCGATTCTATACAACAGGACACTAAGATGCAGCGGTACGAATAACTATGGCCAGCTAGGGATCGGCTCAAATTCGCTATCCAATGGGTCGGTGGACTTCGGAACTAGGACACCAGTGGCCATATCCGACGGAAACAATCACAATTGCGCCATTCTTGATGATGCTTCGGTTAGATGCTGGGGGAGGAACAATCATGGCCAACTTGGCGATGGATCGAACACAAATAGGAACTATCCAGTTTCTGTGGACCTCGGGGTAGGTAGGACGGCGACATCAATATCTGCAGGCAATGACTTCAGTTGCGCAGTCTTGGATAATGGGGCTGTGAAGTGTTGGGGTTTCAATGGCTACGGAAATCTGGGAGACGGCTCAACAATCAGTACAAATTCCCCCGTTGTTGCTAACCACTCCACCGGAATGATGGCCTCATCAATCTCTACTACGGGGTATAGTACATGCGCCATCTTCGAAAATGGATCAATTAGCTGCTGGGGGAAGTCCTACACCGTTTCCACGCTCAATGGGCAAGTCACTGAAGACTCCGTGCTAATCCAGATACCTTCCGATAGATCAGCTGTGGATATCGATGGAAAATACTGGCACACATGCGCCCTCCTGGACAATGGATCGATTAGCTGCTGGGGTGTAAATACCCACGGACAATGGGGGGACGGCACTTGTAGCGCTAGCACCAATGCATGCTCAGGAGCAGATGGAAACGTCCCTTCGTATGCCCTAATGCCTTCAAATGCGATAGCAATAGCTACTGGGCCACAATCCACATGTGCAATTAACCAGAGCTATTCTCTATTTTGCTGGGGCGGCCAATCGGGGGAATTTGATGGATCGTCAGATAATATTCTGATACCATATCTGATGAACTTCAACAACACCACTCTGGGAGAATCAGTCGCATTTTCAGATCAAGATTTGGACGGAGATGGAATACGTAACGTCTTAGATTTGAATGTCACCAATGATTCAGATGGCGATGGCTTCAACTCTTCTGTGGACGATTTCCCGAACAATCCCGCGAGATGGAACAACTGCCCCGAAGGGCAATGGGGCAGACTGTCATGTTATCTGTCCCCTTCGGGCCATTATTCTCTAGAAGGGGCACTATTTCACGAAGCTTGTTTAGCAGGAACATACCAACCAGAGCAAGGGCAGAGCATATGCTATCAATCATCTAGTGGATATTTTGTTCCATCTTCGGGCTCTGCCAATCAGCAACATTGCGATCCGGGCTACTACCAACCCTCTTTGGCTCAGGCCTCATGTATCCAATCTCCTGTCGGGAATTACACAAATGGACAGTACGGCGATGCAGATAGTGTAATCCCGACCCCTCTCCAGTCCCGAAGCTCCACATACATGGGACAGATTGGAAATCTGAGTTGGTCCAATGATACCGGCGACTCATTTTCAATTTTCGTACCGAGGGATTACGGCCTTTTCCTGGAACTTACCTCTCCCTCGAATTTTTCACTCAGTATATCTGACGCATCTTCAGTACCGCTGGCAACCTCCAATTTTTCAACCTCAGGCGGAAACATTGCTTCTGTCAGCACAAACGGAACGACATTCACGAATTCATCGAATGTCGTCATCTCTATCACCAATAATAATTCATCAACAGGGAGCTACACTATGTTAGTGGGTCTTTTCTCTACTCTAGACTCTTCATTACTCGGCAATCAGTCCGAGGTTATCGATGCCGAGATTCAAATTGGCTTCTTCCAGTGCAGAGTTGGAACCTATCAGGGCAAAACTGGCAGAGCGAGCTGTGATTTGGCATCTCCCGGAAGATATGTCTCTACCGTCGGAGCAACATCTGAGGACTTATGCGTCCCGGGAACTTATCAGCCCCTATCTGGACAATCGTCTTGCTTATCGGCCAATCAAGGAAATTATGTGCCTCAGTATGGAGCTTCCTTCGAGACTCCCGCATCTCCCGGGAATTATGTCGCCAATTCAGGGGCATCCTCCCAGACCCAATGCTCCCCTGGAAATTATCAACCCTCATCCGGACAAAATAACTGTCTGGTTGCAGATCCCGGGTTCTACGTACTGGTATCGGGATCAACTAATCAGACCGCTTGTAATCCCGGGACGTATCAACCATCAAGTGGCTCCACCAACTGTATTGACGTATCTCCCGGGCATTACGCGGCAAATTACAACTCCACTTCTCAAACTCCTTGTTCTGCGGGTTACTATCAGCCATTATCTGCCCAGTCTTCGTGCCTTTCCGCAAGTCCAGGGCACTATGTCCCAGGAACCGCTAGTATAGCTCAAATTGGATGTGATCCAGGGTTCTATCAACCTCTTTCAAATCAGACGTTCTGTCTGCAGGCAACGCCTGGCCATCATGTGCCCACTAACTCTTCTGCAGAGCAAATTCCCTGTCAAGCAGGTACCTATCAGCCCTCTTATGGGGCAATAGAATGCTTCAATGCATCTGGAGGGCACTATGTTGATTTGCCCGGCTCAATCTCAGAAATTCCCTGTCCGGCAGGCACTTACAACCCATTGGAGTCCGCCAACAGCTCGTCATTCTGTATCGATGCAGACCCCGGCCACGCAGTCCCAACAAATGGGTCTTCCACGCAGACTCCATGCACTGAAGGCAATTATCAACCATCATTCGGCCAGGTTTCCTGCATCCCAGCTTCACCGGGGTACTTTGTTGATTCAGAGGGGGCTTCATCGGAAACACCTTGTTCACCCGGATTTTGGGGCAATCAGGCAGGTCTCTCTGAGTGTATGGAAGCTAGTCCAGGATATTACACAGATCAGAATGCCTCGACATCCCAAATCCCCTGCCAATTAGGGACATATAATCCTCAACCAGCCGGAAACAGCTCTTCTTCCTGCATTGAAGCAGATCCAGGATATTTTTCTTCGATATTGGGTGCATCTTCTCAGACCCCGTGTTCTCTTGGAGAGTATCAACCATCTCCGGGACAAGTTTCCTGTATGGGCACCGATCCCGGTTTCTATACGGATTTAATTGGCTCAGTGAATCAGATAGAGTGTCAGCCGGGACAATATCAGCCGCTGCCGAGCCAGGAGGATTGCATAGCCGCAGACCCGGGTTTCTATGTAGATGCGCCTATGTCGACCAGCCAGACTCCATGTCCAATAGGTACCTACAATCCAATTGACTCAGCATCCGACCAATCATCATGTCTGGAGTCAGATGAGGGCCACTATGTCTCCTCCCAGGGGTCCTCTGCCCAATCTCCATGTTTAGCTGGGTCCTTCCAAAATCAGACTCGTCAAGCCTCGTGCATAGATGCCGATCCGGGTTTCTATGTCTCACTAAATGCCTCTCCAAATCAGAGTGCCTGTGCTCCCGGTGAATACCAGTCTTCGCCCGGCCAATCATCCTGTCTGCTCTCAGATCCAGGATATTTTTCCTCGGGAACAGCTTCCTCGTCACAAGAAGTCTGTCAGCCAGGAACCTATCAGCCCACTCCCGGACAAACATCATGCCTAGATACCGATCCGGGATATTTCGCCCCCAATTCAGGTCAATCGGAGCAAACTGCCGCACCTCTTGATGAGTATGTTCCAAGCTCAAAAAGCTCGTCTACCGAACCATGTCCCGACAAAACCATAACTATCTCATCTGCAGCTATTTCAATCGATGATTGTCTTCTTGATTCGGATGGAGACAGGATACATGACGAAGTTGATCAAGATGACGACGGAGATGGAATCAACGATTTACAGGACAGTTGCCCCTTGGGGCTAACTGATTGGTCTAGCGATGCTAATTCGGATAATGACTCAGATGGGTGCAAGGACTCAGACGAGGACGAAGATGATGATAACGATGGATTCCCGGATCTGCAAGATGACCTTCCGCTAGATAGTACAGAGTGGTCAGATAACGACTTGGATGGAATAGGGGATAATTCTGATACCGATGACGACAACGATGGATCTCCAGATCTCCAGGAAGAGCAAAGAAATACCAGTTCTACCGACCCAGACTCAGATGATGATGGATTTTTGGATGGTTTAGACGACTTCCCACTCGATCCCAACGAGTGGGTTGACTCCGATATGGACGGAGTAGGTGATAATGGAGATGCTTTCCCTAATGATCCAGACAGATATGTCGAAGAAGACGAAGTTTCAATGCTAATGTTTGTTGCACTATTCTCTATTGTGATTATTATGGGTCTTGGCGGACTGTTATTTATTAGAAAGAGAGGGGATGAAGAAGAAATTTCGCATCTATCAAATTCTGTAAAAGAAGGAGTCGAATACAATGATAAGAGCACCACAATATATTCTAGCGTATCAGTTCCAAATTCTACATCCCTGTCCAAGGATATCCTAGATGAGAAAAAGCCAATCACAGCACCAAGCGATGCCAAAATGAATGATAACGGACAATTGGTTTGGGTAGATAACTCGGGCAAGGTTTACTGTCAAAATCCCGATGGCTCAATACTGTCCTTCGATCAAGTATCTGGATTATGGGGGCCAATCGACAATTAGAATTGGATCAGATTAGCTCCCCATGCTAATCCTCCTCCAAAGGCAACAGTGACCACGAGGCTGCCCTCAACTATCATACCATCCTCCATGGCCTCATGCATCGCAATAGGGACGCTGGCACCAGCAGTATTTCCATATTTGTGGAGGTTGGTGAATGTCTTACTCATGGGTAATCCTAGATTTTCCATACCGGCCTTGATGATGTTGATATTTGCCTGATGCGGTATTATCAGGTCCACATCCTCAATACTCTTCCCATACCTCTCCAGGACCCCTAGTACGGCCTGTGGGAACGCCTCAATTGCAAATGTCCAAACGGCCCTACCATCCATGTGGAAATATTGCATTCCATCTTCGAATCCCTCACTTGGTATTGGGACCCTGACTCCACCAGCAGGAATCTCGATTACTTGGGCCCCCGACCCATCACTCATCAGCCAAGATCCAATCACGCCCTTGCCTTCTGGGACCTCTGAGAGGACGACCGCTCCCGCACCATCGCCGAACAGAACGCATGTTGACCTATCTTCCCAATTTAAGATTCTAGAATAAATTTCCGAGCCAATTACTAGAACATTCTCATATCCATTAGTTCCTACGAACCTGGAACCGATGTCCAAAGCATGAACCCATCCAGCACAAACTGCATTTACATCAAAAGCGCCACAGTCTGTGCAACCGAGCTTATGTTGAACTATTCCGGCAGTAGAAGACAGAGGGACATCAGGGGACGAAGTTGCCAGAATTATCAAGTCAATGTCAGAGGGGGAAAGTCCAGAGTTTCTCAGGGCGATTTTTGACGCCTCAACCGCCAAGTCAGACGTGCATACCGAAGGATCGGCAATCCTCCTCCTCTTCATCCCTGTTTTAGTTGAAATCCATTCGTCACTGGTATCCACAATTTTTGACCAATCTTCATTCGACATTTCCTTGGGCGGGACATAAGACCCAACTCCGATGATGCCAACTGGTGCCATGGTTATTCCAACGGACCATCGCCAAGACTTACAGTCTTGCCCCTCATTCATGCTTCAGACACACGTTAAGTGGCTCCGAGAAGAACCCCAGGCTCCATCGGCCTCCTTCTCTGCCGATGCCACTGTCCTTGACTCCTCCAAATGGCACTCTAAGGTCCCTATGGAGCCAGGTATTCACCCAAACCATTCCCGTGTGGATCATGCCTGCAACCCTCTCTCCCTTCTCTAGATCACTAGTCCATACGCTACCAGCGAGACCATATCTGGTATTATTCGCTATTTCTACGGCTCGCGCTTCGCCTTCGAAGCGATGAATCGTTACAACAGGGCCAAAGATTTCCTCGGTGGAGCATCTTGAATCAGGGTCAAGGCCAGCGACCACTGTTGGAGCCAACCAGTTCCCTTCGGACAGCTCCTTAGGGATACATGGTGCTCCCCCTGTGAGGATTTCCCCTCCTTCTTCTATCGCTAGGGAAATGTATCCCTCAACCTTCTTCAGATGCTCCTTTGATATCAGGGCACCGAGTTGTGTAGAGTCGTTCATTGGATCCCCAATCACCATAGATTCCACCGAATCGACGAAAAGTTCTACAAACTCATCATAAATTGAGTCTTCAACAAGAATCCTTGAGCCGCAGAGACAAACTTGTCCCTGATTCAGAAAGGCAGCCCTTGTTACTCCCTCTACGGTTTTCTCCATATCGCAATCGGAGAAAACAATACTGGCGTTCTTGCCACCTAGCTCCAAACTCAATTTCTTGAATTTGGGAGATGCAGATAGCGCTACCTTCGACCCAGTTTCGGTACCGCCTGTGAATGAGACCAAGTCCACGTCGGAATGGCCAGTAAGTGAGGATCCAGCGACACCATCCCCATGAACCAGATTTACCACTCCTGGGGGGAGGCCCACCTCGTCGACCACTTTCATGAGCAAGTCGGCAGTTAGTGGAGTCATCTCACTAGGTTTGCACACTACCGTATTTCCCATCCCTATCGCTGGAGCTACCTTCCAAGATAGCAGGTACAATGGCAGATTCCAAGGGGTGATCAAAGCCCCGACTCCAACAGGTTTGAGCTTCACAATGTTAGTCGCATCTTCCATTTCGAAAACTTCTTCGTCTAAGTTTCTAATCAATTCCGAGAAGAATCTGAAGTTTGAGACAGACCTTTTTGCATCTACCGATCTAGATAGAGAAATCGGTTTTCCAGTATCCAAGCTCTCCAAATAGGCTATTTCTTCAAATTTACTTTCAAGGCAGTCGGCGATTTTTTCTAGCCACCCAGCTCTTTCTAATGGTTCTAGTCCGCTCCATTGTGGTAGCGCGGCCACCGCTGCAGATACCGCATTACCCACATCCCTTTCATCCGATAAGGGAATGGACCCGATAACATCTCCAGTAGATGGAGATAAATTGTCCATCCAATGATCTGATTCGGGTTCGATGAACTCTCCATGGATGTAGTTCAGGACCTTCATCAGGAACCCTCATTGGAAAACGGATTACTACGAGTCATTCCCTCGGAATACTCCTTCCAATCCATTGAGAATCTATCCCTGTCTGGATCCCATTCATCCCAGGTAACGACTTCCTCAAGAGCCTCTCTCATTATGTCAGGAACAATTCCAGGGACAATGAACGCCTTCTGCCTATGAAGAGGATATGGATTCCTAAGATCAATCCCCAATACTCCCAAAACCGCCCTAGCAACATACCATGTCGCTTGACTATTCCAACCATGGGCAATTTTGATTACGATGCCAAGCCCATCTGGCCAGTCTGGATGATCCACAGAAATTCCAAGCAGCCCATCGGCTCCTTCCTTGGCCAGAATTTTACCATCCCCCGCCTTGAGACATGTCGAGTCAAGCCTATTGAATCCCCCTACCAGATCAGGGTGCCTGTTCATAGCTTCCCAGACCCAGTCATCATTTTTCCGATTCGCAAGACCTGCGAACATTACTGCGAGCTCATCCACGGTATTCGAAACTGTTGGGAATCCACATCCGTCCTTGGCAACTCTCAAAGGTTCCCAGTCCGGCTTACCCATGTATTCTCTCAGAACATCTAGGTATAGTGGGAACCAGGGAGCGCTTGGTAAGGTATAACCAGCTCTGTTCATTCCCATTTTTCGCATTCCCTTGAGGATAGCAGCATGCTCTCCGGAGCATGTGTGAAACCATCTGCGAGGTCGTCTTACCTGCCTTCCAAACTGTATTAATGGGACATCTAGAGGGCATTGCATAAGTCCCCATTCAGACTCAGAAAGCAATGATTGAGCTGTGGAAACATGTTCAGTATCTCCATTGTGGGATGAACATGATATGGCCTTCTGCGTCCAATCCATATCCTCAAGGACATCAACGAAAGGCTTCATCATTAGAGGCTTCATCATGGAACGCCCATAGACCAAGACATTGCCTCCAAATGAGTGGATGATCTCATTTCCATGAGCCCATGCTACTGCTCCATGTATCGTATTCTCAGAGACATCCATTCTACGAAAATCTACCAGTGGCTCCCATTCGACATCTCTTCCAGTGGCGATCCCCTCATGACTATCGCCGAGAGGATTTGTTGGATACAGGGATGATCCAGGTCTCCCGGGAGACACAGAGGAGGGAGAGCTATCTCGTCCAGCCAACTAGTCACCCCCGTTCACCCTAGGTGCCACCTTGGTCATGAATGCAGTCATGTTCCTCATCACTCTATCGCTGTCATGATTGAAGAAATCAAACCAGCACATTAGACGATCTTCCTTATCGTAGCGACCCAGGATCTGCTCAACTATTTCTTCTGCGTTGCCGATTACCGCATTATCAACAGCCCTGTCTACTTTGGATGGGTCTATGGTGCCCTCCAAGGCGTTCCAGTAGGTAGAAAGCGCAGATTTAGCCTCAATTCTTGCCGCCTCACTCCGTTCTTTGGGACTCAAACCCTCTTCTTCGTTGATGAAAACCATTACCGTTCTTGGCATCATCGATCTCTTCCACACCCCTCCATCCCGGTGATATGATTCTTTCATTCTTTCATGGGTCTCATTGATTATCTTGGGAGGGGTGATTGACAGATTGAATACCTGTACGGGTAGCCATTTGTTTACCTCTCTCTGGAGATTCGGATCGTGACTGCCAAGTATTAGATTCAGAAGGCCCCTGTCCCAATCTTGAGGTATTATTTTGATTTCTTCAAATTGATACCTATTTCCAATCTCTATTGATTCAGGAGAATCTTCTAGATCGAAGTATTTGCAAGCCTTTTCCTGAACATTAGACCAATCCTCATCACTCCTGAAGTTATCTCTGGTAAGGATGGTTTTTCCCACCATTTCACTTGAGAGTATTTCCCCTCTCAGTAGTCTGAGGAAAATCTCCGATGCTTCTGCGAAAATTCTACCTCTTAGGGCGGGCCAAGCCGCCTCCTCTACTGGATTCCTCGGAACTATTCCGTAAGGTCTGGCCATGAATTCGAATCTTCCCGCACTGAATCCGATATGCAACTTCCTCTTTTCGTTTGAATCGAGTCCATGTAAGGTAAGGAACGAACCAACTCTCTCTGCTTGTGCAATAGGCCCCCCAGAAGCTAGTATGCTCATAACAGCACTACCAACTTCCATTCTCTCTGTCCTAGAAAGAACCTTTTGGGCAATTTGGAAGAAGTCGGTGCAAAGTCCGACCTCTCCTGGGTAGTGTGGGACGACAGGGCTAACATTTCTCTTCTGAACCTCCGTGGATAGATGGGCTTGAGCTATCCAACCTATTCCGAAACCCAGTCTATCTGCATGCTCCGCCTGACTTAGAAAACTGGAGAACATCTGACTCTCGGTTGGAACGAAGCCAGAAGTATCGGGGGTCTGGGAAATGGAAAAGAAAATATCAAATTCCATAGAATCACTCAGATAGAACGCATTCGTCCGCCATCAACAGCAAGGCTAACCCCTCTTATCGCCCCACTTGAGGGGAGGCAAAGCCAAGTAATGGCCAATGCCGTTTCCAATGGATCTATGAGTCTCTGGATTGGGACGCTATTCATCCAGTTGGCTTGGACTTCTTCGACGCCAATCCCGGTCTTTGAAGAAATCGAACTTGCTAGGCTTCCAAGTCTGTCAGTATCTGTAAAGCCAGGAAGGATATTGTTAATGGTGATGCATGGATGCAGCTCTCTAGAAAGGGATTTCGACCATGAAGCCATTGCTCCCCTGAGGGTATTTGAAAGTCCTATATTGTCAATCGGCTCTCTGACAGACGTGGATATTACATTCACTATTCTTCCGCTTCCGGCCTC
>PBZE01000041.1 GCA_002730095.1 Methanobacteriota archaeon | reverse complement strand
TGATTCTCTTGCCCCTCTTGGTTGAAGGCCCTCTTCCGGACATCGCCCCATATTCATCAAGCGCGACCCTGTCTTGCTGACTTGTGTCGTACTCCTGAATCTGGCATCCGCACCCTTCGCACTCCAGCCAGTTCCTGTGGATTACCGTAGTGCTTCTCTGAGAGCATGTCTCGCAGTTTATCTCGTCTCCTGGCTCAAGTGATCTGGTTTGCATGCCTCTTGCGTGCGTTGTCCAGTAATGGGGGCGTCACTGGTGACAGTGTGCCCCCCTAGGACATTTCTTCCTGCCAAAGCCACGAGAACTGGTCGGCCTCCTCCACCATGGCCCATGCTGCCTCTTCGGCCCACCACTCACGGTCCTTGTTAGCCCACTCTTGGTGTTCGGCTTGCGCCTCAAGCCACCTGAGTGCAGTCATTATTAGTTCATTCAGCTTATTCTTACTCTCCTCGGTCATGTTACCTTCGCAATCCATGATCGGGGAATGAACTACACATCTGTACCGTCCTTGGTAGACCAGAAAACATGTCACTGGTGACAGGTCCCTAGAACCTTCTGTTGAAGAAGTCATATGGGTCCGATGGAGGGCCTGGTAGAGCTAGCTCTGCATGTTTTAGGGGCTTTTCAGGAGCGGGAAGGTCCATCCACAGAGCTAGGGTCAATTGGCCGTGATCAGCCCCCTCAGAGTCTAGAATACCATTCTCCAGTGCCCAGCAGAGTGATCTCATTGAGAGTTCCACGGCCCTAATCCAGAGCCTGCCGGATGGCTCAATTGGTGTTTCCCCGCAAGAACCGAGAGCGATTTGTACCATGTTGAGGGATGATTCGTCATCGGGTGAGACGTATATGTAGCGTGGACGCTGGAACCTTGGGCCGAACTCCGTGCTCACCGACAGTGCGATGTCAAATGGTATCCATCCGGGCCCGATTGGTTCCCTGAGTGACATCTCCAGCTCGAATCCTGACTCTAATGCCTCCTCAGATATTCGAGAATACTCGATTGCCCTGACCACTCCACTCGGAAGGAGTCTTGGTTTGATATCGTCTATTTCATCCGCCCATCTGCCATATCTGAATGTGGCCTCGCTTAGCTTGCTTACGTTCCCTTGCTTGCCATCTCTGAATAGGGTCAAAGACCACTTTGACCCAGATTGTACTGTTCTATCCATATCCAATTCCTTCCTGTTCGATCGTCCTAAAATAAGAAGACAAATTGTTCGATCGTTCAGAGATCTAGCGATGCTAAATTCTCAAAAGAGCACTGTCTCCAATCAGGGATATTCACTTGCAATTGGCGGTATATTAACTAAGCTATTTCCTAGATAAAAAACATCTTACCAATGGGCACTTGAATTGTATGGGGAGCCAATCTAAAGACGGTCAAATTGAAGATTTTATATCAAAAATTGATTATTCTTGGAGTGATGAATTAAAGGCTTGCACCGCTAAAACTCCTGCGAGGAATTGCGGCACCAAATGAATCCATAAATCACTTAGTTCGATGGCTCCAGAGACTAGTAAGGCCCCAGAGACTGCGGGATTGAATGAGCCCCAGGAGATCCCACCGACGGTCAAAGCGCCCGCAAGGACCACGAACGAGATCGCTGCTCCGTAGTACCCATTCCCCTGAGTGGCATCACTGGTCGCGACATTCAGGATCACGTATACCAGTGCGAAGGTGTAGAGGAATTCTGCGGCAAGTGCATTGGTCGCATCCATATCGATTGCAGTCACGGACGGCTCGGCAAGCAGAATCTCCTGAGAAACAATAGCGGCGAGCACCCCTGCTAATGCCTGTACTGAAATGTATGGAACGACGTCGCTCTTTTCACAAGCCCCTCTTAGCCAAACTGCAACAGTTACTGCAGGGTTGAAATGGGCGCCAGAAATGTGCCCTACTGCGTATATCATCACCATCAGTGTGGCTGCGATGGCGAATGGGGCATAATCCCCCGCGGAACCGTGAACGGCTGCGGTGCATATCGTTAGTGCGAGGAAGAAGGTACCAATGAATTCGGCTATCAATTTTGAGCTCGTGCTAGTTTCGGTCATAGAAACTCCTTGAGAGCGAGGGACATAAATCTAGCCTCAGTTTTGGCAATTGGGACAATAGAATGTGGAGCGATTGGATTGGACGATCCTTCTTATTTTTCCATCGCAGTCCGGTTTGGTGCATTCCTCGCCATCCCTCCCATAAGCCCCGAAATTATGTGGGAAGTAGCCGAGAGAGTCATCGCCATCAACGCCCCTGAAGTCCTGAAGAGTCGATCCCCCCGCATCGATCGCCTCGGTAATCACGGCGTGAGTGTTGTATGTTATTCTCTCTACCCTTTTCGATACTCCTGATCTGCCGGCAACATTTGATGCCATCCTTCTGGGAGAGACCCCGGATCTATGTAGGATCTCACAGACATAGATGTTTCCAAGTCCTGCGACAATCCTCTGATCCAATAACGCATTTTTAATTGGGGTCCTCCTACCTCTGAGTGCTCTCGCCAGATCTATGGGCGAAAGGTGATCAGGAGTAGGCTCAGGACCTAGATTAGAGATGAATCTGTTTTCATCCTGGAGTTCTGTGGGGAAGCAATCCATGATTCCGAATCTCCTGTGATCCGAGTATACTGCCCTGCCTCCATCGTCCAGATGGGCCACCACCCAATCGTGCGGGCCATCTCCCGTACCAATCGCGGCACCATGAGAAAACCTACCGGGAATGCCTCTTCTATCGTCTCCAATTAGAGTCCATCTACCACTCATTCCCAAGTGACTGAGCCATGTTATACCGTTTTTTAATCTAATTAACAGATACTTGGCCCTTCTATCTATTGATATGATCTCTGAGCCTTCGATTCGATCCTTGAAATTGTCGGGAAAGGGGAACCTTAGATCTTCTCTCCTCAATTGAAGTTCGGCCACCTTCCGACCAACCAAGTGACTAGCAAGTCCCCTTCTGACGGTTTCCACCTCTGGCAACTCAGGCATGGATCTCCGATTGCTAGGGACTCAAAGATAGTATCTGTTGAGAGCTGTGGGTTGTGAGAAAGCTCATATCGATAGTGCCAGTAGGATTCGCATGGATGAAGGCAAGCCCGACGAATGGTGGGGCGACTCAGAAAATGCGGGCGCGCAAGGCGTCTTGACAGGTACCCCAAGTCATGGAGGAGGAGGCGAACAGGGGCAGAGCGGGCCTTATGTCCAACCAATGATGATGATGCAGCCCAGCAATGATATGGCCACATGGAGCATGGTCCTGGGACTTGTGACGTGGTTCTCACACATCTCATCCCCGGTTTTGTGTTTCACAGGCTGTATTGCACCATTCAGCACCATTGGAGGGGTGATTCTCGGGCACATGGGACTGAAGAAAGCCTCTGAAATGAATGACTTGAACAAAGGCATGGCAATTGCGGGCCTTATCATGAACTATCTTTCAATCGGACTGTATGGCCTCTTAGTAGCCGGATTCGGATTAATCGGATCTGTCGGGCTATAGTTGCTTGACGACAAAGACCACATGCTGATCCTGGTATTGACTAATGTCTATCCTCTCGATTAGTTCCAATTCGGACTCCTCCAGAAGTTTCTCGGCACTTGAGAACCTGCTGTGATCATCTCCGTCTGAATGCCTCTCACTGGCGGCTTTCAGACTAAACAGCCCAACCCCCCCTTCGCGAAGGGTACTCTTAGCAATCGAAATGAAGTTCTCTGCCTGATCTGCAATAGATAGATCCTGATGGATCCAGTGTGCCTTATCCCTCATCACCGTCGCATAGCTGCCTACATCTCTGGCATCGGAAAGAATTGGAATTAGGCCGTTTCTGTCTCCTGCTAGGGTACTGAGGTCCCTCATCATTCGGGGCGATATCTCGACGGCGATAATCTGCCCTTTGTGATGGTTATCTGACCCACAGACCATATCATGGATGTGACTCACAGTACTACCCGATGAGGCTCCGAGATACAGGCATGTGTCTCCAGGTCGGGGGAGTAAATCGGATGGTTCTTGTGAGGTCAATAGAAGTGCTGCAGCTACCTTTGACCTAGAGGGATCCCATCTCCTCCACTCAACCCTTCCGTCTCTCTTCCTCCTCTCGCCTCTGACTGATATTCCCTTGTTCGCATTACGGGACCACAGTGACTTGCCTTCTCTCCGGGCCCCCCAACCCAATGAGACCGGTTTCCTAGGCATTGGCTAACCCCTCTTCTTGGGCTTGGGGAATTTATCCCTTATTTCCTCTGCTTGGGAATGTATGGACTTGATTTTGTCTTCGTCCCACGTCTGACCTCCAAAGTGATCGATTCTTACTGCAATTGAGCATTTTCCGGCCAAAAATCGTGCGATTTTTCCACGAACCCAACGAGGTGATCTACTTACCAGAGGCATCGAGAACAGAACGGGGGAGTGCTTCGGAGGAGGTGCCCCTCTCCTATGTGCAGCCATTGCCCCTGAGGCCCCCAGGACCTGCAAGCTGCCACTGGGCATTCTGGCTAGTCTCTCCCTTCCTCCAGCAAGAACTACCATTCTAGCGGCCCCTAGTGGCCCAATCAGAGAGGAGAGTGTGGGTACGTGGGAAGATGCTAGTTCTCTGGTTGCCTCTTCGTTCATAGCCAGTCTCTCTGAAAGGGAGACGACTCCTTTGGCTTGTGAATTCATTGCTGCCCACTCAGAATCGGTAGGCATGTGTTCAGGAGCGGAAACCCCCAGTTCAGACGCCGCTTGAGAGATGTTTTCTGATCTGGCAATACATGAAGGGATTGCTCCTCTTTTCTGGTCGAGATCGAGATCGTGTAAGAAGAGACCTGCCCATTCAACTGCTCTGGATTCCTGGGTAGTCCATGATGACCTTAGCTCAACAGATGAAGAAGATAGCATATCCAGTCTTCTGTCAGGCTCAGATGCAGCTTTTGCCACGCCCCTCTTGGCTAGTAGCAAAGATGCCTCAGAAAGCATTTCTGCTTCTTGCGGGGTTAGCTCCGGCCATCTCTCATCCGAAATAGCCCCCAGTGGATTAGGGGCCGCATCAGGGAATCTCTCACTGAGGACCCTAGCCTCGGGAGAGATTCTTCCCGATTGTAGATCGGAAAGTCTCTCAACTAATGCATTTGTTGAGGATGGGGGGGACCATTCGAGTTGATCGAGGATGTTTTCATCCGCATCCACTACTCTGGATAGTCTCCAGTCGTACCTGACCTCCATGTATGGCGCATCCGGTCCTCACCCTTCAACGGTCCGGAAGTATCGATGAATACAGAAGGAGTCAAACGTCATCGCTCGATGTCACCTCATGGATGGTCGTCTTTTGGCTTTGGTCGCCATTGGAGGAGCTATCGGAGCAACACTAAGATATGTTGTGCAGAGTTCTTTCGAGCCTGATTCTAGTCCATATGCGACAATCAGTGTCAATCTAATTGGTTCACTTCTTTTGGGAGTGATTTTCGGGGCTATGTCTGCTGGCTTTGATGTAAGCGAGGGGGCGATTGCCATTCTGGCAACGGGCATTCTCGGATCTTTTACTACGATGTCGGCATTTGCCATGGACTATGTTGAGTACTCGGATGACTCTGTGTCTTCTGCCGTCGCTTACTTGATAGTGACAATTTTCGGGAGCATTGGTTTGGCAATGGTTGGATATCGCACTACAATAGAAATGATGTCCTAGGCGTATTTTACACGCCTTTTGTAGAATAGTTGAATAGTCGGTTGGCTCAGCACTGGTATGTCTGTACCTTGAGGCAGGAGTTGGAGAGATGTTTTGTCCGGAATGTGGAACTCTAGGTTTTATGGAGCCCAATGGGAATATTAGGTGTACGAACTATACCTGTGGTTATGAGGGTCCGCTGACTGGCAAGGATGGCAAGGGAGCGGAGTTTACTGACCCTATGACAGGTGAAACTATCGATTTGAGCAAGGCGCGTTCTTCGGGGCAGACGAAGGACCTCAAACACCTTACAGAAGTAGTCGAGGACGAAGGAGGGAAGGGAGTACTTAGGGTCGGAGACATCAGATGCCCCAAGTGTGACAAGAATGAAATTTACGTTATCTTAATGCAAACCAGAAGCTCGGACGAACCGGAAACTAAGGTTTGCACGTGCAAGAACTGTGGGAAGAAATTTAGGGAATATCAGTAATGTCTCTATGAGCCGTCTCCGAAGGATGAAAGACCCCCTCCTACCTCAAAGGTGCGATAAGATGCTAAGAGTGACTGCGAATACCCAACTGATGAGGGAAATTATTGATCTTCTTTCTGTCTTGGCAGAGGAAGCTAAACTAGTGTGGGGGGAGAAGGGGCTGCATACAATTGTGGTCGATGGATCACATGTGGCATTACTCTCTGCAACCATAGGAGATGAGTGCTTCGAGACCTATGAGGTGGAGCCAGTTGAGATTGGTATCGAGCTCAGTAAGATGAGGGACTTGCTCAGCCTCGCTGGGCCAAGTGACTTGGTGGAAATAGACTACGATGACGCCGTCGGGGCGATTAATGTCAGAGTTGGAGAGGTCCACAGGATACTCAGGGGCCTGGATGTAGGAACAATGACTCAGCCAAAGACCCCCGAATTGGAAATTAATCACAGCGCCACCATTGCGTCAGACAAACTTTCCAGGGCCCTTAGGGCAGCTAAAATGGTGGGTGAGCTTGTAAATATGAGTCTAGATAGTACGAAAATGATTGTTTCGGCCGATCAGGAAGCGGGCGAGAGTGTTACTGTTTCGTTTGAGTCGGGAGAACTGAGCGAGCTCAGCTCACCCTCTCCGACCAGCTCAACATATTCCCTCCAATTCCTTGATCCGCTAACACGCAAGCTTGCAGGTGGGCTAACTGAACAGGTAGTGGTCGAGTTTCAGGAAAAGTACCCTCTCAGAATGTCATGGAACAGCAATGAGGGAGGGGCCAGTTGGACATACTTCCTAGCCCCCAGAGTCACTAATGATCCTTGATTTAGCAGCGTTGTTTTGAATACGTGTGGACCTACCGCGATGCATGGGCGGCTCTGTATGCGTCATTGTTCCTTCTGTAGGAAACCATGTTGAGCTGGGGATCACAATTGACGGTCTGCTTGCTCAAACCTATTCAAATCTAGACATTGTAGTGGTCGGACCGGATAGTGACGAGGGGAGGAGGGTTTCTGAGGCCAAGGGAGTCAAGTACATCGATGATGAAGGATCGAGGACTAGGGCAGATGCATGTAATGTCGCATTGAGAGAGACTGAGTCGGAACTCGTATTCTTCACTGACGATGATGTTATCGTCCCAGTGGACTGGGTTGAGAAGCTAGTGAGGTGGTTCGATAGAGATGATGTAGCTGGAGTTGGGGGGCCCAATTTTGCCCCACCAGATGAGTCGACACTGTGGCAGAGAGTTATCGACGTGACATTCTGTAGTGCAATTTTCACGGCTGGAACAAACTATGGCAAGGTCGGAACCGAGGAATTAGAGGAGGTGCATCAACTTCCTGGTGTGAACTCTGCCTACAGAAGGTCTGCATTGGAGGACGTGGGGGGATTTGATGACGGTGCGATTGGTGCCGAGGACGTCCTTCTCGACCACAGATTGAGGATTTCAGGCCATAAACTGTGGACAGATAGAGAATCCGTTATTTGGCATAGACGTAGGAATCTATCAAGAGTTAGGAAGCAAATCTCCAATTATGGATTAGTCAGGACACTGGCCAGCGAAAGATATCGCGAGCTTCACCATTTTACCCACACGTTGGTAGCACTATTCCCTCCAATTGTATTATTGGCATTCGGATTCTTCATTTGGGGAGCTAGTAATGGGGGAATGGCTTGGCCAGAATTTTGGGATATACGGGTTTCCACAGTACCTATTGGGTTTCCAAGAGCTGGTGTACACACACTGCCTACCTTGATCGTTCTGTACAATATCATAGCTTGGTATGGAGCCGCTAAGGGAAACTCTCCAAGTAAAGATATGCTGACCATCTTCCTATCTCCGATTGTCACATTTACCCTGCATTGGAATTATGGGATGGGAGTACTTCGTGGAAGATGGAGGAGGCTTTCGGGCCGATCTGGTTTGCAGATTGACGATAGGTCCCGATAGCCTCTATGTCGGATTTTCCACTAGGTAGTCGATGTATTCAATCACATCCGGGAGTTTTTCATCCGGGACTTCCTTGTACGACTTTCCAAACTTATTCTTCACGCACAAGGCTACATGCGCATATGGATTCCTGCCACTTGGATGATTCCTCGAGGGGGGAAGATTTCCCTTCAGATTATCTCCCGCTTCCTGAATGTAGGCCCATATGATTCTGGAGTTTTCTTCGTTCACTTTCTCTACCTCCGAGGAAACATTCGCGACCCTTCTGACCACCAAGTTGGTTGTATTGGCCTCCAGAAGATTCCAGTCAATAGTCCTAGAATTATCCCTCCAAGAACGAGTCCCGGCCAGCCAGTAGCGATATATCCCGGACTTGCATTGAAGTATGCCCACGAAAAGGAGGGGATTACGCCAAGGATGAGGACTATGATCGCCTCCTCTCGTACGATTCCAGACATGGGTTGCCTAATTGGCAATCTCGGTGCGATTGGATTGGGCTCTTTGGTTTCGCGTCTTACAATTCTCACCATCTGTTCTGTAGCAGGATTTATTGGCAGATATTTTGCAATGGCATCTGGGCCTCTCCACTCTCTACAGACCATGATGTTGGAGTCACTCTGAGAGAAGGCCCTACCATCACATATCTTGCCCCAATATGATGAGGATATTCGATCTGAGAGGCACTCGATTCCCTTTCCCCCTTTGATAAGACCTCTATCAAATGCCAATTGCCACTCTGACTCCGAGGAAATTGAAGTCCCTTCGGATTCCAAGATTGCATCGGCCTCCGATAGTGCAATAGCATTCTTCGAGATCTCGTATCGGTATTGTATGGTTACTTCATGACGAGGCCCGGGTGCACCGAAGAAAATCGCACGATTATTGGATCCGACGTATGTTGACCCAGGCTCAATCATTACCCACTCTATTCTTTCCAATTGCCCACCTATGAGTCGAGTTCTCCGGTTTGGATGGACCACTGGGATGCATATACATTTTCATTGGATAGCAATGCCTCGTGACTGCCCCTCTCGACGATCGCCCCGTCGACCATCGCAATTATTTCATCCGCGTTCCTTATTGTTGCCAGCCTATGGGCGACTGCGATGGTAATTCTCTTCTTTGTCCCACTGGATCCATCGAAAAGTGATTGCTGGATCCTTTTCTCGGTTTCAGCATCGAGGGCTGCGCTGGCCTCATCTAAGATCAATAGATCGGGGTCCTTTAGCAGTGCTCTGGCCA
The DNA here is from genome assembly GCA_002730095.1 of Methanobacteriota archaeon. Lineage (GTDB taxonomy): Archaea > Thermoplasmatota > Poseidoniia > Poseidoniales > Thalassarchaeaceae > MGIIb-O5. The sequence continues at coordinate 4,529 of PBZE01000041.1, read as the reverse complement.
AGCTAATCCTCGCTCTTTGCCCTCCTGATAACATCACTCCTCTATCGCCTACCATTGTATCTAGTCCATTGGGTAGCTGGGAGATGAACTCTGAAGCCCCAGCCAATTTCAAAGAATTGTGAATCTCTCCTTCTTCAGCATCTCTAGCATAGGACACATTATCCCTTATTGTTCCATAAAAGAGAAAGGGGTCTTGAGAGACGAATCCTATTCTTGACCTGATTGATTCGATAGAAAAATCATTGATGTCTTTGCCATTGATCAGTACCTTTCCAGATTGCGGCTCATAGAACCTTTCGATCAATTTCAGAATGGTACTTTTTCCTGCCCCAGTATGCCCCATTACACCGAGAAATTGTCCAGATGATGCATTCAGATTTATTCCATTGAGGACATTAGAGGACGAAGATGGATAAGCAAAAGATACATCATCAAATGACACACTTCTGATTGGCTCTTCGAGGGGAATTGCCCCTTCTCTATCATATATTGACGGTTCCAAGTCTATCACAGCGAAAACTCTCCTAGATGCTGCCTCGCCTTTTTGCAATTGGTTTAGTAGCATTCCGAGGATCCACAATGGCATTGTCATCCTAGTGGATATCAGTAGGAATGTTACAAATTGGCCCACACTGATCTGTCCGGAATTCATTAGCCACCCTCCTGCAGAAACCAGAAGTCCAAATGAGATTCCAGCAACTATATGGAATCCTGGAATGAATCTGTTCCTGATGAAAGCTGCCTGAACAGCTTGATCCCTGTAATTGCCACTCTGATTCTCAACCCTGTTTCTCTCAAAACCTGTCGCATTGTACGCCTGAACAATGGTGATCCCAGATAGTACATTTTCGAGGATGGCAATAATTCCGCCTGTACTCTCCCTCTGCTTACGGTATTTTCTCTGTACCCTAGTTGAGAACCATATAACCATCGGGACGATCATAATTAGTGGCCCGAAAAGAATCATACAGAGTGTTGGAGACATCCAATACAGGATTGCAAATGCAGTACACAGAGTTGTGAAAATCCTGATAATACTGGTGGTTGAATCGGATATTATATCCTCTAGTTGGGCAACGTCGGCAGATAGGACGGACATTAGGTTTCCAGTTTGACGGGTTTCGAAATAAGAGGCTTCCATGTCCAGAAGTGACCTAGTAGCGTCCATCCTGATGTCATGTTGGGCTTTGTAGGCTATTGACTGCCAAAGTTGATTGCTGAAGCCTTGGAAGATGGCCAAGATTACGAATGATGCAAAAATCAGTAGACCGAACCCCAGCTCAGTTGAGCTTATTGGTCCAAGATCTGGTATTGCCTCTATGGTTACGAAATTCTCTACCCTAGAATTCGTGAATTGGGGGTTATCTGGATTGTAGTAGTCTGCAGCCATCCCAATAGCAATGAATGGTATCAGATCGAAAACTCTGGCACCCATGTTCGCCAAGAGGCCTCCGAGTGCCCTCTGCCAATATGCCATCACGTATGGAAAAATCCTCCAAATCTTACGCCCTACTACCTGTCTTTCTTCTAGAAGGTCTGAATTGTCTTTACTGATCGATGTGACAGCCATTCCTTCCTTGGTTTTGGAGTGACTCTCCCCTGACATGCTACCTCGCAGAGAGCCGAGCGTTTCAATGCTTCACTGGTAGTTTGTCAAGTGGTGCGCCCGCCGGGATTTGAACCCGGGACAAGAGGTTGGAAACCTCTTGTGATAACCCCTTCACTACAGGCGCTCGGGCTAGGCGAACGTATAGTGTCTCTAAACCGATTCGGTTGTGGAGACATCTGGACTCAGTACTTGAAAAGAGAGTGTGCGTTCCGATGCATGTGCTCCTAAGACAGCGTATTGGCATTTTACTGATGATTTTGTTCATGCCGGTGAACAGCCCTCTTTGGAAAATGGGGTTTGACGAGCTCGACTTTGATCTGGGACTTTCTGGTTTTGATTTCTTCGCTTCGTCATTGGTACTTTTCATTGCGGGGGCTGTAATGACATTCACGCCCAAAACTAAGTTTGGCTAGAAATATGTGGATGAAATCCACCTATCATGTACATTTAGCATACAATTCTCAATCTCATCCTCTGCCCATCCCTTTGAATTCAGTGCTTGACAGAGTTGATGTGTTCTCTTGGGTATCGTCTTTGGCCCTAAAACCGCCCCTGGCCTCCTAGGGTCATCTAGGAAATCTGTCTCCATTCCCCATGAGGAAGAATTTCCGCTGATTGTGGAGCAGATTCCCTCGATGCTTCCTTTACCCATACTCACAGTCACAGGTAGTCCAGAGGTTTTTTGTTGACTGATATCCGGTGGGGCGAAATGTCTGACTGCCCTACTCCTGGGCAGTCCCGCCTTATCGCACATGGAAGCAATCTCCCTACAGGTCTGATTCCCGTTATCCTCGACATGTAGCTGAATAGGGGACTTTGATGACGCCGCCATCTGCATTATTTCTAGAAGTACTCTATTTGCCTCGGACCACTTATCTTCCGATACTTCGTAATGAGGCCTGCCTACCTCTCCAAGACACACCGCTTCCCCCTCTTCGATCATATCTAGGGCTAAGCCGACAGCTGATATGTGGAGTTCTGAAGATTCCTTCAATCCTATTTCATTAGCCTGGAGGTCCCAGACAACTGGATGAGGCCCCAAGACGACATTTACTTCCAATTCTGTTTTTTTTCTGACGATTTGTGCCATTTCTATCGTATTTCTGTAAACTGTCCTGTATCCGTCTAAATCGGTAGGTAATGATTTTGAGAAGGAAGGCTTGTGAACCAGAAAAATTCCTGTTCCACCGCTTCTGGAAAACTCTTGTGCTGCAGAAATGAACCTATTTTCTCTGTCTAGATGCATATGCTGGTCAACTATTGGGCCTTCCCACTTTCCATTGACTAGCATTATCTCACGTCAAAGCATCTTCGCTGTCTAGCTTCTCGGCCCAATGCCTAACGGCCATCTCGGACACCTTTCGGGAAGATTGGTCTAGTACAACTCCCTTGCCATTGTCATAGAGAATGATTGTGGCATTGTGAAGTGATGCGTTAATCCTGAGAGCATCTATTCGGGAATCATACATTATGTCTGCAAACCTCCTTTCGGCAATATCAAAGCTTACATTTCGGCCCATTGAGAAGCTAACAATCAGCTCTCCTGATTCCATCGATAGTCCCTCTAGTGGGAGTCCCATTGTCAACAGTAGCTCTTGAACAGCTAATTCGGCGACCTCCGCCCTGGAAAGGCCGTGAACAAGAATAGATCCTTCTGGCTCGATTACATATGTCGCTCTTGGCTCCTCGTGTGAAACGACGACATAGTCTCCCGCTCTTGTACCTGAAGCAAGGGAAATTGCATCATCATGATTTACGGGCACCGCTGGTGTAAATCTGAAATTCTGAGTCTCGATCATGAATTTTGGTGTAATACTCATTTTTACATTCTCCTAATCATTTCTGGCTCTGGCCAGCTACGGATGGCATCCACCAAAGAGGGGAGCCTAGCTTGATGAACGGGTACCATTAATGTGGGCTGTGACGTTTCATCGTCATCAATGCTACTACTCTTGAGATCTGCCAGAGCCCCTCTAATCCTCGCCGCAAAACGCATATCTCTTTCTTCACTGAGCTCGTTTCCAATATCTTTGTTCATCTCACTGTCCCATGCATAGCATGTAGCTGATGCAGCGCCTAATTCAGAATCTATATCAGCATCATTGTCAATCTTGGATACTGCATTTTGAGCGTGCTTCTTCCATCTTTTTGCCGTGGTTAGTCTAGAAAGTAGAGAACTTATCCTGACTTCCATTTCTGCACATCTAGAGAGCCATTCAAACCACATCTCATCATCAATCTCTGGCTCGATTAAGAATATCGGTAGTCCCCCCCTTGCATTCTTGGCATGTGAGACCAGTCTTACGGCCTCAGGATCAGGGATGTGAGGGCCATCAATGTTGAGTTCCCTGAGATCTTTCAGAAGTCGAGATAGCAAAGTGCCTGATGATATTGCAGCTTCAACATTAACTCCGGGACTCAGCTTCTCTTTTTCATAGTCTTCCATCATGTATAGGAAGTCATTTGTCGACATCGTGAGAGCCAATCCATCCCATATTTTTCTCGATCTTACCTTTTTCGGCATAATCACGCAAGGAAGGTGTGGCCACAGCACTATATCGCCCCCTTCTGGATCCTGAATAACTACCTCTCTCCAAGACAGGGAGCTCTCGGTCATGTATGTCCGAAGGGATTCTTCGGTTCAATTAAGCGGTAGAATATCGTATTTTTTACGATTTTAGATGGAGGATTGAAGGGGGGCAGACCCCGGCATCGGTTTGAGAAGCATGGGGGAGCCGCGATCCATTGAACCTGTTGTACTATTGGACGAGGTGTTCCCGGGGGATACGAATGCACTGAATACTCTGTTTGGCGGGCATCTCATGTCAATAATGGACAGGGCGGCAGGACTAGCTGCTAGTAAGTTCGCTCATGAAGAGTTCGTGACAGTATCCGTGGATGCTCTGAAGTTTGAGAGGCC
>PBZE01000040.1 GCA_002730095.1 Methanobacteriota archaeon | reverse complement strand
CCAGAGCCGGAGCCGGAGCCCGAGCCCGAGCCAGAGCCGGAGCCGGAGCCGGAGCCGGAGCCCGAGCCTGAGGCTAATCTTGAAGAGTCAGAAGATGAAAAACCCCCAAACTGTCCAATATGCGGTACTGAGTCATCAATCGGATCTTCCTCATGTGTAGTCTGCGGCTATTCATTTATATCATGAAATGACTAATTGTAACCGAAGTGTTGATTGTTGTCTTAGTATGCCGAAGCACATGGCCGAGGCTACGAACCCTGCCGATGCACAGATGCAGGCCCTATCAGCCATGATGGGCCCAATGCTGGTGATGATGGTAGTGATGCTCGCACTGATGCTTTTCCCGCCTCTCAGAATCGGGCTTTCATTCAGTGCAGGATCAATAATTGAGCCAGCTCTCCCCTTTCATAGCCAATACTTCGTTCCAACGGTTTTCGTCGTCGGCTCAAGCATAATGGTTGTGAATACGATAATCAGATCGTTCTTTGTTGACTCCATGAAGCAGGCTCACAATGCTCACAGAGGTAAGCAGATCGGAAAGCAGCTACGAGAGGCAAGGATGGAGAGGGATACCAGTAGGATTAACAAAATGCAAGAGCTCCAAATGGCACTCGGTCCCGAAAATATGGCTACTCAGGCTGAGATGTTCAGGCCGATGATGTTCACTATAGTATTCATCATTGCCATTTTCTCATGGATGTCGGCCTCTATAGAGGCTTTCAGGGTCTCATATGTCAGTCTGCCATGGGCGCCCACATGGAGCTTCTCTGAGAGAATATTCTGGATTATACCTGCATGGATTGCATCTTACATCACCATGAGTGCCCCTCTTGGAAGAATTATCGACAGGCACATCAAAATTATCAGATACAAGAGGCATCCATTGGTTTTGGCTGCAGAACCCATCCCAGAGCCGCTCCTTTACATGCTTGAAGATCCAAAGGACAAATCTAAGTCGTCTGCATCTAGGACTCGCCAGGCTCAGAGGAGGAGAGCCGGCCCTAGGAAGACGGGCATCAAAAATGAACATAAAGAGAGGGCCAAGGGCGGTAATACTCAAGTTGCCCCTCCGATGAAAGGAACAACTTGCCCCTCTTGTGATTCTGATATGATCATCAGGACATCACATGGAAAATTAAGGTGCGACGTTTGTAGGAACGAGTGGAGGTGATCTCCTGCTCAAGGTTACCGTGAGTGGCAAGCCTGGCAGTGGTACGTCCACACTAGTTGATCTACTCTCCACTGAGATGGAATGGGATTCTGTCAATGGGGGGGACATCTTCAGACAAGAAGCCAGAAGGATGAACCTCAGTGTTGAGGAATTCAGTAGACTATGTAGGGAAAATTTCGAAGTGGACAAGTCACTAGATGATATGCTGAAGGATCTTATCTCCTCAAATGAAGGACCTTCGATAGTTGAGAGTAGACTCAGTGGTTGGTGGGCATATTCTGCAGGAATTGATTGCTTGAGGGTATGGGTCGAGGTCTCAGATATTGAGAGGGCGAATAGAATAATGTCCAGGGAGGGTGGAGACTTTGAATCGGTTCACTTGGCAGCACTGCAAAGAAATTCAGATGACATGGCTCGTTACAGACAACTCTATGGCATTGATCTTGATGATATGTCGCCATACAACGTCATTATTGAGGCGGACAACTTAGCCCCCTCAGAAGTTTTGGAAATCGTAATGGACAAACTGAGGGATAATTGATGATCGATTTAATCACATTACAAGACTCTGTCACTACTGATTCCAAAAGTGGCACTGACCCATATTCAAGAAGCATAGATGAGCTAATGGGCTCTGGAGTCATACTCGTCAATAAACCAAGGGGGCCGACTAGCCACCAACTAGCTGCATGGGCTAGAAATCTATTGGGAATCAAGAAGCTAGGGCATGGTGGAACATTGGACCCATTTGCAACAGGGGTCCTAACTCTTCTGTGCGGAAGGGCAACTAGGCTAACTGATATTGTCCTATCGGGGGATAAGAGATATGTCGGCGTAATGAGATTCTCCGGTGAGGTGGACGAGAATAGGATCAGAGATGCCCTATCTTCCTTGGTTGGCAGGTCATACAACGTTCCCCCCAAAGAATCTGCAGTAAAAGTAAGGGTCAGGAGTCGTATTTTCAGCAGCATCGACCTGTTGGACATAGATTCTTCCTCCAGAATCGTTGTAGTCGAGGTATTCTGCGAAGCGGGGACCTATATTCGTACTCTCGCTAGAGATCTAGGACTGATGGTTGGCTCTAAGTGCGAATTGATCGAATTACATAGGACTCAGGCAGGATCATTCGATTCCTCGATGGCTTGTACGATGCAGCAATTGACAGATGCACTTCACATATACAGAGAGCATGGGGATGATAGAGGGATCAGAAGACTGATTTGCCCCATTGAGAGGCTACTCTCACATCTGCCAAAGCTAGTAGTGAAAGATGGTGCCGCCGCTGCAGTTTCCCATGGGGCATCACTGGCTAGGCCCGGAGTGGTGAAGGCATCACCCGGAATCAAGACAGGATCTTTGGTTTTGATAGAGAGCCTGAAAGGGGAGGCCGTGGCAGTAGCAGAATTAGGTGTAGACACTGATGTACTATCGGAAATAAGTTCGGGAGAGGTCGCCAAACCAAAGTCAGTCCTGATGAGCCCGGGAACGTATCCTCAAAGCTGGACCAAATCGTCCTAAACGATCTCATGCTCTTCATAGACCCACTCATCTGTTTCCAGTCTAATAATCAGTTTCATCATACCATTTCCTCCATAGTGGGGAGAATCATTCCGATTCATGGCATCTATAACCATTGCCCGGGAATCTATGATTATCAGCCATTGGTGTAGTCTGAAATTCTACTTCCGATTCTTGTTGTACGGCTTCTTCACCCTTCCTGGTCCAATCTGAAGGCCAGCGAGGCATATCATCATCAAACCTATGGAGATGGCCAGAATAATATTGCTTCTGTCATTGCTGCTGTTTTCAGATGACGATACATTATTCGATCCAACGGTGACCTCAAGTTCCATCACATTATTTCCTTCATCGGTCTCCAATATCGAACCAGAGCTATCCACTTCAATCCTAACCATCTGAATCCCAGGGCCTTGGAAAACCGCATCGCACCGTACTTCCTCTAACTCTCCCGGGGGCACATTGGGAATTGTCGAGGTTCCAATTAGTGCTTCATCGAGGTAGCACCTTACTTCGACACCTCCTGCATCCCCCATCCCCTCGTTTCGAATATAACTCACAATTCTCCCTATTTCTCCGTCCTTTAACCCACTTTCACCGGCATCTGAATCGGATATAGATACAGTTTCAACAACAAGGTCCGGCTTTGAGGTAACCACAATATCGATAATTTGGGAAGACTGGCTATTTCCATCATTTACGACTATCTCCACTGAATGTACCCCGGTTTCCACAGGGCTCATTCTCAGAATTCCATCGTAATATGTCGCCCATGAACGACTGGTTGAAATTGTTGGATTTTCAGTATCTGGATCTATTATTTCGATCTCAAGCTCTGCAACCTCCCCGATTTCAACATATACCGCCATGGGCAGTCCTTCGATCCTAGGGGGATCCTCAATCTCTGTGACATCGACTTTGAATGAATCTACCCACTCGTTGCCTCGCTGGTCCCTCACAACTACAGTAATCGTTGACTCACCAAAAGACTCGGGCATTGGCTGTATTACTAGGGAACTACCTTCGCCATACGCATCAACCACTTCTTCAACCGAGCTGGTGGCATCTACGATTAGGTCAGTTGGGCTTGTTAGGTCGTCCGTACATGTCACACTTAGCGGTATTAGGACACTGCCCCCGTCCTCCACCAAATCAATATCATTCAGCGGAATACATTCGGGATCTCTGTCCCACTCAATGATGTAGCCTCCTGAGATACTTGCACTATTTATGTGTACAACTACAGTTTCAGAAGAACCGTTCGATGCCCACTGGAACCTAGATGCTATTCCAAACTCCTCTGAATCGGACTCACTTGGCAAGGCATGACCGATCGGTACCGAGAATTCAAAATCACCAAGGTTGATTGGCACGCTATTGATCAAATAACTACCCAATGCGAACTTAATCCAACTTCCCGTCTGTGAAAGTCCTGCAATATCTCCACTGATAGTTCCACTGACTACCAACTGTGGATCATTGACGTCAACCCTAGCCAGACTAATGCAACCATCAAAAACTGTCACTCTTATCGAATTTGCAACGTCTCTCTCAGACAATAGATCCCCATTCTCATATGTTTGCCAATTTTCCATTGAAGCATGTCCCTGTGGCATTGCTTCAACTGTAAAATTGCCTTCTCCAAATATGTGGATCCTGCCCAACTCTTGATTGTATGGCGCTTCAACTGTAAAGTCCCATGTCCCCGGAGCTTCAGCCGCGGGAGTCAGTCCACAGGTTTCTGCGATTAGGCCGTCGACAAACCCATCATATGGTCCGAAGTCTAGCACTGGCATTCCAAATCCGTTTAGTTGGTGAGTGGCTTTGACATTCTCAAAGGAATACCAAGGCTGAAGGTACTTCGCTTTGATGCCAACTGCATCTACCCTGACCTCTGAGTCATCACTACCGCCTCCTTGGGAAACGTAGTCTATTGTTACATAAGCCCCTTGGATAAGGTCCCAAGTCCATTGTGCTTGATCATCCAATGGGACTACTAACGGATTATTCATCTTGTATACTCCAGAAATAGTTCTAGTGTACGTTTTTACCAGTTTTTCACTACCAGTGCCTCCAAGAATAATTCTCACACTATCGGAATAGAGTACGTCAGGTATTTCAAAATGAATAACTAGGGACACATTAGCCAGAATCAATGAATCCATCGAATTGAAGTCAAAGCCTTCCAATGTTATATTGGGTCCTCTGGACCATGTGTAGAATCCGTCAGGATTGCCGGTACTGTAGTTTGATGAAGTTGGACTGAAACTGGACCATGAAGTGATTTCACCAAAGTTCTCCGGTCTATCGTGGGTGAATGATAATTCGTCATCGGCTACCATCCCCCTGGAATACTGAGCAGAATTCTGACTGAATCCAGATGTTGAAGAAATAGTCCACAAGGTGCTGTCTTCGAAAGAACCAGCTTCTAGAGTCTCATTTTCCTTAACAGAAACAACTGCATCCGCACTGACAATCAGTCCAATTTGCGTAGAAATGAGCATTATTGAGATGATAGCCATGCACCCTCTAAGCCCGTTCATATCTATGCGACGAGATGCATAGTGCTTCAACCCGTTGGTCCTGTGAACAATACCTGCCTAACTGTTGATAAATAGGAATACGCCCGACTAATCACATACGGCTGTGATAGTGTAGCGGTTAGCACGGTGGGTTGTGGTCCCGCCGGCCCGGGTTCAAGTCCCGGTCACGGCCCCATTTCTGATTAGCTGCCTAGCTTGTCTTCAGGGATGTCATGGCCCATTTTATCTACCTTAATTGAGAGGTAGTCCCTGTTCTCGTCAACGACTCCTTCGATTAACGGCATTCTTTCAGAAACATTGGTACCATTTGAGACAAGCTGTCCAACCTTGTCCGGATTATTGGTGAGCAAGCATACAGTATGGATTCCAACAGCCCTGATGATCTCGGATGCAATGCTGTAGTCTCTGGCATCGACGGGGTGTCCAAGTAGTAAATTAGCTTCTACGGTATCAGCACCCTTGTCTTGAAGATTGTATGCTTGAATCTTAGCATGTAGGCCAATTCCCCTGCCCTCTTGTCTTAGATACACAATACAACCCCATCCAACTTCTTGTATTTGTCTAATTGCCGAATTTAGCTGGGGCCCACAATCACACCTCAGACTTCCAAAAACATCCCCTGTAAGACATTCGGAGTGGACTCTTACTAGGACGGGGCTAGGCCCTCCCATTTCTCCAAGAGTGAGCGCCACATGATCTAGGCCACTGATGGTATCGTGAAAAACACGAATTCTAAAATCACCATTTTCAGTTGGAAGTTTGGCATCAGCTGGAACCTCCTCCCTCTCCGTTATTCTAAATCCATTTGAAGACACTAGAGGGCCTCCGAAGATTTTGAATTTCTAATCAAGAAAGTAAACTCGCCTGAGTTTTCTTCAACGGATAAAACAGTTGCACCCATTCTTTCGCATAGGAGTGGTATGTCCCTTAGTGTTTCATGGTCATCGCATACTACTTCGATAGTCTCGCCCTTCGAGATCCTAGAAAGAGCGATCCTGGTCTCATTTATTGGAACCGGACAGAAGAATCCCAACAAATTCAAAATCCTAGGCTCTGAACTCACCTGATCCACACTACCTCCAAAGAGACAGCCCGTTTCAATCCGACGCTCAAGCACCCTCTATCTCCGGATTCAAAGAATGGCCATCGAATTTTCTTCCTTTAATCACATCAATCACATATGCAACTTTCTCGACATGGATTTCAACAACTGTTTTTTCAGAGTCTTGATCCACCTCTCCAATCGCAATCTCAGGTATTCTAGCCTCGGAAACAATCCAATCCACAATTTCTCTACGGGTTTTACCTGAATCGGTCATATCCATTTTTACCCTGACCATTCCGAATGGGTCTGAGACCTCATCCCAATCATCTCTTTTTGGAACGAAATCCCTATCTCTTCCTTCAGGAAGTGCGGGTGGATCAATGAAAGGTATGGTCAGGCCCCATGTAGAGCATATTTTGTCTATGAGCTGGACCTCTTTGCCAGAAACGAAGCTCCAAGACTCTCCCTTTCTGCCCATCCTCCCAGTTCTTCCTATTCTGTGAACATACACCTCGGTGTCATCCGGTAAGTCATAGTTTATGACGTGCGTAATTCCATCAACATCCAATCCTCTAGCCGCAACATCTGTCGCTACAACAATTCTTTCAGAGCCGTCTCTGAACGAGTTGAGAACCTTCTCCCTCTTCCCCTGTGCCATGTCGCCATGTAACCCAACTGCCTTGAAACGAAACTTTCCTAGCCTTTCGACGATTAGATCGACCATTCTCTTTGTATTTGAGAAAATTAGAATTTGGGAACCTTCGTTAGAATTCCCTAAGATTCTCCCCAAGGCCCAGAGTTTGTTCGCTCTACCTATCCTAACTGCGTATTGATCGATTTCTGGAACTTCCACTTCCAAATCCTCGCTCATTACATGTACCGGATCAGTCAAAAATTCCTCAGCTGCATCCAAAACCTCTTGCGGGAAAGTAGCACTAAACAACAGAGTCTGCTTCCTGTTTACAGTCTTCTCGAAGATCCAAAGAACATCTGGGAAGAATCCCATGTCAAGCATCCTATCGGCCTCATCTAAGCAGAAAAGGGAGATAGTTTCGAGATTCAAATGGCCCCTTTTAGACATGTCAATGACCCTTCCAGGTGTCCCCACAACGATATCAGAACCCTCCTGAAGCTTCTTAGCCTGCTTTTCTATGTCGGTGCCTCCGTAGACTGTCTGTATGGAAAGTCCCTTATTTCCCTGAAGAACTGATAATTCTTCTGATACCTGTACAGCAAGCTCTCTCGTGGGACATAGTACGATGGCCTGAATGCTACCCATAGGAGAGCATTTCTCCAACAATGGGATTCCGAATGCTGCTGTTTTTCCAGATCCGGTTCTGGCTTGGCCAACGATATCCCTGCCCTTTCTGGCATGGGGAATGGACTCAATCTGAATTTCCGTCGGTTCCTTCCAGCCCCTTTCTCTTATTGCATTGGATATGGAGTCCTCTAGGCCCCAACTATCAAAACCTGAACTAGACTCATTCATGTAAACGCCTCAGAATCAGAAGTTCTCCGATTCCTTGATCTCGGCCTGGAGCTCTCCCATCCAGTACTTCTTGCAGTTCTCCTTAGTAAGGAACTGGTCCTTGCTGGAGAAATTATGATTGTAGTGATTATCTTGAACTGATGTGAACTGAGCAGGCTTCCTCTTGTGGAACTTCTGCAGGACGTGCTGCCTCATGTATTGCCTGAATTTGAGTGCCTTGGCGCGGTTGTATCCCTTGGGAGTCATTCCTTCCCATAGACGCTCAAATCTCTCGGCCTTTTCATCGACATGCTCACTCATACGCCACCCTCGCTTTCCGGCCGACTTAACTCGTGTTTATGATGTTCACCCTTCTTCCCGTCCTTCATAACCTTCATGTCGAAGTCACTTTCTTCTTCTTCTTGGACATGTTCCAAAGGGGCCAGGAAGCTATTCTTCTGATCTTCATTTCCTTCCATTTCCAAGTCAGTTGATAGGGACATGAGTCTTTTTCTTAGATCAGGACGAGTTTCTTGACGCAAAAGCTCCTTGGCCGTTTCCCTCAATTCGGTCCCACTTAGAATTATGGACAGAAGTCCTATACAGGTCTTCCTCAATTCGTAATCCCGATCTCTGGCCCCATCGACAACCATTCTGGAGACTCTTGGACTTTCCATGTTTAACTTCTTAAGAGCGCCAATTGCCGACTTCCTAACAATAGAGTCGTCATCAGACATGGCCACTTCAACAAGAATGGCAGCGATTCGTGGCTCTACGCCAGCCAATGAAGCCAAAGTCCTCGACGCCCGCCTCCTTACTTCCGCATCTTCATCTTCCAAGCACCAGCCAATCAGATCCCATCCCTCAGCTCCAGCTTTCGTGGTCAGAACTCTGAGGATTGACGCGCCCCTTCTCCTCAAGTCTACATCATCCTCTCGAATAAGCTCGTCAATATGCAGGCAACCAGTTTCAGCCCACCTTTCCGAAGTCGATTTCAGAGCAGAAAATGCGTTTTCCCTGTGTTTCAAGTCCTCATGACGAAGCTCCCTCCTGAGTAATTGCTCACATCCAGATGGAAAGACAGGGGCCATTTTCTTGAGAGAACTCATGGCTTCTCTCCGAACATCAATAGACTCATCCATTAGTCTGTCAGAGAGGCACATGATCAACCCCTCATGCTTCCTCAGGGAAAACGAGGGCATACTTTCCAGAGCGACAGCCCTAATCGAACTTGAATCATCATCCAAACATTCCAGGAGTATTCCATGAGCGGACTCAACATCACTTTCCAAGACTCTGTTCAGTGCCCTGATGCCATCATTTCTCCTAGCAAATCCACCTCCAGCACTACGTGGAAGGTCTATGGCCCCAATATCTCCAGAAGCCAATCCGATTATTTCGGATCTCGGAATTGACTCCCAGATGCCGCTTTCAGGTAACAATGCTCGAATATCAGAGTCTTTCTTCGCACGAGACTTCCTGAGAGGCTTGCCCGTCCTAGGGTCTCTGGCGATATATTCTCTTGCCATAGCTCTCAGCCCCCGCACACCATGGTCATTATTCAAGTGAGTGACATAAAGTGTGCATGAAAAGCCATATCCGTCAATCACTTATCTGGGATTACATGGAGGATGGGGCTGAGGAGATAGAGAGACTCATACACGCAACATTCACCAATTCTTTGACTCAGGGACTCTCTGAACAGGAACTAGCGAGAATGTGGGCATTGGATTTGCATTGGATTAGTCCCGACTCAGCATCCGAAATAATAGAATCACTTTGTCAAACTGGCTGGTTGATCAGGTCCGAGGGGCTCATTACTCCTGATCCAAGAATAGGCAGCTCCCCTCCTCCATTGGGGTGGACCCCCATGGTTAGGAGACTGATGAATCCACCTAGCTTCACACCAAATCATACCCAGATTGATACTTCAAGAAGTAAAACCAAGATCAACGAGCCAAAGATTGAATTATCCAGCAGTCAGGATTATCCTCCTGACTGGGCCGAAGCTAGCATTAAGCCAATTATATCATGGATTTCCAAAGAATCGGGCCTGACTCAGAAAGAAGTCGTAAGACGAGCTCAAAGGAAAAGAAGGGCATTAGGGCCGGTCACTCTGTGGCTCTCTCTGTCCTTGGTGGCCAGAGAACAAGGGTTAGATATGGACAAGATAATCGAACTCATCGGAGAGCCTAATTAGCCCCATTAGATGTTCTTACTTCAGCAGCCAGGAGGACTGGCAGAACAATTAGCGATAGAATAAGTGAGAATGCAACAGCGATCGAGCTAACTATTCCGAAGTCGCTGATTACAGGTATGGGGGATAACATCAGTACCAAGAATCCACAAATCGTTGTACCTGCAGACATCAAGAGGGCAGTCCCAGTAGTGGCGTACATCTCTCTCATTGACTCCCATACTCCCATCCCAGATCCTCTATTTTTCTCAAATCTCCTCCAAACGTGAATGGAATAGTCAATCCCAAGACCTATGGTTAGAGCAGTGATCATTATAGTCAAAACATTCCAATTTATTCCGAGCATGGCCATTGAACCAACTACCCAAGCGCCTGCTAGTCCAACAGGCAGTATGACCACTAATGATTGACCCAGCCTCCTTGTTAGAAGGAATAGGACGAATATGGACACTAGGAGACTGACTCCTGTGGACTCCACTTGAGACACTATCAATCCAGAGAGAATCCCATCAATCATTACAACGTCCCCAGCAGCGTAGGCCCTACAATCAACTAATCCATCACTATTCTCGATCAGCGAGGCCTGTTGCTTGAATACCTCTGAGACTCTCGCAGAGTCTTCGCTAGTTTTGGCAATCACGTCCACACTCATCTTCAGGTACAATATCCCAGTATTGTCGTCAGTCAGTGCAACATGGCCAGATATCCTCTCTGACCAAGTTTCTCCTCTCAATGGGTCTCCGACAGACTGATTAGAAAATAGTGACGCTACAGCAGACGTCAAGTCGCCCTCAGTAAAACCATCGGAAATACCAAGCTCCCCATCGTATATCTCTAGGTGGTACAGGTCTCCAAAGGACTCGTCCCCATCAACAGCATCCCTCAGTATGGGATAGAGTCCGTCATAAGACGGCCTATCGGAAGATGTGCTAGTGGGGTTCACAACCTCCGGGATGCCTGATATCCTCGTATCCAGGAAATCTAGGGCCCTGAGGAGGTCAGATTCGCCCGATATCCTATCTTCCCCAACCGACGGCTCCAAAATAATGTCTACAGATTTCCATGCAGCGGCATCGTAAGAATCGTAGATATCTTGCCGTACTTCCATGACTTCCATCTCATCTTCGGATAAGAAATCAGTCAGCTCAAAGCTCGTATCCAATTCCATAACGGCTATTGAAACCGATCCAGTGGTTACCGCAGCTACCGCTAACATGACCCATACAGCATTTTTTCTCTGGAACTCTGTCGTAATCGAGGCCAGTCTATCGAATTGAAGTCCTGCAGAGGTTCCATTCCCTATTCCCCTCTCAGCTACCACATGAACCGCTCCTACGGTTATGGTACTTGCAAGAAATGCCGAAACGACTCCAAGAGCAAGAGTTGCCCCGAATGTTCTCAGTGGCGGGAGGGGGGAGAATGAATTAGACAGAAATGCAAACACAGTCGTCACTACGGCAAGCATCAATGCAACTCTTATTGAGTCAAATGACATCACCCAGGCCTCAGCTGCAGATGCAGATGATGAACGAGCCTTCTCATAACCCCTCTGAAGGTGTATAGAATAGTCAATGCCGAGTCCCAAAACCACCGGGGCAACAGCTACCTCAAGAATTGAGAATTTCATTCCCAGAAGCGTAATGGTGCCATATGTCCAAATTAGTGCGGCTGAAAGGCTCAGTAGTGGCGCCGCCACCATTATGGCGGATCGAAAGGCCAACGCCAATACGGCCACCACGACTGCAATCGATATGACGAACAACCAAATCATTTCATCTAGAGTTTTGTCATTGATATCTCTACTTATCAGATCATCAGAGATTACCCCATAATCCAGACCCTCGCTCCCACTGTCCCTTAGAAATAACCTAATTTCCTGTGCCACCTCTTCTCTCTCGCTTCTATCAAGGCCCCCGTCCAATTCGATTACCCAAAGAGTACTAGACGCGGTAGGAGTGGGGTCGCCGCTTCCATCCTCTAGCCACTCGCAAACTTGTTCGAACTCAAAATCGGTATGCAGCATCGCAGAGGCGGCAAAAGTCGAAGTTGCGAGAACTCGTTCATCGGCCGATGCTTCAATACAGTCCTCATCCTCTTCCAGAATGGAATTAAAAATCTCTGCCCAGTTAGGGAAATCGGAAATTCTACGAGATTCTTCATCTCTCTCGTCTATGGAGCGTTGAATCGCGTCTGCTGCGTTGATGTGAGATGAGATGCTACCCGTGGGCACTGCTGAATTTATTGACTCCATATCATCGAGTAAACCAGAAAGATGAGGTATGGCGAGTACATTCCCACTAGGGCTAGATGAAACATGAATATACACTCTATGTCCTGTAGGAGTAATCTTGCTGTCGACTCTTTCCATAGCTTCCTCTGACTCGCTATCTGGTGAAAAGGACTCAAGGTCAGTAGTGAATGCTGGTAGAGGGACTATCACGCTCATCATCAGCGCAGTCAGTAGAATGCTGATAATTAGAGAGGGGAGGGCCATGGCTTCGAAAGTAGAAGCTAATCTAGCCCTCGCATCTTGTTGCCCCATTAGTAAGGGCCAAACCGGTTCTCCGTTTAACTTAGGCTTACTGCAGGCCCCTTAGGGGCTGCAAACATAGGAAAGCCCTCAAAAGGGGGTCACGGTTCGGCTTGATGTCCATGTCGATAAAAGTACTGATGAACGATGGCCGTGAACTTCGACTGAGGATCACAGGAGAGACTCACACTACTCTCCAGTTGTTCCGTTCAAGACTCAATGAGAGTCCGAATGTCGAATATGCAAATTTCTTTCAGAAGCATCCAGATCTAGATGAGCCAGAACTTTACGTCAGAGCTGTAAAGGGCAAGAAGGCGGAGAAGGTTTTCAGAGATCTCTGCTCTGGAATCTCCAAAGAGTTCTCAGGCCTCAAGCTCTGAGGATGGTGATTGTATTACCTCCGAAGGTCTCGAGGAATCCTTGGGCCTTGTAGGATGGGCCTTTCAAGACGAAGGAGTTGGCGGTCTACTAAAGGTCAGAGTAGAGGATTTCAGAGTAGAAGAGGTATCTAGGGTCCCAGCCTTAGACCCCAAAGGACGATTCACTGTAGTAAGGGCCACTCTCACTAACTGGGAGACAAATAGATTCCTGAACAGACTTTCCAAAGAGTGCGGAATTAGCAGAAATAGAATATTCGCCTCGGGATTGAAGGATAAGCGAGCCGTCACCACGCAGATTTTAGTCATAGACGCCAACAGTAAGAAAGTCGAGACCGTCGAAATTCCTGATTGCGAATTGGAAGTTTTGGGCAGGACGCATCAGAAAGTTGGAATGAGTGATCATGATGGAAATAGGTTCACTATCACTCTCAGGGGATGTTGCTATGCTGACGGCAGTCCGATGGATGGCAAGGAAGCTCTACTAAGAGTAAATAGGATTAGGGAAGGCCTCAAAGATTCTCTGGGTGCGGATGTCTTCCCAAATTGGATAGGGCCTCAGAGATTTGGTGCCAACCGCCCAGTTACGCCACTAGTCGGAATGGCTGTCGTAGAGGACGATTATGAATCCGCAGTAGATATCTACCTGGGCATGGAAGGCGATAAGCCTAGAGAGGAGACTTCCAATTTCAGACAATTGTGGAGGGAGACTAAAGACGCCTCAGCATGCTTGGAAGTTATCCCCGGGCACTTGGGATACGAAAGAGAGATGCTCAGGCATCTGGAAAATAAACCCGATGATTGGCTGGGGTCCTTCAAGACTCTTCCAAACTCGTTACAACTTTTGATGATTCATTCCTTGCAATCGCTGGCATTCAATCACACACTTTCGAATAGAATTTCAGATGGGATCAGTTTGGTTGAGCCTGAAATTGGGGACATAGTTGCTCCCACTAAGGCAAACGGCAGAATCGATGTCTCAAAGATGGCATTAGTTAGCCAAAATAATTTGGAGAGATGCAGGAGAAACTGCAGACTCGGTAGACTATCCGTGACAGGCCCTCTCCCCGGTGGCGAACTATCAGTCGCCGAGGGAAAACCTGGGGATGCTGAATCCAAGGCCATGGGTGCCACGGGTTTGGAATCAGTAAACTGGAGGATCAAGAGGATACCAAGACTTTCCACAAGTGGAACTAGGAGGGCTTTGTCTGTCCCTTTCACAGATTTCACAGTAGAGGAAGCAACAGATATTCCTGAGTCCTCGGAGAGGTCTATGAGGTGGAATGAATCTCCAGCAGAGGGTGATAGGTGGAATCCCGATGGGGCATCACTAAGGCTGAGCTTCACGCTTCCGCCTGGGACCTATGCAACAGTTTTGATGAGGGAGTTTATGAGGTCCCCTCTCGATCACTATTGATCAGAGTCTACCCATCTCTAGAGTCTCAATCTGACCAACTAGCGGATCGGTTTCCCTGACTCTTGCCTCAAACTCATCGACAGTCCCTTCGCCATCCTCCAGGACCGCCTGAACCTCTATGAACATCATCCCGAAAGCGAGAGGCTTAATTTCGAAGGTCTGAACCTCTTCCAACTCACCTATTTTAGAAGCGATTCCGTCATAATCCGGACTTCCATCCTCTGGCTGATCCATAGTTACCTTGTACTTTACAACTACATGCCCCATACTAGTGCCTCCTCAAGGTCCTTGGAACCCACATTCCGTGCAAACATATGGCACGCCCTGAAGCCTGCATCGCCTGCTCCTTCCAATTGCGTGACCGCATTCCGGGCAAGGGAAAGAAGTGCTTCTAGCATCAACTAGGGGCATTCCCGATGCCGTACATGTGCTTGTTCGTGCTGTCATTCCATTCCCTCGACGAGGCGCCGAGCCACACCCCCCTTTTAGCGTTGACCGATGGGCAGTGGCCTCCAATCCAATGAATTGAAATGATGGCCCCCCTGCCCAGATTGGGGTGAATAAGTGACTGAAGAGGAGTTATCATTGACAGGAGAGCAGAATGATCTATCATCATTCGTTTCGGATGAAGGCGGAATTTGGAGCCTGAGACAGGTCGAGAAGATCAGGGGCTGGAACAACATTGAGTATGGCGCGGGATTGTCTGGGAAGAACACCCCTTCAACTGGGTTGTCTATGAACAGGGCGTACATCCCCCCAGGGGGCGTGGCGAAAGCACATATCCACGTAGACTTCGACGTAATGATTTACCTTCTGAGGGGTAGCGTGAGGCACGAGTATGGCCCCGGATGCAGGAAATCGGTCGTTCATAGCGCAGGAGATATGTTCTACATCGAGCCCGGGCTACCCCATGAGGTGTTCAATGTCTCGGAAACCGAATGGGTCCATGCAATTGTCTCTCGATCAGATGCGTCGGAATGGCAGAATATAGCTCCCTATGACAGGGATTCCGAGTAACTAGGCGTTCGGAATCGACATTACGGGACCAGGATTGTACCAGTGG
>PBZE01000039.1 GCA_002730095.1 Methanobacteriota archaeon | reverse complement strand
CCAACCTTCCTCAAAATGGCGGCAGAGCGAATGTACCACCAATTGTCTTGCGAAGGAGGCCTTTCCCTGTGTGTACCAGTTTTGACAATAGCCGACCATTCTGGTGGGTTTATTGCATCCATTTCAGCCAATCTTGCTGAAAGCTCACCTATCAGAAGGTCCGATGGAACATCGTGATACGTAGTCATAGCCTCACCAAGCAGCCGCGCGTCTAACAGTCCCTATTTAATCGTGATGACAAAGAAGTAGTAATACTGGCATCGCTGAATGAGTTACTAGGCACTACAAGGATTGAAATTGACGTCACTCTACGCTGTGCCATGCGCAAGACGATGTCTCAGAATCCTAACATGCTTAGGACGATGATAGGCATCGGCCTGACACTGATTTTCGTACTTGGTTATGCGGTGTACTCTAACACTGTAGAGTCGGAATACTACGGATATAACACGTCAAACGAGATACAAGAGCTCACACTTAGCCAGGACGATGGCGGAGTATCTGAATGGTATGTTTCTACAAACTCTCCAATAACTTGGATAAATGCCTCTGTATCTGGCGCGCCTGAGAACTCCGTACTTAGGATTCAGGCTGATGGGGTATCGTGGTATCATTCTCCTTTGCTAGGTGAAAACAAAGACTACCCGTTTAACTGTGAAGGTGATGGTGATTTTTCCGAATTAGTGGATACATGTGCATACTCCAGCACTCATGAAGTCAATATTGATGACATGGGCAATGGGGTGATCAGAGGAATTGTTTCCTCAGTGCTGCCGATAGAGGGATTGGGGTATTTACAAGCCGATGACTTAGATGAGGCGGAAAATCTGGCTAGTGATCTAATCTATGGTGAAAGTAGTGTCATCACGTGGAGAATAGGAATCTATGACTCTGATGGGAACTCTACATCAAGTGAGAATGTAGCCATAACAGTCGAAGTTACCATTCATGATTTGGTAGACGTGAAAGAGTTTGAGATTGACCCTATTGAAGAATCCGTCTACAGTCTGGCAACACTTATCGGTTGCTTTACACTAATGCTGATAGTTCCTCTAATCATATATTTCTCAGCGATATACAAGGCAAAGAAGGATGAAAACGTCAGGCTAGAGGCCCCTTCCTTGGACTAATTATTTACAGTCACTAAATTCAATTCCACTAGCTGGGATACTGAGGACGAGCAGCGCTCATTGGCCGGAACGATATCCTCATTGTAGCATTCTTGCATTATTTCCACGATCTCGTCAAATGTCCTGGTCCCGTCCATTAGCTCCCAAAGAGCTGAGTTTAGTCTATCAAGAGGTCTTCTAAGAGATTTTGGTGCCTTCAGAAGCTTAGCCAAAAGCCGCTCTATATTGGTGAAATCCTTCTGTATTGTGATTACGACCTGCCTATTGGATATGCCGTGGGATGCCATTAGAGGCGTTTGATCACCATAATTACCATCCAGAGACCATTCACAAGGAACCCGGACAGGAATACAACTGGGGGGCACAAGCATACATTACCCCAGCAACACCCATAACATCAGACTTACCATACAGCAAGCGCCGGAAATCGCACTTGCCCTGGTGAGATTCTCGAAGTGGAAGACGTTCTTGGAAAACCATGTAACCAAACCAAGAAAAGCGGCCAGAAAAAGGAGGATCTCGCTACCCGGAGGTAAGGTTTCCAAACTATCTCCTCAGTTTTTTAGCACTTTCAACCACGGAAGTCGAGATAGATAGTATTCGATCTCTAAGAGACTGATCTTTCAAGTTTCCATCCTCGTCGAACGCTTCCTTGATATGGGGTACTGCAGCCTGCTCAGGTATCACCCAGCCATGAATCCATCTAGCGGCAATTCTCATATGGTTAAGTGTATTATTACTAGACTGCCCTCCCAGAGTAGCCACCAATCCAAACACCTTCCCAGAAGTATGCTTTGAGTATAACCAGTCTAAGCTGTTTTTCATGACTCCACTCATTGTACCATGATACTCAGGGCTGGAAAGTATGAATGCGTCTGCCTTAGTAGCCATCTCCTGAAACTCCTTGACATTCGGGTCGTCCCAGCATCCTTCTTCACCTACCAGAGGAAGAGGCTTTGCGCCGTGATCCCAAACTGTCGTTTTTGCCCCAAGTTCAGAACACTGATCTAGAATGATCTCAAGCATCCTACCATTTGCGGAGTCGAGGTCGTAAGTTCCGCAAATTCCCATAACTAAAATGTCGTCGCTCATGATTACCGATACTGGTCCTCATATTCAAAATATGTGTCTGTGAGACTTAGATAAGCCCACGGGTAGACAATACTTATTTTTCATTCGTTCATCGACACGTCATGGATGGGAGCAGGATAGCTCAGATGCTGAATGATGCTAGATCCCATGCAGACTCAGGCGATATGCTGATTGCCAGCCAATTGTATGCTAACGCGGCTGAATTAGAGCCACTAAGTGCTGCTGCTTGGTATGGCTTAGGCGTAGTACAGACAACAAGGGGGATGCCGGGAGAAGCGATAATTGCGTTCGAAAAATCACTTGAAATTAATTCCAAACACGCTCCAACAATGGCCAATCTAGCAGTACTATTGGAGAGTTCAGATCCTAGTAGGGCATCAACCCTGGCTAGAGCTGCTATGGAGCAATTGGGAAAGATTCAGCAACTCGTAGAAATTGCTGAGAATTTTGAAGTTATTGAAAACAATATTTCGGCAGAAGAAGCTGAAGATGAAGAGCTCATTCTTTTGGAGAGCAGGGAAGTTATTACTGCTGAAACTATCTTAGATTCAAGACCAGTTCAGTCCATGGAAGATGTGATAGAGGAAGCGAAGAAGTTGATTCAGCAAGATAAAGCGATGGATGCTCTTAATCTTGTTAGAAAGAGAATAGACGAAGATGGGTCTCAAAGTTTCGAGTTGTGGGCAATCTGCAGTACCTGCTTATCAATAGTAGGGCATACTAATGAGGCTCTTGAGTCACTAGAATATGCGATTGCATTGGGGGATGATAGAGCTAAAACACACTTCAATCATTCTCAAATTCTTAGGAAGTTAGGCAGAGACAATGATGCTATGAAATCACTCTCGAATGCTCTTTTGGCCGATCCAGAACATGTGAATAGCCTGGTTTCAATGGGCGACATGAGGAACGACATAGGAAACACGGACGAAGCAATCTCATTCTGGGAAAGATCGCTACAAATCCAATACGATGCAGCCATTGAGCACAGAATAAACGAGGCGCGACTTGTAGCAAGCTCTGGGAATGAGGAGGAGGCCATAGAAGATCCCATTGTGAACACCGTGGCAAACAAAATTTCCGTGGCAAAGGAATTGACTGAATCTGGCGACCATGTGAATTCAGTCAAGGTTTGGAAGGCTCTCCTCGAGGATAACAAAAATGATCCAATGATATGGAATGGAATGGCGGATTCGCTATCTGCTGCTGGACATATAGACAGGGCATTACAGTGCCGTCAAAAGGCGAAATCTCTCGAGGATTCAGATAAAGAGTCTGAAGACATAGAAATTGAGCCTGCTGATCTGATTGCAGCAGGGAACGAAGCTAAGGAGATGCTTGAAAGACAGGACGAGGTTCCAAAGCTTGATCCGAACATTTCTATTGAGTGGTATAACAAAGGAGTTAATCTTCTGGCCGAAGAGAGGAGTGCAGAGGCCCTCAGCGCATTCGAGAAAGCTATCGGTGGAGCGCCTAGAGAAGAGTTGGAGCTTCGAGTTAAGGCCCAAGCTGGAAGAGGACATGCGCTTTACCAAATGGGAAAATTCGGCGATAGCATCCGATCGTACCATACTGCGATTTCTATGAATCCAGAGGCTGTAGGTGGCAAGCTTCTCTATAACATGGGATCTTCCTATGCTTCACTGGAGCTTTTCGCGGATGCAGTTAAGTGTTTCATCCAAGCGTTAGACAGAGGGCTAGATCAACACGATAGGGATCTCTGTAGAAAACAGCTTAGTAGGTGTAAGATACTCGCCAAAGAGCAGTCAAAGAGATCTAACTGATAGAGATCCTGCCAGGGAAGCTGTAGACAGATGCGTTCTCCTCCTTGACAAATCCTACCAATGTCATACCGTGCTCTATGGCCATATCAATTGCCAATGAGCTCGGGGCCCCTACAGCAACCATCAATGGGAATCCGAATCTGATTGATTTCATTACCAACTCAAATGAAGCCCTTCCAGATACGACAAGAAAGTTTTCTCCAGGGTCATGCATGCCATTAGAGATGCATTTTCCGACAAGCTTGTCCACTGCATTGTGCCTTCCTACGTCCTCTGAAATAATTCTCAATGTACCACGGGGACTCATCATTGCAGCAGCATGCGATCCCCCCGTGACAGAGAATATATTCTGAGATGACCTCAGAGTATTCACTGAATCTATGATAGTTTTAAGAGAGTAAATATGACCATTTTTCATCCCTACATTCTGTAAACGTAGAAGGTTGTTAATAGAGTCACGGCCACAAATTCCACAGGCTGAAGAAACCGAGGTTTTTCTGACATGCTCTAGTGGATCAAAGAAAGATTCATGAGAAATTTTCACTTTGCAACAGTTGTCATCGATTAGGATTTCAGTGACATGTTTCTTTTCAGTGATGATGCCCTCCCCAAATAGGAAACCAATTACCAATTCCTCATCATCTCCCGGAGTCCTCATCAGTATTCCAACAGAGTATGAATCCCCTCTAAATTCCACGTTAATGGAAAGAGGTGATTCTACAGCGACAGAATCGGTATCATAAGTCTTTGAATCGAAGGAAATTCTCTGGATATCTACATCGCCAACAGAATCCATGCAACTACAGCACCTACCAAGTATTCATACATGACGATTGCAATCGCAACTCTTCAAATACGACATGCATCAGCGATGTATATGGGAATACTAGGCGGAGGAGGTTTCACTTTACCAGTGGTATCTGAAGTAGAGGTTGTTGAAGTTTCCATTGAAATGACTGATGCGGCCAAATCTGCATTATCATCTTCCATGGCAGGAGATGAGGAAACTCATGTCCTGCTAATCAGTGCTCAATCAGGTGGATGCTCGGGTTACATGTACGACATGGCAATTGTTGAAGCTCCAGAACCAGATGGTTTTCAAGTGATTGAATATGGCGAGATTAGGGTTTTCATACACAATAAGGATAGTTTGATGCTCAACGGAATTAGAGTGGACTACAAGGACTCTCTAATGGGCGGCGGGTTTCAGATTGAGAACCCCAATGCTTCCAAGTCTTGTGGATGCGGACAATCATTCAGTTGATATTCATGTACACGCACAAGAATATTCAAGCGGCCATATACGACATTAGGTCAAGTATGTCAGTTTTTAGTGGTGAAGGATGCGCAGAGCATTTAGATAATGTTTTGACTTCTGATGTTAGCAAATTATCAGATACCGAACGTATAGATGGCCTAGTATGCGATTCAAATGGAAGAGTGACAGACATAATAAGCTGTTTTGGAATAGGATCAGAGATTCTAATTTTGGGTATCTATGAAAATATGGAAATGACGAGGGGTTTATTGACCAAGGGGATTCCATGGGATAGAGAATTACTATTGTATGATGGTAATGATGCCTTGAGGCACTGTTTGATTCATGGAGAAGGCGCCATGGAAATGTTGGGTGTTCTTTATCCGGAGATATCTGCAATACCAAATAACTCATTTGTTACGGTCGGTGATGTGATTTTCTCAAAGAATACCATTTTTGGGGAAGGAAATATCGATGTTATACACAGAGTTGATGATGATTCATTCATTCAGAGAGTGATGAGCAATAATATTGGGATAAGAACTAGTGTGGAGTGGGAGTCAGTGCGGATTGGCTCGGGCTATCCATCTGAAAATGAAGCCGATTCAACGCGTCTGCCTACTGACATAGGCATGGGAAAACTGGTATCATTAAACAAAGGATGCTATCCTGGGCAGGAAATACATGCAAGATTGGATAGCAGGGGCTCTACAAAAAGGCACATGGTTAGCATTAGTTGCTCCGAACCGATTGTTCTTGGCAAGCAAAAACTTGACAATGGCCTAACAGTTCATGTCACTTCTACAGTAGAATTAGGAGACATGTACATGGCTCTGGCTATTGTCCCGATAGAAATTGAAGGTGGTTATGTGAAGACCGCCTCTGGCGAGAAGTTCGAGATAATGTAAATCACTCGTTCTTCTCTTCGTCCAGATCAACTCTAGATTCCGCATATTCGGCCATTGACTCAAGTCTCTTCATGAATTTCGACTGGGATCCTGTGGCTGCAGATCTGGTGGCCCTTACAAGCCAAACTCCGCCAAATGCAACTTCCCAGAGACCGAGTGAATCACTCCTAGTTCTCTTGAAGATATAATCCAACAGTGGAATCAGTATCGCGGAAAGGCAGATTGCAATGAAGGCATTCATGAAATCGCCACCCTCAATACCAGAGCTGTCGCCCAGCATCGATATTCCGAAGAAAACTCCCAGTAGGAACACGAAGTAAGAAGCGATCGTGGTGTTTTTCAGGGAGTGGTAAATGAAATTCGCATTATCCCCTCTAGAATTTATGAATTCGGTCCTAGATATCACATTCCCCATAGAGTGATTGAACCTAATTGGCATTATTACCATGTTGAATACTGAGAGTATTATGGCTACAATTAATGGGAACGTGGTTGGAGTCTCAAGAATTGCGAAGCCGACAAATATGGCAATGATAAAACCGAAGTTTACGGCAAAATCGATGAATAGCCTCAGTGAGCCTCTTGCCTTTCCAGCCTCATCGAATCCATCTGGCATAACTTTGGGCTCGGATTTTGCCCTCTTCTTTCTTGGCTCCCTAGGGGCCTTTGGTGCTGATTTCTTTGATGCCCTCGCAGAGCGCTTCTTAGCTTTCTTGGGCTTTGCAGAGACTGGTTCTGGCTCAACCTTTACTGGCGTTGGAGCAACGGGCTTCACATCCTTATTCTCATCATCTGAAATTTTTCCTGCCTTCTCTAGTAGTCCCATTTTAACACCTCACCTTTACGAGTATAACTCACCCATTTTCTGATATATCTCAAAACCTGGGGAAGAGATAAAATCCTCTATTTTGTCCTCAGGAAGCTC
Organism: Methanobacteriota archaeon; assembly: GCA_002730095.1. GTDB lineage: Archaea > Thermoplasmatota > Poseidoniia > Poseidoniales > Thalassarchaeaceae > MGIIb-O5. Next base: position 9,762 of record PBZE01000039.1, on the reverse strand, counting down.
CCCGAGAACACGATTTATCATAGAGAAAAACTCAGACTTTGTTTCCTCATCACAATCAGTGGGAGACTCCCCCACGCTCTGGAATAATGGAAAGTCATCGGAAGAAACGAATGCATTAATGAAATCCTCTTCCATGTCACCTAGGAGATTGTTGACTACACCAAAGAACTCAGGAAAGAGATCTTGGGATTCATCATCCTCAGAAGCGTCATCTATGTCTTCTTCATCTGATTCAGGTGCGGAGATAAGCTCAACCGTTGGTTTGATTGCGAGAAGGTCTTGCTGCTGCTTCTTTCGCAAGACGATAATCTCCCTATCCAATTCCGAGCCGAATCTATCAGAAAACCTGTCCATAAGGGATCCTACCTGGCCTGAAGAAATTCTATCTATGTGCCCATACATGCTCTCTCTGCTTTCTACAGAGGGGGCATCGCCATCATTCTTCCTCTTTTCCCAATGACTGTGGAAATCAGTAGGAGGGGGCGAAGGAGTTGCATCATCAACTTCAATCTCGGGATCGGGGGTTGTTACGGCCTCATCCAGAGGAGGCGGTGGCGGAGGAGTCGGGAGAGGAGGGGGAGGAGGGAAATTTATTCCAGGAGGTGGTGGTGGCATGGGCATTCCAATGGGTTTTACCCCTTCTTCCTCCTCGTCCGGCATACTCGTCTCGGAACAATTCCAGAACTCTACACTATTCAACATTCTGTGATTAAGCGTGCATAATCATGCGCATTAGTGTATGATCGCCCAACCTTTGAGCCCAAGAAATGTCGCCATTGACTCATGGACATTGAATATGTCACCGGTCGATCCCGATACCTCTTGGCCGGAAATTCTTGTTGTTACATCATCAACTATCAGCTCGGCTTTGTATGTATTCTGTGTACTGAATACGGAGGATTCTTCCATAGCGTTGAATGAGTTTGCAGCACCGGGCTCTAGTCTATCCAGAGGGAACTCAGTTACCCTAAGACCAGACTTTCCATGTAGACTGCCGACCCATCTTATTACCCTCTTGATATCCACGGTTACGTTTTCATCTGTTTCACCAACAGCCAGCGGTGCACCTTTCACTAATTCCCAGAAAGCCTCATTCAGCTTTTTTGTCGTGAAAACCGTTCTGCTATTATCCTGCCTGAGTCTATCGATTCTTCCCCCGGTTGTTGATTCAATGGCGAGCTTCTTGATGAGTTCCTTCGAGCATGAAAAGTTTCTGGATTTGAGGTTTGAATGAAGATCGGAAACTAATTGCGTACTCTTTTCACTATTGGAGATAGAGGCCAGCTTATTGATGACATCCTCAAAACCGATATCTATTCTATTCGACCAACCAATGTCCGGACCTGACATTACAGACTGGACATCAATGCCTACGCCAGTGATGTAGTTGACTAATTCACGTCGCGCGTTGGAATCTAGGTGCATTAGAGATGGGTCCCTGACGTGTATGTGAAAACCTCTGTGCCCCGAAAAGGTAGTCTGAACATATCTCTCTTTGAATCCAAATTCTGGTTCTAAGAAGTCGGACCAAAGACTCCATGCTTGTTCTTGAATCTTGTCCATCATACTGGGAAAGTCATTGTCTGATACACCAGGTAGGTGATCCCCATCAAGATCGAAGATTAAATCCGCACCGAGCCAGCCCTTGTCGTTCATTTTCCTCTGGCTCGGGTCATTATAGTATGCAGTACTATGGAAACAGGAGTGTGGAGTTCTAGTTTGAAGGTAGGAGAGGAGGTCGTCTTTGGTTGGGAGTGCCCTGTGTCGATCCGGTGGCTTTGAGCCCCAAGGTATGAACATCCACTCTCTTGATCGTAGCCTTGGTGGAGTCCAGAGGTCATCTGTTGTCAATGACCTGTAATAGTCGCCAAACCTAAGGGCATACCTACTCCAACCCGTGGTCACAACGTCAAGAAAGGTACTGGGCACATGAAGGTGCGCATCTAATCCATCAATAGTTTAGAAGGGACTTCGCGAGAATCGGTGGCCGATGCGTTTCCCATTATCTCTACATATGCCTCATAGCAAACATACTGATTGTCGACCACTATAGCTTCTGAGAATGTAATTGGTTTTCCGGTTACTGAGCAGATTGGACCTAGTTGTCCAGTAGCAGTAGACAGCTTGTTCGGATCTGGCATGATTGACCGTAATGGCATTGACTATTCACTCTTACTGCGGAGAATATTCACACGGAGGAATTTTCAATCTGATTGCGTGCGAAGATACATGAGCCACGCCCAATCCTACAGAGTAGGCCACTCGCCCGATCCCGATGATGCCTTCATGTTTCATGCAATGACCACTGGAGCTATTGACACTGGCGCCCGTAATTATGAGCATGTATTATTGGATATTGAGACTCTGAATAAGCATGCGATGAAGGGAGATTACGAAGTTTCTGCCGTTAGTATTCATTCTTTTCCGGACATTTCTGACAAATATCACCTGATGAACTGTGGAGCGTCTATGGGAGAGGGATATGGCCCTATGATAATATCAAGCAAGGAAATCAGTTTGGATGACGCGAAGAATTTGGTTTTCGCCATTCCAGGAGTAGGAACTAGTGCATACCTAGCACTTAGATTAGCTATGGGTGACGTGAAATTTGAAGTTGTACCATTTGATGAAATCATGCCTGCAGTTCAGAGGGGGGATTACGATGTTGGGGTGATAATTCACGAGGGGCAGCTAACATGGAAAAATGAGGGTGTTAATCTGATTCTTGATTTGGGCATATGGTGGAATGAGAAAACCGGTCTACCGCTGCCATTAGGGGGGAATGTAGTAAGAAAGGATCTTGGGATGGAAATGTGTAGACTAATCACAGATGATGTAAAAAACAGTATAGAACACTCTCTGAAGAATCCCGATGAAGCATTGAAATTTGCTAAGAAATGGGGAAGGGGGATAGATGATTCTACGAATAAGGAGTTTGTGGGCATGTATGTTAACAGCAGAACACTAGATTACGGAGATGATGGCAGAGATGCGATTAGGCTATTTCTCAAGGAGGGGCAAGCAATAGGAATGATCAGAAGTGACTTGGACGTTGACTCCATAGTTTTTGTAGGATCAGGTGAATAAATGGATTCAGACAGGCCAGAAGTTAGCGAGTTTGACTCCGTGGATCCAGCACCTCCAAGTGATATCATGAATGTTGGAGCTCTCAGAGAGACGATTTGTAACGAAGAAGAAAAGATGTTTCAGAGAATGCGTGCCTTGTTCGCACTTCGTAATATTGGAGGTCAAGAATCGGTAGATGCCCTAGCTGCTGCATTTTCTTCATCTTCTGCTTTGCTGAAACATGAGATTGCATATGTGATGGGACAGATGCAGGATTCTGCAGCCGTACCTTATCTGATCGAGAGGCTGGAAGATTATGAGGAGGATGTAATGGTCAGGCACGAAGCGGCAGAGGCACTGGGCGCCATAGGCGATAGGACAGCACTTGGTGTGCTTGAGAGATTCAAGGATGATCAGGACGTAGTGGTAGCAGAGTCATGCGAAGTAGCCCTTGATTTACTAGAGTGGGTTGCCAGTAAGAGATTGAATTATTCCGAATGAATATCCAGCCATATGGGTTCCTTTTCCATCCCACAGGCATCTCGGAGGAATCTAGTGAGTCCTTCTATGTCATCTTCAGTCATCCTATTCCTCACTTCTGTTCTGAAGTACTCTTCAACTCTATCCATGGGAAAACCCATTTTCTTTGAAGTCCTAGATATCACTTTATTCCTCCAAGAATCATTGGTTTCGAATTTCTCGACCTGACTAATCATCTGGGAGTGGGCTGTAATCAATACATCTCTTGGTGAATCCCTCCTAGCTACGAAGACACCGAAAACCATCGGAAGTCCCGTGACTCGAGTCCACTCCGCACCCAAGTCCATCCTAACTAATTCTGGATTGGAGATTGATGCCAAAATTGCCCTATCGCCAATTAGTAGGGCGCCGTCACACTTCTCTAACATCGAATTGATATCGGGGCCGGACTCTACAAACTTTGGATCCAAACCTCGATTCTTAACAATCCAGTTTAGCAATACCTTCGATGTAGAAGAGTCGGTGGGCAGAGCAATATCCCTCATATTTTCAATGGGACGCTCGCCGAAAAGCAATACTGAGCCGACTTTTCCGTTGCTCACTATCCCTATTTCCGGAAGAAGAAGTAATTCATCACTATTTGAAGCAAAATCGGCAGATGGGATAGGAGCTGCAATACAGTCCCTTCGCATTACATGGCCAGTAAGCCAAGCAGGAGGGGCAGATAGAATTGTCCACTCGGGATCCAAGCCATCGAAGATTGGATCGCAATTAGAGAAGGAGACGCGCCCAATAACATTTTTCCAGCTCATATCACCCCTCCAAAGCAATTACCGGAAGAGATCTATGTGTTTTATCATCTGAAATATTAATTATCTCAAATTTGGTGTAAGACGAGTTTCTCTTTACGGGAATTGAGCCTGCTGAGATAATCATTCTAGCAAGCTGCTCTGAAGATGTTGTGAGGCTTGTTTTGCTTCCAGCTTCGTGCATAATCTCCTCATGGCCTACAGTTCCGTCGACATCGTCTGCGCCACAATTAATCGCGAAGGATGCGAGTTTGTCTCCGATATTCATTCTATAGGCTTTGATATGGGGGATATTATCCAACATCAACCTCGAAACGGCTATCATTCTAATTGTCTCCATGCCTGATGAGAGTTGGGCACCTGGTAGTCTTGTCTTATCGGGAAGGAAGGGGTAGGGGACAAAGCACTGGAAGCCGCGTGATGAGTCTTGTTGCTCCCTTAGCCTAACGAGATGTGTTATCCTGTCCTCAATAGTTTCTACAGTGCCGAAAAGCATGGTACAGTTAGTTGGCAATCCGAGTGAGTGCGCTATTCCGTGAATTTCCAAGTACTCGTCTGAGGACTCCTTTCCCATACAAATTCTATCTCTTACGCTGTCTACCAAAATTTCTGCACCCCCTCCAGGAAGGGAATCTAGGCCCGAATTGTAAAGTGTCGTCAAAGTCTCACTAATGGAAAGCTTGGATCTTGTAGAAAGATGCTTAATTTCGACAGCAGTCAGGGCCTTTATGTGAATTTTCGGAAACTCATCCTTGAGAGATGAGAATAGCTCACAATATTCCTTTACTGTCCATGTAGGGTGAAGTCCGCCTACTGTGTGGACCTCGTCTATATTGTCAGAATAAGGCCTGATTCTATCTAGATACTGAGACGAGTTCAGTGTATATGCATCGGGATGTCTTGGCCCCTTTCTGAATGCGCAGAATCTGCATGCAAGAACGCATATATTGGTTGAGTTAACATGTAAATTCTCATTGAAGAATACATGTTCTGAGAATCTAGACTGTTTGACCAAATTTGCGAGTGAGATCACAGATGTAATATCCTTCTCTTTCATCAATTGAACGCCTTGATTGAAAGATATTCTGCCTTCTGAAATTAGTGTTTCTAGGCAATCTGAAGCGATTTGAGATGATTTAATGGCTATTGGAACATGCATTGATGAGAGCTTGTTCCTCCAATTAGAATTGGAGTACATCCCCGTCTCGTCTGACATAGTAACGATTGTTGGTCTGGCATCGCCGTCATAAGAATTCGTCTAGACCCGCGTTACAAGTATCCGGAAAGCATCATTAGTTAGATTTTCTAGCAGGGTCATGAATTCTGGGGACCGGGCATCAAAAATGACAACGTCACAACTGCGTGAGTTGGCCTTGAGGTGTCGTAGGCACATAGTGAAAATGATTCATGCTGCAGGAGCTGGTCATCCAGGTGGTTCATTGTCTGCAATAGATATGATAGCTGCACTTTACGGTAATCAACTTAGATTCGATGTCGATAATCCCAATTGGGATGATAGGGATCGATTCATAATGAGTAAGGGGCATGCAAGTCCTGCGGTCTACTCTATTCTATTTGAGATGGGTTTTATCGATGAAGAAGATATGATGAGTTTTCGGAAAATGGGTTCAGTTTGTCAGGGCCATGTGGATATGAAATGGACTGATGGGGTTGATTTTTCTGCCGGCAGTTTGGGCATGGGCCTATCTTTCGGCCTTGGTTGTGCGTTGGCCGCTAGAATGGACTCCAGTGATCGAAACATATGGGTCATGGTAGGAGATGGTGAGATTCAAGAAGGGCAATTCTGGGAGGCTGCAATGGCGGCAGACTTCCATTCAGCAGGAAGGCTGAATTTAATTGTCGATAGGAATAGAATACAGAATGACGATTTCGTGGAGGTTCAAATGGAAGTTGGGGATGTTGCTGCAAAACTCTCCTCTTTCGGATGGGATGTCAGGGAAATAGACGGACATAATATGGAGCAAGTATCAGAGGCCATACTGTGGTCATCAACTAAAACTGACTCTCCAACGGCTATCGTAGCCCACACAACGAAAGGGAAGGGTGTCTCATTCATGGAGGATAATCCTTCGTTCCACGGAAAGGCTCCAAACGATAAAGAGTTGGAGATGGCAATGGGGGAGTTATCATGAGTGCCCCCTCCACTGGTGGTGCGTCAAGAGACGGTTATGGTTCTGCTCTTCTACGATTAGCAGAAGACCCTCGTGTGGTAGTACTAGAAGCAGACCTCGGCAAGTCGACCAAGTCGTGCTTATTCAGAGAAGCCAACCCAGAAAGAACCGTCTCACTTGGTATTGCAGAGCAGAATATGGTTTTAGTTGCGGCCGGGATGTCCTCGTCAGGGAAGATTCCCTTCGCAAGTACTTTCGCAATTTTCACAGAGAGGGGTTTCGAGCAGGTAAGGAATGGAGTTGCTAGACCGGGTTTGGTAGTACACCTGTGTGGGAGTCATGGGGGAATTCACACAGGAACTGATGGAAGTAGCGCTCAGTCAATAGAAGATTTGGCTTTGTACAGGACTATTCCCGGTATGACTGTTATACATCCTTGTGATGATCTCTCTGCAGAGGAGTTGACGATACAATTACTCCATCATGATAGGCCCTCATATACCAGAACTGCTAGAAATAAGACCCCTAGAATGTATGATGAGGTAAGTTGCAAGGACCTCAAAATAGGAAAGGGATCGAGATTGCGAGAAGGGTCAGATATCGCGATCATAGCATGTGGCGTTATGGTTTCAGAGGCCGTCAAGGCTGCTGAGGTTTTATCCTCTAAGGGAATAGAGGCAACGGTAGTAGACATGCACACCATTAAGCCACTTGACACAGAACTGATTGACGACCTTGTTGAGACTTGTGGGGGCATTGTCACTGCGGAAGATCATTCTGTGATAGGCGGATTGGGGAGTGCTGTTGCCGAACACGTTTCATACACGGGAGGTGTGCCCATTAGGATGGTCGGAGTTTCCGACAGATTTGGGGAAAGTGGGGAGCCAGAGGAGCTGATGGAACTAATGGGAATTACTCATGGAGATATCATAAGTTCGTGTGAATCCATACTGTCCTGAATCCTACAATAAATTATTCAGATTGGGGTTTCATTCATGAAGTATCCATAGGACCGAAGTGCATGGATGACTCTGAGAGGATAAAGGGAGTCCTTGATGGATCGATCGATCCTTCGGAGATCAGTGGGGATGTCGCGCTTTATTCCATGGCAGAGAGAATCTATGGAAGAGAAGCATTGGAGGCAATGGGCGTAGAGCCTCCAGTGGCTCCGCCAGAGAGTGGGTTGAAGGTTACTAACGGAAATGGTGGAGTTGTGATTCCATCCAGCGAAATCAGTGTTCCTATCGAGCAGACAACCATGAAGAAATCTCGAAGGAGGGTTTTATTGCCTTTCATTATGTTCCTACTTCTCGCAATCTCGTCATTTAACGTAGCCTTTGGTTTGGGTACGGTTTTCCCTGTCTGTGAAGATGAGGTACCGATTCAGGAGCTTGAGTTCAGCTCCAGTGCACAGCTGCAGAACAATACCCTGTTTATCGTATGGAAGATGACTGGATTGAATAATGGCTCTTCCTACACCATTGAATGGCAGATTTCAGAAAATGGATCTAGTGACATAGTGGATTCGGATATTTCCACGTGGGTATCTCATGACGACCCGGTAAGATTCGATAACAGGAATTGGTATATCGAAAACCCTCCCTATTCGTATCTATCCACACTATACGAAGACGGTGTTGTGGTAGCCTTCTCGAATGGATCGGGAGATTCCATCAGTGCACTCTCAGATGAATTCAACCAGACTTCATATTGTGAAATGAATACGAGGCTGATTTGGACTGAGTACTCTCAAATAGAGGGAAGGGAGGCTTGGGGAGAGTCTGGAACTGGGGAAATCTTAGATGGAGCAATGATGATGCTTTTCGCAGGATTAATGATTATCACAGCTAGAAAGAGGAGTTAGTACATCCTAGCTAGATGCTGTTTCTTGGTAGTGGGAATTCCGGTCATTACGCATTTCCTAGCTTCCTCATACTCCTCTACACATTCGCCAAGCATTGTCAGGCCTGATAACTTCTCGAGAATTTCAGCATCTGAATCGGAGCCGCAGAATGGAAATGAATACACCTTGCCATCTTCAATGGAGGATGAGAAACGGAATCCTTCCTGGTCTTTGGAAATCTCTGGTAGCTCAGAAACTAGCTCAGAGAAATGCATGGTTGCCCTATTTCTAAGCTCCTCCGCAACAGAAATCAGAGCTGTATTCACTGATTTGACGATGTTACTGATTGGGGCCTCATATTTACTACCCGTTCTCTCCGATATTATACAATTCCCTGAGTCTATGTCCCTTGGTCCGAGCTCTAGTCTGATAGGGGCTCCCTTAATCTCCCAGTCATAGTGCTTTACTCCAGGCCTCACATCTCTTTCATCTACAATTGTCCGAATACCTGCCTCATTCAGCCTATCAGAGATAGCATGAATCTCCGGTATTACGTCATCTCTGACGTGAGCAGCAATGGGGAGTAAGACTACTTGATATGGAGCGACCGCGGGAGGCATTATGAGTCCTTGATCGTCCCCGTGCATTCCCACTAAAGACCCTAGTAATCTCTCAGACATACCAAAGGTGGTCTGGTGACAGAACTGAGTCTCACCATTGGAGTCTTCGTACTTGAGATCGAATGCTTTGGCCCACTGATCCCTGTAGTGATGATAGGTTGCTACCTGCAAGGTCCTACCATTTGGCATCACGACATCAGCCGCCATGGTATACCATGCCCCTGGAAATGTGTCCCATACAGGCCTCTTAGACACGAGGCTAGGCAGGCAGAGATCGTGAAGGATATTTTGAACCATCGTTGCATCTTCCGCAATTTGATCCGTTGCCCCTCCCTCATCTGCGTGTACGGTGTGTGCTTCGAAGAAGTGTATCTCCCTTACTCTGATGAATGACCGAGTCTGTTTAGTCTCATAGCGGAATGTATTGACGATCTGGAATGTTTTCAGTGGGAGATCGGAGTGACTCCTGACCCACAGCGAGAACATGGTATACATTGGGGTCTCTGAAGTTGGCCTGAGGAACATGGGAGATTCCAATTCATTCTCACCACCATGAGTTACCCAGTATACTTCCTTCTTGAATCCGGAGTCCTCCTCGTCCATCCTTAGTTCCGAGGGATCGACACCGGCCTCTCTAGCTGCTTTCAACCTAGAAACTAGTTTATTCTCCTTGTCCAAGAGATTCTCAGGAACAAGAAGGGGGAATCTATGTTCATGATGATCGGTTAGGGACATTTGGTTTCTCGCCAGGGAATCAATGAGGGACATTGCCTTTAGCCCATAGGGCTTCCACACATCCATGCCCTTTATTG
>PBZE01000038.1 GCA_002730095.1 Methanobacteriota archaeon | reverse complement strand
TGCTGGACGATCACTGCTGGGCTTAGCACCGATCCTGATGATTTTCTGCCTCAATTTATCAAATCCATCAATCAGTGCCTCAGGCCTAGGAGGGCATCCTGGAATGTACACATCCACTGGGATAACAGTATCAACTCCTTCCAAAATATTGTATGACTGGAAGTACGGCCCACCCGAGATTGCGCATTCGCCCATTGCGATGCACCATTTTGGCTCTGGCATCTGCTCCCAAAGCCTAACTATAGGATCTGCGAATTTCTTACTTATTGGACCATTGACCAGCAGGACGTCACATTGCCTTGGGCTGGATCTGAAAAATACTCCGAACCTTTCTGCGTCGAATCGGCTGGCTCCAGCAGCAGCCATCTCTAAAGCACAACATTTGATCCCCAAATGAAGCGGGAAGAGAGATTTTCTTTGCCCCCAATTGAAAACTCTTCCAGCCAATACCCCGATGATATCCTTGATTCTGCTCGCCTTCAATGCCTCATCGGTAATGTCGCCGACAGTGTCTACTAGCATCCTGCTGTTGAAAACTGCATAATTCTGATCTTCATCCGCCATTGATTCACCTCAGATGTAGATTCTTCCCCTCTTTCGGAAGACGTGCCATACGCCGGCCCCCATCAGGAATATGAAGACGGTCAGAGTACCCAAGGAGCTGTAAATTGAGACTGCTTCTTCTTGTATGACCAAAATTCCACCGAATGCCAGAAACATGAATGCGATGTCGAATACCAGGAATATAATGGCATACCAGTAGTATTGGAAGTGGAAATTGATATGTGCGTCTCCAACTGGATCAGCCCCGCACTCATAAGTTGATTCTCGCCTCACATAGAGGGATTGATCGGACTCGTATCCCGGGAGTAGCCAAGAGCTCAATTTGTTGGGGTCATTTCCTGTTTTCCTAGGCCTTAGGAAGCCAGAACCTACGAAGCTCAGGACTGGGAAACCTATGCCAACGAGGGCCATCACAGCAACCGCGAGATAGGCCTCTGGAACGGTAGACAAGACAAACACCCACCGGTCCCGTAGGGACCGTTGACACGAGCCACCTGAAATTGGGCAATAAGCCTATCCGGTGAAGACTCACCTGCAGTACTAAGACTCGTCCTGTTCAAGGGCCTTGATTATCCTCTTATTTTCTGCTCTTGAACGTATGAAAAGGGCGATAACAAGTAACGCACCGAACCCAGTTAGTCCGTATATCAGTATGTCCTGCGTCTCTTGGGAGAGATTTAGGAAAGAGTTTGATGTAACTGATACTACGGTGAGCTCAATTGGTTGGCCAGCTACGGGAATTCCTTCTGGTTGGGCAATAACTGTGAATCTGTAAGTATCGTCATCCAGTAATTGGGACGGAGGCGTGGCTCTCACCTGAATCTCTCTTGTCTCCCCAGGAGGAAGCCTGAATTCGTCCTCCATTACATCTATTGTCCATCCCCTCAGTGACTCTCCCGAGATTACCTCAATGTCCTCGATCACGTTTCCATTATTCGTTACAAACAGGGAGAAAAGCGCCTTTTCTGGGTAATTCACAGTTTGCTCATCTTCGCCCTCTAGTGTGAATACGATATCATGTATTGTCATAACTTGAATCATTACGTCAACAGATGTAGTCTGAGCAGCGTTTCTCTCAGAAGCTGCTGATACCTTAATTATCCCAGATACTCCATTTGACACCCCTGGCATTACCTCCATCTGTACTTCCATGAGTACTCTTCCTTCCCTAGGGATTTGGATGGAGTTGTCAATCTCGACTCCTTCGACAAAGATGCTTCTGGAAACAGATGACTCAAGGCCGGTAATCGAGATAACTGCGGTATCCCCTGCAGGGTAGTCCCCAGTATTATCAATCCAGAAGAAGGTCGATAGTGTCCCTCCGGGCGGGAGTACAACATCCATCTGACCGGGGTCATCCCCTGGAGACTGGGGTGAAACTGCCATCCCGTAATTGTAGTTAGAGACTACCACCGTAACAGTGTGCTCGGAGGATTCGCTAGTCCCAAAGATTGCTACTCTTGCGAGAACTCTGGCTGAGTCGGCGTCTTCCTCTCCCTCCACCAAGACATCCAGATAAATCTGAGCAGACTGTCCGGGATCCAAGGCTAGTTGGGTGATTGAGTTGCCATTGTCGTCTGAGAATGATGACTGCCACATCGGGCTACCGCATCCTGTTTGGTCTCCTGGATCACAAGCTTGGAGTCTGAATGTATCTCTAATGTTGCCCTCGTTGGAAACGACAAGCGGGAATTGGACGATTTGATCGGATCTTCCAGTCTGTTGGTCTGATATCATAGTCGTTGAAACTTCATGTCTGGGTGCGACTGAGACTGTTAGGTCCTTGGAGTCGTATGGTGTTGACCCGCCTCCCCTTCCGACAGTGAATGAAATGACGGCATCTGATTCGGCGCTGGCATCCTCGGGAACGAATATGTCTACCCCAACAGTCTCCTTATTGTTTGAAGACTGGGCGCTACCTAGTGTCACCGAAGACTGAGAGAATGAGACCTGCCACCCTGGAGGTACCCCAGTAGTGCCTAGAGCCATGGTTTCCTGGCCATTTCCTTGATTGGTTATCTGGATTGAAAGGGTCCCGGAAGTTCCCGGCTCCACGTTTGAGAGAGTTGACTTGCTGAGGGCCATAGATGCGCCAAACTCCTGTCCGACTGTCACAGTGAGTATCTTCTCGCAACCAATCTCAGAACCAGCTCTACCCTGTATCCCTATGGCTACCTGAGTACCAGCCTCGAGAGAGTCATCTGGAGTTATGTCGAAAGTAAAGGTATGGGTATCGTCTGAACTACCGGGCTCAGTTAGTAGTATGCTCCTAGGGCTATCGAATTCCACCCAACCAGAAATATCTTCTCCGTCTAGAGATTGAGCATTGGCGGTAACTGTCCAATCAGTGTTACCGATGTTTTCAACTTCTATGGAATTTGATGCTTGCTCGCCCGGATCCAGATTGTGGGAGCTATACTGCAAGGAGGCATCACACTCCCTGATCTCAGGGACATTGAGACTGAGTGAAAGATTATCCTCAGCTTGGTCGGCAGCATTTGGGTCGTTAGTAACGGTTGCTTTCAGGATAAAGCAATGTGAGCCAGCATCGGTCTCTCCACCGTTAGGCATGTCGATGGTGACGGTGACTTCCTCTTGGCTCTCTGGCTCAAGCTGGAGGACTGATGGGTCAACAGTCGCTGACAAATCGTCAGACTCGCAATCGCTATCTGATGTCATCTCCAGCTGTACATTGGCCTGTTGTTCTCCGTTATTCTCGACATCGACATCCCAAGTGACTTCATTATCCTCGCCATCATAACTCTTCGTTGTTGGCTCATCTGTCGTTAGGCTGACTGAGTAAAGGCCGCCTCCGTCACCTGCAGTGGTGACAACTGTAACATCTGCATTTGAGGGAGTCCCTGGGGCCCCTCCGGATACCTGTCCTTGGGCGTTTACTGTTGTTTCGCATTCCCCACTGGCTTGGTCTGTAACAGTTACTGTAAGTGTGACTTGCTCAGAAGACTGGGAGCCGACCTGGACGAAAGTAGTCTCCAAAGTCGAAGAGAAGCCGTTGCAATCATTTCCTTGCTGCGTGCTTAATGTGACAGCTGCATCGTCATCTCCTGAGTTTTGTATTAGTATATTGTATTCAGCGGCCTCGTCGGGTGTCGCCTCTGCTGAGCTAGGGTTAGCTGAGAGTGAAATATCGACATCTGCTGAAACAATCGTTGCAGACATGCTGAGAAGCATTATCACGATGAGTATCGTGACGGGGCTCTTCCTGTCCATTGTATTACGGATACTGCCGGCCCTCTAAGGCCTTCGCACCTCATGTTCACTTTGAGCGCTATTGTCAGGCCTCAACGAGTTCATCGACATCGGCATCACAATGGAGGCACCTTCCCATGGAAATAATGTCGCATCCTGAGACTTGACCCGCCTTGTGATACCTAGCTCCGCATGATGAGCATGCCCAAGCATTACCCTCGTAGACATCGGCACTGCAAATCCAACAAGGAACACCACTCGCTGTTGCATCATCTGAATATGAAGTTGGCTTTTTCCTACCCTCTGCCCTGCTTCTGATTAAGCTGGATAGGTCGCCATTGGACCTCACATACACAAATGTCCCCAAACCAGAAAGAATTGCAATCAGCAAAGTTCCCATGATCAGGGGGAGGTAGGAACCCAGATCTGAATCACTGCCAAGGGATGGCATAACATCCACAGGAATTTCAAAAGTTGCCCCATCTACCTGTTCGGCATTGATTAGATTCAGCGAGATTGTAGCATCTTGCCCATCGGGTGTGAATTCTAGGACCATCCCACGAGATTCTCCGGGACTTAGAACGACCCTTACTCCATCAGTTGTCCTAGCGTCCCAAGAATCCGGAGCGTCCACGTCCAAAGTATGTGAGATATCTGAATTTCCAGTATTAGTCACATCAATTCTGTATGTAGACTTGTATCCTTCATGGGCGATAGGCTCTGAATTAAGAGTCCAAGATAATCTAGGAGATTCCTCAACCAAGAGGGACTTAGTATCACTGATCTCAATTCCGTCCCCTTCCATTATCAGTGAGATGATTGGTTCAGTACCAGCCGGTTCATCATCTGGAATGACTATGATGCACTCTACAATATCTGATTCGCTTGGAGCTAGAGATGAAGGGGATGTGCATGTATATGACCAATCTTGATCTGGAAGTTGCATCGTTGTTGTAGGCCTCCAGACACCAGCCCCTTCATTCCAAACCATCCAGTGTAAATCAAAGCCTGGACTTCCAATGGGATGTGATCCCACTCCTAGAATTTCGTCTGAAGATGATCCATCTGGGAGATATATCTGATGGAAGGAAAGCCTTGGAGAGGCCGCTGAAAGAACCTCTATTGTCGTGTTCCAGTCAATATTGAAACCATCTGGTGAAGCTAGACGGACTTGAATGGGTCCGCTGGTTGCTAGGCCATTTCCTTGAAGGAAAAGTGCCCAGTCTACGGATTGTCCTGCAGGCACCACAAAGGAATTGCTTTCCACTACGTTCCATCCCCCGGGTGAAGCTAGAAGATACGGAGTTAGTTCCCAATCCCGGTTTCCAGAGTTCTGGATGGAAAGCTCAATTTCCAAGAGGGCATCAGGAGCGATATCAGAGATAATTCCTCCTGATGGGGGAGATAGGGAGAAGTCATCTACCGGGCCCACTATGAGATATATGTCTTGAGTCCAAGAAATTGAGCTGACTCTGGAGTGCACTATTATTGCTGCTTCAAACGTGGTCCCCTCAGGAATCATGGCTCCGGGGGAGTTTATCGTGATGTCTATGGTCTTGCTTGACTGCTTCTGCAGAGTACCAGTGGATCCGTGAGATGACCCCTCGAATGCACCTATTGAATCCAGTCCGAGATGCCAGCCGGCAGGAGATACCAACTCCACATCATAAGACTGGGCTCCGTTACCCTCGTTCACGATAGTAATCTGTGTACTTGTAGTCTCAAGAGGGCTGACAAGAATCTGCTCGTTCAGAAGTTGAATGTTGGCATCTGCAAGAACTGGGACCTCGAAGTAGAGCATTGTCTCGGACAGGATATCATTCTCCAAGTCATAGCCGGAAAGGGTCATTGAGTAGATTCCTGGTGGAGGTGGAGCTGGATGAACCATGGTCATACCAACAGATACTTCCTCGGTGGGCATCAGATTGAATGTATTGGAAGTGAATGATTGGAACCACCCAAATTGTGTTCCATCCTGTACCCTTATTGGGTCGGATACTGATATCGTGGCATTGGTTTCGAATAGCGCAGTATTAGTTAGAGTCAGGTCCCAAGTAGACGTGGTCGTAGATGCGTCTACAAGGCTTACAGTGTCATCGACAGCAGATACCCTTACCCCGGGGGCACTCACAATGACTACGTCTCCGAGGTAGTTATTTGATTCTGACATCTCGTCGAATTGATTGTTCGCATCTATGAAGAATTCGAATATCGAATCTCCCTCAGAATCTGGGGTCCATGACCAGACTAAATCATCAGTTTCGCCGGGCGAGAGTGAAATTAGCTGCTCACCTAGAGGGGCAGAGTTAACCCTCGCCAATACTGGGAAGTCGATGGCGGATCCCGCTCCGAGATTCTTCAGCGAGACCGTTACCTGAACTTCTTCTCCCACTTGTGGAATCGGAGTGGAGACACTCATTGAATCTGGAACGAATGTTGGATCGGGACTTAGGTCGTTGACATTGTGCCCCCTTACTGCTATGGAAAACGGCTGCCATGTACGAGACCCGCCGTGTTGTGAATCCTTCACTCTAATTGTCCAAATGCCCTGTGCAGTGCTGTCCAATGCAACGACCTCTACATTGTTGACTGAGTCCTTGCTGCCTCCTTGAGTGGATCTCCCATTGGTGAATACATTGCCCTTGTAGGTTGCTCCATCAGGAGATATGACCTCTAAGTCCAAATCATTTCTCAACTGCACGGTGGAGCTGGATGAACCAGGATAGTCGGACCATGACAAAACGGCCTTGAACTCATTCCCGGGTGAATTTACGTCAAAGGTGTACTCTACCACCTCTCCACTCTTTATTCGTGACCTGTCATCGACGAAAATTCCGACTTCGCCATCCGGTATAAGTGACTGAACCAAATCAATCCTACCCCATCCTTCATCGTTATTTGGGATATCCCTGGTGCCCATGTCCTTGGCTCCAAGAATTAGGAGCGCCTTCACTAGTGATCCCTGAGGGGCCTGTCTCCCTATGACCTCGGTTAGATACTCCATGACTAGGGCTGAAGAGCCAGCTGCAGCTGGAGTGGCCATCGAGGTCCCACTGTATTCCATGTACCAAGTATTGGACCATGATCCGCCAGCGGAGCTAGCCTCCTGTGCCTTGCATGAGCGTACGTAATCCCCGGGAGCGACTAAGTCCGGCTTTATCCTGCCATCGTCAGTTGGCCCTCTGCTACTCCAGTAGTACATCTCATCCGGTGCGCCACTGTATCTGTTCTTGTGTCCGCCAACGGTGATTACGTTCTTCGCTGTTCCCGGAGAGGATACCCCATCGTTCCTCTCGTTTCCAGCTGCGAATAGTACTGTCATCCCATCGTAAGACCAGTACTGATCCCATGTAGATGTCCTGTCATCAGCATCCTCCGACTGGGTTGAGTAGCCACCGAATCCACTTTGCGAACCCCAACTGTTGGTATGGATTCTAGCACCTGCGTTGTATGCAGAGTTCAACATGGAGTTAATTCCGTAGCTGTAGAGAGCTCCTGAATCATCATCCTCCATAGCCTGGAAGTACAAATCTGCCTCTGGTGCGACTCCCTGATAACCCCCATTACTCCTGAAACCGGAGCCAAGAACAGTACAGGCAACGTGAGTTCCGTGGCCATCGCTAGGATCTGCAGTTGATGAGTCACCCGGGGTCACAGACGTTACCCCAGCTAGTCTTCCAGTGAAATCCCCATGATCCCCATCTAGTCCGGAGTCCCCTACTGCAACAATCTGCCCACTTCCATTTAAGCCGGTGATGAATGCGTTCTCTACGGTATTAATGCCCATGTTTTCTCTTGCTTGATCATTGTGTAGAACAAGGACTGGAATGGGGGCGATATACGAAACAGATGGATGCGCTACAATGTGTGAAATATTAGCGAAGTCCGTCGATCCCCAAATTACCCCTGGTTCTGGAGACCAAGGCTCTGTGAGATACCCCATGACTGTCTCCAATGAGTCCTTCAGACCCAGTCCCGGATCTTTCACCCGGGACATATCGTCACCCTTCCATCCGATGACTTCAACCATCAATTCTTCAGATTGCGAGGGGAATCTTAGTGCCGGATGAACCAAGAGTCCGCTTGGGACCTCATGGACAGATACAATTGACTCCAGTGAGTCCAATTGCTTGAGGGAGTCCTCTGTCCCCTGTACCAAGAACCCCGAGGGAGGGATTGTAGAGCGGATAGTTAAGCCCTCCAGCTGAAGTACGTCCATCCTCGAGTCCCACAAGCCAGTATTTCCATCGATTAATGCTACCGCTAAATCGGTTCTTGGAATTGAGATGGACTCATCCATGGATTCACTCGGAATAAGTCCATTCTGTGTGTAAGTTCCTATTGTGGAGTGCGCCACAACCTGTCGAACATCTTCTGAGCCTTGTGAAACGATTGGGATGCCCAGATCTCTTATGCTTCGTGGATCAGGAGAGATTTCGACTCTTTCGTATTTGATTTCCAAATCTGAAACTTCGGACCCTTCGGAGGCTCCCTCTTCCCCGATAACAGGCAAGTAGGAAAGCAGGAGCACGGCCAGCACTACGACTACGGCTCGCTTTGTCATCAGAACTCCCCGTGACAGGACTATTTTGAGAGTATGGGTCACATGAACGATTTACTACAGAATCTTCAATGGCGCCCTTAGAGTGAATAATTCTAGAGTCCATGCCCCCACTTCCATGGTAGTCTTCTCGTATACAGGGCCTCTGTAGTTATCATAACTCAGGATTATTTCGATTGTATAATTCTCCCAAACTGACTCACCGTTAACTATCATTTCAAGTTCGTCCCCCGCTACAGACTTGTGTGCTGAAATCAATTCCGACTCAAAATGGATTCTTTGAATTTCGACGTCCTCATGATCGATGAAAACTATGTCGAGAGAGACGGAGTCGATCGATCTGCTTCCCTGGTTGTTTATCTCTGCTAGAACTATGTGACTTGAGCCGCTCTGTTTGTAAATCACGTCTACTGAAACTCTATCATATGGGACAAGCCAGACCAATGCCAAGACAGAGGCTGAAAGTACCAAGAGTGCAGATATTGACGCAAAGATGACCCTGAATGGGGAAATCTGGCTGATTTTTTCCTCTATAATCTCCAGGGCCTCGTGCGCGGTCTTTTCCTCTGGAGTCTCCTCAGGCTCCTTAGAAATCCTAATCCTCTCTAGAAGTCCCATCAGCTACCCCCCAATAAAGTGGCTATTAGCGTCATTATCCCCGAGGATACAGGTTCGACGACCATGATGTGTTGAGTCTCCCCTTCGAAACCGGGGATAATATTCAGCATGGAAAGATCCGATGCCATTCCATTAACTCCTATAGTTGTAGCAGTGGGTATTCCGGAGGTCGTTTGCGCATCTAGAAGGACTCCCCTTAGATCGAGCTCTTTTCCGGCTATCTCAGCCGATGCCCTGGCTGAAATGATTATCTTGCCTCCTTGGACATCCGAAAGCTCGATTACCGGATAACCTGGGAGTGTCGATGAAATTCTGCCGAATTCATGGATGTGTATGGTGGCACTCTTCAGATTCTCTCCCAATGCTTCCATTTCCTCCATTGTCACAGGAGGAGTAGTCGGGATGTTACTGGATCTGATGTATATCTTGTCGACACCGTCTCCTCCTGATCTAATATTCAATCCGAACCCCTCAGCGGGCTTTATTATCAGGCTGTCAGTCATACCTTCTGCTAACAATATGATGTCTCCCTTAGTATTGATTGACCTGCCAAAGGCCTCGATGTAAAGGGACATTCCCTCTCCGGATGCACGATAGTCTAGGGTCGGGATCCCCTGGAATGCGAGACTCTCTCTTATGTCGAATTCTGTATCTGGCTCAGTGGTGAGATTGATCGATCCGGGGACGTCAGTAAGGAAAATTGTGGCTGGCCACCACGCGGAGTCCATCCATTGCATCTGTTGCATCATGATGGAGTTGATCCCCACTCCATTTTCTTTGAGATACTGATCCGGGACTGTCATGTCTATCGATACTGCGGTTCCTAGGGATGCGGTGATATCTACAACTTCGGGAATTTCGTCGATCATTATCTCTGTTCGACTACCAGCGTCTCGGTTGATGAGGAGGATGTGTGCCCAATCCAGAGGGTTAGTCATCGAATATCTTGCTGAAGTGGATACCTCAGTTATTCCTGCTATGTTTTCGAATTCGAAGGTCGCGTCCACTAGCATCCCAGTAGGGACACCAACTTCTAGTCCGTTCAATGTCATCAGGAGGTCTTGCCCGTTTATTCCCATGGCTTGAATCATGATCTCGCTATGTGCTGGAACCCAGCCATCCAGAGCTAGCATAACTCCCCAGTCTTGGGAATCGCCGTCAACGGATCTGGAGACTGACATATCAACCACTGGCGGTAGATCGGGAATCCATGTTCTCAGGTGGAACCCGTCTGAGATTCCGGATGGCGCAGCGATAAATGAGACTCCATGAACCCATGGTGGAGTTTCCAGGGTCCCATCCCCATGGCTGGCCTCCACAATCAAATCGAATGGTGCGTTTGCCTCCAACTGCATGCCAAATGAGAAATTTTCATTGGACTCGCCAGAGCTTGAGCCTGTGGAAATATCCGTAGTTATGCCAGAAAGGACTGCATTTACTGATCTTCCCAAGTCGGCGAATCCTCCGAGGAAGAATGCAAGCCCTGAGAGCCCTTGGGAAGTATTTAGTTCGGGAATATCGAGAGCTTGTCCTGAATCAGAGCTTGTGGGGACCTCTATGGATACTGATGATGGTAACGGGTCAATTATCGCCACGGCCGTCAACAGGTCCTCATCCAGAGTTGGTGCGTGATCCACACTGAAGCTCATGGATCTGTCGCCTGAAGCAGATATTGAGGCTGTTCCCCTTCCATCTGGACCGAATGATCCCTCGGAGACAGGAGGGATCCAGCTGACCTCGGAGATACCGGAGACCCTAGAGGAGAT
>PBZE01000037.1 GCA_002730095.1 Methanobacteriota archaeon | reverse complement strand
TGAGGTTTCGGTTAGAGAAGCTGTATCCAAAATAGAACATGTTTCAGGTCAGTGGATTGTCTTCGGCATGCACGACCTCTTCGTCAAAGTCGAGGCAGATGACGATGAGGAGTTGACTAAGTGCGTAGTTCAGGATATAAGGTCCATAGAAGGCATTGCAGAAACAAGAACATTGATTGGTGCTGAGATATGAGAAGTGTGTTAATTAACCCTGAGGCAAGGAGAAAGATGGCCTCCGTGGCCTTCTTCTTGATGATGCTCCTTCCAACAATAGCTACAGCCGACTCAACCATGGAGGTTGATGGTTCAACTGGCGATGAGGAATGGTGGATGGACACTAGCATGGACTCGGATGGTGATTTTATCCATGATGCGATTTGGATTGCTTCTCAAAACAATCATCACCAGTACTTGGATGAAGATGGTAGAATCTCGGTTATTGTTGACTTCGATCATACCCCGACAGAAGACGACGAAGAGATGTTGACAAACGAGGTCGGCTTCGAGGTGCAATTCAGATATTGGCTGATTGATTCCGTGGCAGGAACTGTTGAGTTGAGTCGGATTCACGAGATTGTCGATCTGCCCGGGGTTGTCTTCGTCGAACTGGACGGAATCCTTGGGATTCAGATGGAAGATGTCGTTCCAGCTCATGGTGTCGACTTGGTGTGGCAAGATACTGGCTACACCGGCGAAGGAGTGACCATGGCAATAATTGACACTGGAATCGATGGTAATCACACGGCACTGGACGATTTGGATGATGACAACACGACAAATGATCCTAAAATTGTCGCATTCTATGATGCCATTAACCACCCCGAATCAACCAATGGAACAGAGATATTCCCATATGACGACAATGGCCATGGAACTCACTGTGCGGGCATTACTGCTGGGACTGGTGCCCCAAATTATCAGCACATTGGTGTGGCACCACGTGCGAATTTGGTGGGAGTCAAGGTACTAGACGGAGGTGGTAGCGGATCTTTCGCTGCAGTTATGGCAGGAATGGAGTGGACAGTTGAGAAGAGGCACGAATTCAATATCAGAGCAGCCAGCATGAGTCTTGGCGCCCTCACTGGAGCAATCGAATGGACTTCATCGGAAGAGGAATCTGTCAACAGAATGGCGAATGAGATGATGAGGGCCGGGGTCACACTATTCATTGCAGCCGGGAACAGTGGGGGAACCGCAACAATAGGTACACCTGGGAGCGCTGAAGACGTCATTACTGTTGGTTCACTCGACAAAAATACAGCGATTGCAGTCTATTCGAGCCAGGGCCCGACGGAAGAAGGGAGGGTCAAACCAAATGTTGCATTTGTGGGAAGTAGCGTAAACGCTCCAGATGCAAATACGGGAGATGGTTATGTCGCGCTCTCGGGAACTAGCATGGCAACACCCGGAGCGGCAGGGGTAGCGGTTCTAATGTATCAGGCAAATCCGGATCTAAGTCCATTTGATATTCGGAATATAATGCAGGAGACTTCCACATATCGAGAATGCCATTACATGCTGGCCAACGAGCCTTGTGCCGAGGACGCGATTCCAAAAAATCGTCAGAATAACGTATACGGCCACGGGCATGTCAATGCTCAGCCAGCAGTTGAGGAAGCCGCGAATTACAACTACGAGCTAAGCCTAACTCTGAATGTGACTCTAGCGAGTGATTATGGAGTCGATAATAGGGTCTGGATTGGTCCGGGAGATTCCGTTACTTACAACCTAGAGGGTGGGATCCAGAGGGTCCAATGGAGAACATGGGACATGAGGGATAATTGGATGGATTTGCCTGAGTTCAATTCTGGAGACGCAGATTTTGAGGTCTCACATAGCCTCCTTGTTGACAGGCTTCAGTACCTCCCCAATAATACCATAGAAGGAACACAGGTTATCTTAGTAAGGGCGATATCAGGCGTGGAATCTTCAACAAATCTAGCTACGGCAATCTACATCGTGGGTGAAGAGAAGGAGCAAGAATCCGATGGCGAAGGGGCGATGAATATGATAATTTTTGGCGCTCTATCATTCATGGTAGTTATTCTTTTGATCGCTTTGATTGTAGCGGGCTTCCAGTGGGCCAGATTGGAAGGTTTGATACATCGTGAAGACTACTCGGATGATGAGATCGAAGAAGTGGTAGGGGACATCGTTACTGAGGATGGCTTCGAGGAATGATGCTAGAGCCCCTTAGATAGCCTGGTTACTAGTTCGTTGGCCGCGTTACTACACTCAGCCGACTTGAATCGACTTATGGCCTCGGTCCAATGTGAGATTCTATTTGATGGCTCCAAAACGCCCCTCCAGTACCACCTCTGTGCGGACAGCCTTCTGTAAGATGGGATATCCTCCCTAAGCTTGTATGTGCAAGACTCCCTATGGGCATCGACAAGCCAATTTGGGATTTCTTTTCCTGCGGCCTCAAGAGTAGCATGGATTACTCTGATTCTACTGGGATGATCATCAATCCTTGAGACTAAGGCTTCAGCTGATGAAAGCGCTCCTTCCGGTAACCTCCCGTCTACTGTTTGTGACATCGCCGCACTCAAGTCCAAGATATCCAAGATGATATCTTCCTTTGAAACTCTTGATTCAATAGCCGCTCTAGATTTCGATGCTTCTGTCAAATCTAAGTCATTGATAGCTATTCCATATTTGACCAATTCCAGGGAGAGCGTTGCTGACTCCTTTTCATAGAGTGGGATCTCATCTAACCTCACCTTGGAAATCTGATCTAATATTTTGGAGGTCTCTGATTTACTCATCCTTCCGGGGAGCCTATCGTCAAACCTCCTTATTATTGCTGATATCTCAATTCTCGCACGTTGGCTTGGGTTGGACATGGCATAAGCCTCATCCTCCAACCTCTTCGCATCGGATAGCTTGCCGTTCACCCTGGCAAGTCTTGACTCGAATATTTTCCTTGATACGCTATCATTCAGTTTTCCGATGTGATTCTCGGCGATTTTTGTCTCTCCTCTGTCCAATGCGACTGAGATAGCGTCACTTCTCAAATTCTGATTGTCTTGGAAAATTAATGCGTTCTCTAATACGACCGCCGCTGTGGAGCTATCATAAATCGAGACTGCCCTGATGTTCTCCTCTATCCACTCAATATCACTCTCATGGCCCGACATGGACCTGTGATAGGCCTCAATCTTCCTCGCCCTTATGCCTTCTTTTTTTGACCACTTATCTGCTTCTATACGGTGCATTTTCGACAATGTTTCATCGTCTAATGATGCCCTCCTGACATTTCTTACAAGGTGATGAGTTTCCATCAATCCGTCAGACCACTTCAATACGGCAGAATTGTCTAATTCTGCTATTCCTACTTCGGAATTCATCTCATCAGCCCCCAACGGAGATGGTGCGATAGATAATTCGTCCAGTGTCTCTCTGCCCTGCTCTGAAAGCCTACTGATTACAGTGTCCTTAACGTAATCCAATACTGCTTTGGATTTCTCTGGAACTCCCTCGTCTGGAGACCAAAGTCTGATTGCGAGAGGGTGTCCCCCTAATGCCTCGGACACTGCTTCTGCAGTAGCGAGGTCGGTTCCTTCAATCAGTAGTTTGACGGCATAAGGAGATTCTAGGCCCTCTAATCGGAACTCTGAGATATCTTCCTCAATTTCAAGAGGGTTTGGGGCCCTCACCACCAGTAGAACTGGGCACGATTCTGATGCTTCTGAGATAAGCTCACAAATTGGTTTGGAATGCCTTGGATGCAATTCTTGAGCCTCATCTATGACTAGGAGGGTCCTACTAGATGCCACAGACTCAACGATGGCCGCAACTGACGAAGGAGAGGGTTTCCCGAGCCACATATCTCCAATGGACTTGGTGTCAGTACTAACTGAGCACTTAGCCCATCTAATGGTCCAACCGTTATTTTCAAGATTAGTGGCTATTGCTCTCGCAAGTGTAGACTTGCCAATTCCCGGCAGTCCACTAATTACTATCGATTTCCCCTCCATCACTGAGTCTGAAATCGTTTGAATCTCGGAAGATCTTCCATGGACGTCGATAGATTCTGGTGCGGGCCCGATTATCCCTTCTCTCCTTCTTTTCGGAGAGAGATCATGTTCAGCGACGAGATTCCTTCCTTCGGGAGTGATGTGCACCACTGTCCTTTTTCTCGATCCCCCTCCAATCACATGTGCGGTCCTTGTTGAAATTAGCCCCTTGGATTCCAACTCAGAAAGAGGCGGATGTAATGCTGATCTTACTACTCCGAGAGACTCGGCCAATCCAGGTAATGACAGTTCCCTTGGAACATCCCAAGCCTTGTCCAGATGGTCACCGAACTCTGCCAGCCGGATGAGAACCCTTGCCTGAGAGTCGGGGAGCATGGCCCTGAGGCGAGGCACGGGTTCATGGGCGTTGACCTACGGCGCATCAACGTAAATGGCAGTTGAGAAGGGCTCCCTAGACCTCCCGCGCAAGCCCGGGGTGTATCTCTTTAGGAATAATGATGGTAGAGTGATGTATGTCGGCAAGGCTACAGAAATTAGGACTAGAGTAGCATCTTACTTCTCTGGAAGCGACGGTAGAGAGATGGTCCCCCTATTGATTGAAGGGTCCGATGAGGTAGATTTCATAGTAACAAAAAGTCCTGCTGAAGCTCTGTCTCTGGAAAGAAATCTAATCAGGGAGCACAAGCCTAAATTCAACTCTAGACTGAAGGATGACAAGTCTTACCCGTTCATCTCGCTCACAAAGGAGGAATTTCCTAGGATACTATACTCTCGCCATCCCCCTGAAGGCTCTAGGTCATGGGGGCCATTCACAGATGCCGGGACAGCCAAGAGGATCATTCAGTTGCTAAGAGCCCAGTTCGGGATAAGAGACAAGGACTGCAGGGGGAAGGACGGTTGTCTTGCTATGCACATCAACCTCTGCAAGGGACCATGCTACGACCCAGAGGGGTATCCCAACATAGTTAGAGCGGTGACAGGGGTTTTGGACGGAAATGCAACGGTTCTGATAAAGAGTCTACAAAAGGAGATGGACCGGGCCTCTGACAATCTGAACTACGAGAAAGCCGCCTATGTGAGAGATATGATTTCATCTGTTCAAAGGAGCCTTTCTCAACAGATCATCCACAGCAGATTTTACCAAGACTGTGATGCTATTGGATTCTCTTCCCTGGGAGACTCTGGCATTGTGGTTATTCTGCACGCTAAGGACGGAGTGGTACAAGGCAAGACAGAATATCCCCTGATCCACAGAGGAGATGTTTCTGAGTCTGTTTCCCTTGTTCTTTCGGAACACTATGCACATCGTAAGCCACCCAAGATCCTACTGTTGCCAACACAAATCGGCGTCTCGACACAAAGATGGCTGAAGAGTAGGCGGGGCGGTGCGTTCGAGGCTAGGGTTCCGATGAGAGGAGACTTGTCAAAGCTCAGGATGATGGCTGACAGGAATGCTGAGATTCTAGTTGTACGGGCTCAGAAGAATAGCTCCGGAAGCCTAGAGCAGCGTGCTGCCGACGATTGTGCGGACCTGCTGGAATTGGAGTCTGTGAATCATATCGTATGTTTTGACATGGCACAGCTAATGGGTTCAGAGCGGGTTGGTGCTTCGATAGTTTTCAGGAACGGGAGGCCTTCAAAGAAGGAGTATAGAACATACAAAATTAAGGGGGATTCTGCGGATGATCTCAGAATGATGGAAGAAGCGGTCCTTAGATGGGCGAGGAAGCAGGACGAATGGCCCGATATATTGCTTCTAGATGGAGGGGAGACCCATCTTTCTACTATACGAAGGGCCCTGGTCGATAATAATCTGAATGAGAAATTCGTATTGGCTGCTCTGGCAAAGAGGGAGGAGACTCTATTCATCGAAGGTAGAGATCCACTGATATTGGATAGAAGGGGCAGGGTCCTGATACATTCAAGGGATGAGGCGCATAGATTTGTCAATCAATACCATGGTAAAAGGAGGCGTAAGAGCTCAATTAGAGATCCCCTGGAAGAGATTGATGGGCTAGGGGCGAAGAAGATTCAGTCCTTACTCAGACATTTTGGAGGCAGCAGGGGAATTGAGCATGCGAGTATCGAGGAATTGAAGGCGGTGGATGGCATAGGAACTTCGATGGCGAGAAAGATTCGTCAGCACTTCGATTTCTAGAGCTATGCTGAATCATTTTCGATTTCTGTTTGCTCTTCGAAGTCTGTCTCATCTACGAGAGCTGTATTCTCAGAAAGCTTGCCGAATTCATTTTCCATCAGCCTCTCTATTTTGGCATTGTCGATGTCTTTTGACCTCCTTATGAGCTCGGCCTTTCTCTCCCTTCTCTTCCTTCTTGCCCTGCTTACTAATAGTGACAAGGAGACAGCTAGGAAGAAAATGTAGGGAGCTAGTTCACCAATCATGAAGCCCCATGAAAACTCAACCGAGTAGGTGACTATGTCTGAATTTCTTTTACTGCTGCACTCCTCCCATGTTACTGCTGAAAGACAAGTTGGCATAGTGTAGGAGAAAACTTGCCGATCTCCTGAATTTGTAATTTTTCCAAGGCCCTTTTCGCTTTCGAACGAGGTTATTTTGATGGATTCAGGGAGCATAATCTCGATATATGCTGATGACTTTATTGTGCCGAAGTTTGTGTGCTCCATGAGTGGAGTTACTTTTTGTCTGATATTTGAGCCATCCAACATTAGTCCAGAGTCAGTAATTATTGGTTGGGGGAATAATGACGACAGAACCAGAGATGGGATGGCGGAAATGGAACGAGGGTTGACTCCGACGATAATCTCATCCTGTCTGAGTGAAAGAGTGAGTTCTGCATTATTTACCTTGGTGGATAATCTGATTGGCTCTTTGTCGCTAATGACTGGCCCCTCTCGAATCGAGAGCGCTTCAAAGTCCGCTTCAAATGGCATTGAAGACAGATCTGCAGTTAGCGATATGCCTTCTAATCCAATATCGCTTGAGTCTAGATATATTTCTCCAAAATCATTCATCATTTGCGAGTATGAGTTTGTCAGATGGTCGGACAGGCTTCTTAGGCCCCCGTTAGATAATTCGAAGTCTATTGGGTCGCCTACTCCGAAATCAATTGTTGACTCGATCGTTGAGTCTGCCAGTAGTCCCCCATCAATCCTATCTCCCATTACCAGGATCCTTCTGATAGCATCCGAAGGAATTGGTGACATCTGAACTCCATCAATCTCCAGATCTACTCCCAATCTGTATATTTCCAAAATGATTTCAGAGGTAAATTCGACCGATACTGTACCACTCAACTCCTGAATGGAAACTTTGGAGATATCGATCTCTACCAAGAATGAGATGCATGTCTTCTGTGTCGGAGCGCAAACCAGATCGATGCTTTCCTCCTCGCATGGGTCAGAGGTTCTGCAAATTGAGTGCATCCAGTCGAATGGCCTTGATCCAGAGAATTCTATATTTCGGGTCGTGCTCTCATCGGTTTTTGATGAGAATACCAACGATTCGGGGCCTGAGTCGATTGATTCTAGCCATTCTGGAAGTTGAATTGTCATGGTTATCTCAGAAGGAGGGAAATTGGAAGGAAGGAAGTCGTGGATAAAGTCACCATCTACTTCTAATTCCACGCTCAAGAAACTCATCATCGTTGCGAGATCTTCATCGTTCATTTTCGAGAGATCGACTGTTGAGACGTCTCCCCCGGAATACTGTATTAGACTAGCTAGAATGCTAGAAATCGAGATTTCTGATGGAATGGTACTGGATTGTATTGTTATTGGGTATGTACTGGACATCGCACCACTAAGCCCGAGGCAGTATCTGTAAGACTGCTCTTCCTCGCAGGTTTCACCAGGCCTATGCAGGAACATGATCCCCCCAGAATCGTTTGTAGAGGAGAATGATGGAGTCTGGAATGCTACATCCACCCCCAGAGATTGAGAAAATGATTCTGATAGAGAGTTAATTGGAAGAGAGGAGAGTATCTGGTTGACATCGATGTCCATCTCAGAATTTAACATCCTGATTCCATCTGAAGTAACTGAGTCGAGTTTTATTGTAGGCGTCTCTAGATTCAGACCCCATTGATTGAGTGTTTCAGCACTAAGGTGATGTACTCCAATTTCCAAATCGACGCGGCTATTCATGCTGTCACTAAGATCGATTTGAAGGTCTAGGCTCAGTGAAGGGCCATTGAACATATCCGAATCCTGAATATCCCCCCCGTTCCCGAGAACTGCAACCAAGTCTGACGTGGCCGGAGTAACATCAGGAGTCCCGTTCAAATTATCGAGTGAAATCCTCACTCCTGACAATTGTTGTAGACCATTCAGTGATGAGAATATTTCTGCCGGTTCGTTCACATCGACTATGTCAGCATAAGAAGGCGGGTACAATGAGTATTCAATATACTGACCAGACGCAGCAATTGTTGTGAAGTTAGTAGTCACTTCCCCACCCATCGCCATGAGTCCCTGCATGGCTCGGTCGATATCTCCGGTTTCTGGAGTCATGCCGATATTTGCAGGATTAACCTCCAAGA
This sequence comes from Methanobacteriota archaeon, assembly GCA_002730095.1. Lineage (GTDB taxonomy): Archaea > Thermoplasmatota > Poseidoniia > Poseidoniales > Thalassarchaeaceae > MGIIb-O5. The sequence goes on along the minus strand of PBZE01000037.1, from coordinate 63,176 downwards.
TCAGTACTGACTGAAGGCATATTGGAGGTTGGAAGGGATTGTTTTCTACTCCATTTTCCTCGTCTATTGAGTCAATGTCTGGATTGAAGGTGCACGAAGAAACCTGCCGATCTGAAAAGCTGATCTCTGTTGTCGGCTGAAGGGGACTAGTTGTTGCATTTGGGAAATTCTCATCAACTATCTGTTGGACTATACCCCCTACGGTATCGATTAACCTATCTTGGACCGAAAGTCCATCTCTTGAGAAGTCACGATAGTTTCTGATGTAGTCGGCAGGGATTCCATCGAATAGATTACTATCCCCTTCTAAGTCTAAATCGTTTAGGCCCAATTCATCTCTTGGAATCTCATGTATGGCGAGTTCTAGAGACATCTCAATGGAGGATGCCCCCTCCATGGAAATCATAACGTGCCCCTCAATCCACTCATCGTCGATTGTAGAGTCTAGTTCAGAGGAGTAGTCGTCACAAATACCGTTTCCATTTCCCCATGTGGAACATATCTGATTTGTTACTTCGGCATCTCCCGGAGGGGGGGCAGCTTGTGCCAGTGGGGAAACTAGCAGAATCATGACCAGCGCGATGCAGGTACGCACGAGGCTTGGAGTACGTGATATACCATAAGTCTGAATCCATGATGTTCACTCCGAGGTACATGAATAGAGGGGGGCCTCATGGGCGACTGTATGACTCCATTGCCTCATTTCTTGGAAAAAATCCTCCTCCCGGCATTCCTCGAAAGTGGGAGAGGTTCTCTGATTTCGCGATTCTTCCGTTTGGATCTTTCCATGGTAGTGAATGGGAGGAGATAATTGGGCCTGAGCTATGGAAATCTGTTGCTGAAGGTCTCGATGTCAATAGGCTTGGGGTAATGGGCGAGGTTACCGGAAACATCCGTAAGAGCGGCGTCAGGATGCTGCATGGAGAAGATGACTGGGTAATTAGGAGAGAGAGTGGTGTTGACTATGGGTATCACGTTACAAAATGCATGTTCTCTGCAGGTAATGTGAATGAGAGGCGAAGAATGGGCGAGATTGTGAGTAGGGGGGAAGTGGTAGTTGACATGTTCTCGGGAATAGGCTACTACTCCCTTCCTATCCTAGTCCACTCAGAAGCTCATCATGTTCACTGTTGCGAGTGGAATGATGATGCGATAAGTTCCCTTGAGTGGAGCTTGAGGAGAAATGGTGTCGAGAGTCGTTGTACTATCTACCCCGGAGATAACAGGAAATCTTCGAAGATAATAGGCAGAGTGGCTGATAGGGTGATAATGGGGCTTCTGCCTTCTTCGGAAGGTAGTTTTGGCGCCGCGATGGAGGTTCTTTCTGAGTCTGGAGGAGTGGTACACATACACGGATTGGCCAATCCACGCGAGTATTCTTCATGGGCGGAGGGAATAGTTCAGCAGATTGGTAGTCTCAGGCCAAGCTGTGTTGTCGAAATACAGAAAATAAATCGTATCAAGAGCTATGCACCGCACTGGGATCATGTGGTTCTGGATGTATTTGTGCAATAGTCCGTTGAACTAAAGTCGAGTAACCCACTCCCGATACCATGGTCAATGATTGGTTGTTGCGAGCTGCGGGTTCCTACAATCAGCGCTCCAGAGAGTCTCGAGATGACTATGCGGCCATCTTACTGATGCCCGTAGACACTCTTTACTCGATAATTGATTGGACATTCAGATCTCTTCCTGATGAGATACTGGTGGGGATAGATCCCAATCTGGAATTGCCTCACCCTATCGGCGTAGATGAAGAATTCACTGGTGCTGATTTTCAATCTGGATTATTTGCTGGCCAAGGATATGTCCTGGGAAAGCCGCATCTCGTGAATAGGGGCGATTCATTCTCTGTCCATCACGTACCTGAAGAATGGATTGATGATTCATTCGCAGAAGACAGGGGGTCCAGAGGAGGGAGGTTCACTCATTGGATTCACTCCCATCCCAATGCAGTGGCGGTTCCGAGTGGTGCGGATGCCGATGCTGCTCAATGGACGGAGGGTTGTGATATGATTCTGGGAGTGAGATTCTCGCCCGAGGGTTCCCTGCCGTGGTTCGATGAGGTTGGGGGAAGAAGAAGGGAGCTTTCGACTCGGGATTCCGCGGACTATAAGCCGGGATATTTGAGTAGTCTCCCATCTATCGGAAGGGCGTCCACTGGACACAGTATTCATGGATTGGAGATTATTGCATTCCACAGATCTGGATTGGGCGTGAATCTGATAATCACTGACAGCAGAGGCCTGCCGATAAATCCTAATTTGAATCCCTGAAGACGTGATCCCTGAAGTGGGAAAGTTCCTCTATACTACCCCTGATATCGTCCAGTGCCCGGTGACCAGATGGTTTTGAGAATCTCGGTGAGTTCGGATACCATCTCTTCACTATTTCCTTTACAGAAGTTACATCCACACTTCTGTAGTGGAAGAATTCGTGTAACTCTGGCATATACCTCCTGAGGAATCTTCTATCTTGACCAATGGTGTTTCCGCAGAGGGGAGGGACTCCTGCAAGGCAGTGTTCCATTAGGAATTCCAAAGTCAGTCTCTCGGCTTCAGCTATTGGGACTCCATCAGACCTAACTCTCTTCAATAGTCCATTCTTAGTGTGATGAGTTAGATTCCAGTCATCCATCTTCTCCAACTCTGACTCTGGCTGTGAGATTGCCAGGGATGGTCCCTCAGATACAATTGTCAAATCTCCTTCAGTGACAATGGTGGCGATTTCAATTATCTTATTCTCAATTGGATCTAGGCCAGTCATCTCCAAATCTAGCCACACTAGCCTGTCCTCCATGAGCATCGGCGACGGTATCGGAGTCTTGAGTGTTGGGGGGCCAGAATCATAGGGTTGACTGCTCGGGCATAGTCATGGCGGAGGTTAGCTACATTGGCCTACTTAGGTCAAATGCTCCTTACCGAAGGCTATTCACCGCGAATGAAGTTTCATACATTGGAGATTGGTTCTCCATGATCGCTTTGTTCCTACTAGCAGGGGAGGCCTCAGATAACTCCCCTCTAGCTATTGCTGGAGTTCTCGCTACTCGTAGTTTCACCTTCGCTCCACTAGAGCCTCTGACTGGGATGCTTGCAGATCGGTATCCTAGGAAGTGGCTAATGGTACTCGGGAATGTATGGTCATTCATCATACTGATTTCGGCGCTGACCTTTGGAATGCTGGACTCTATTGAATCGATTTACTTGCTTGGAATGGCGATGGTCGTTGGAAGGGCGATATCATCTAATGCAGAATCGGCTTATGTCCCAAATATTTGCACCAGAGAGGAGCTATTGTCGGCAAATGCTCTCTCTTCTGGGGGATGGTCTGCGGCAATGGGGATAGGGGCTGGCATCGGAGGCCTGACAATCTCCAAGTATGGAATAGAAACCGCCCTTTGGATAGATTCGTTGACTTTCCTGGTAGCTATTTTGCTGATAGTTTCCCTCCCGCATGGGGGTCCGGATAAGTCAACTGAGAGGTTTTTTTCTCCGAGGGCCATGCTAAACGAAATCATATCTGGATGGGGCTATATTCTCTCTAAGCCCTCGATAAGGAGAGTGGTTTTGGCTAAGGCAATGTGGGCATCAGGAGGGGGGGCCCAAGTATTTCTCCTGATACTGATTGGCAAGGAAGCAGGTTTCGGGAATGTCGCTGCCGGGATTGGCATACTGTATATGGCCAGAGGTTTCGGTTCTGGCTTCGGACCCATAGTTAGCAGGAGGTTCATGGCCAATCAGATGCTGATTCCTTACCTTCTGGGGGGGGTCTTGGTGATTAGTGGGGTGTTCTATATTGCAGTTGCAGCTTCAGAATGGACGATGATAATCCTAGTTTACGTATTCATATCACACGCTGCGAGCGGGGTCAACTGGGTGTTATCGACCACTATGCTTCAGCAGAGATCAGAGGATGAGTGGCTAGGCAGGGTCTTCGGAACTGATTCACTTGGAATCACACTTACCATGGGGCTATCCACTGTAGCTGCAGGGTTGATTCTTGAGAATGGAATGCTGTCTCTGAGAGAGACAATAATTGTAACTGGAGCGTTGCAAATACTAGCTGGAGTGCTATGGATTATCCTTGCCACCCCTAAAGAGAAAGAAATGCTAGATCAGTTGGTCTAGACCTATCAGAACCGCTATTGGGGCAATTGAGAATATTATATTCTGCAGTAGGGATTTTGCCGATGCCTGAACTCTTTCCGTTACTCTATCCTGAATCTCCCTGTCGAGCTTTTCCATTGCAGCGTTGGCTGGTTCTTTGACCCTGCCTAGAATCTCCTCTAGAGCATCCGCCCCCTTGTCAAGAAGTGAGTAAATCACCTCGGCCATGGGATTACTCTCCCGTACAATTGTAGTTTCTCCATCAATCTCGAATTCAACATCCACTACATCTCTCCACGGCCTTGGGACTCCTGAATCACTGACATTCTGAAGAATACTCCTACCTACTACTGCCCCCTGAACAACCATCTTTGCAGTAGAAAGATTGTACTTGGCGATGGACTGGATGTCCCTTCTAGATCTCATGACCTTAGTGAAATCGGATAGCAGCCAAACAGCGCCTGCCACCAGTAGAAGCACCACGCCGAAACGAGGAGTGTCCTCCCATGTGGGCCAGCCAATTGGCCCGAGCCAATAACGTGTAGAGATAGCAACTAGTGCAGGCAGCAAAAATGACATGGTTTCGTTGAGGACGATTAGCCAGAATCCCTTTACGGGTAACAGTTTGATTTGCCCGAGAAACCATCTAATGTGCTTTGTCCTCTCACCGGGAGGGGCATATGTGTTGACGAGATCGATAAGTGGAGGTGCAACAAATACTAGTCTCATTACGAAAGGAACGAGTAGCATCAGAATATATGCGTCCCAAGGAGACGCGGGAGGTAGGCTCGGCATTGCAAAGGCGTCGGCCATGTAACTCACAAAGGAGGGTCAGCAATCAACCTCTCTACGAATTAACTCTGAGATTGGTTGCTAAAGCCTCTGCTTGATTCATTGCCGCCCTAAGGAGGAAGAACGCTACTACACAACCTATGAAGAAGCTCCCTCCAACATACACATGGGTCTCGAACATTAGTATTCCAATAGCTGTTAGGGAAAGGTACGATATGGTCTGACAGATTAAGGATAGTCTCTGTAGCATTACGTATTCTAACTCATGAACGTTGGGTGCTTCTTGGATATAGGAATTGATGAGGAAGAATATGGCTTGGAATGGCAAGGCCGCAGCTAAAACTGCTAGGCAGGCAACGGTGACCATGCCTGGATTATCCGGATCTAGTTCTAATCCTCTGAATAGCAGATTACCTGTGTTGAGACCTATTATCGCCGCATGGATGGCCCATGCCTTGTCTACAGGGACGTCATCTTCTTGTTCGGCCCGGGGGACAACCACGTTAGTCTGGCTCCCAATCATGAATTGAAGGTTGCCCATGAAGATAGGTTAGTAAGACGGGTTAGGAGGAAGGGGGGATTCTGTCAAAGGTTCGGTGCCCTGCCCCTCATCATTCTTCTCCATAGGGGCGGGATCAAGCATGGCCACCAGCATGCATAGTATCCGGAAGGCAACCGAGGGGCATCTGGATAGGGGCGAAGCTTCCAGAAGGGAACTGAGGCGTGAAGGTGATGATCGGAATGGCGGGTAAGTTCCAGAAGGCTCCACCTGGACCATCTCGCCTCGGTGTTCCATGCATGGCCCTCCTCGAACCTACCGTCAGCGACCCGCCTGAGGCCCCAGTGACGAATGTAATTGACATACTCCAAAGTTAGGATCGCGATAGAGGAGGCAATAAGCCAGCCCAGGAGCACGGGTAACGCCCACGAGGATCCAAGATAGTGAATGGCCAGTAGAGTACCGATTACTGAAAGTTGTAGAATAAGGCCCCTCCAAGAGGGGTTTCTGAGTCCATTCCTGCCTTTCCTATCATGAACGGCAACCGAGGACAAAAACTGTCCGGGAATGGTAGAGATCCAGAATGACCAAAGCCCCTGCTCGTAAGTGGCACTCGCTGGATCCTTGTCAGTTGCAACGTTCTTGTGATGATTGTAATTATGCTCGGTCGTAAAGTGTGTATAGTTGATGCTGAAAAGTAGTGCCCTAGCTAGCCTCCAGCCTGGGCTCCTTGGCTTCTTGTGTCCAAGCTCGTGTGCAGTGACGATTGCTGATGCTGCAGCAACTAGGCCAGTGGAAAGTGAGGCAGCTATTAGCCACCATGTAATTCCCTCATTCGCGGCGAAAAGGAAGAATGTGCCTAGCATGATGAAGTGCAATAATCCATGAACCCAAAGAAGGGCTTCGAAAGGGGCTCCTGACTCTCTCGGTGGCCTAGGATTTTTTGACTCTCCCAGTACTATGTCGAGCATGGGGCCAATAACCCAAATGAAAATGACGCCGGACAAGGTGTATGCCCCTCCAAGTATGTTACCAGAAATCGCTAGGAGTGGACTAATGAGTCCCAGAAGGTGCAGCCCCCATGGCTCGGGATGTAACACGGCCTCACTCATACAGATGTGCGTGTTTGGCTCTGGTCTTAGCTATTTTCGGAGCCACTACCATCATGCAGTATGGATTGGAGGGGTTATTTTTGAAATAGTCATGGTGGTATATTTCTGCCACATAGAAGTTCTCCAAAGGTGATACCTCAGTAACGATCTCATTATCGAAAAGGCTCCCCATCTCCTCAATAACTGACTCTGAGTCTTCTCTCTGCCTCTCTGAAGAGTAGAAAATGACACTTCTGTAATGCGGCCCTATGTCGTTTCCCTGCCTATTGAGTTGTGTGGGATCATGACACGTGAAGAATACCTCGAGAAGAGTCACACTACTGATTATTGAAGGGTCAAATGTGACCTTGACTACCTCAGCGTGACCGGTCCTCTTTCCACAAACCTGCTCATAAGTAGGGTTTTCCAAATGTCCGCCAGAATAGCCTGGGATAACTTCAGCAACTCCCTTGAGGCCCTTGATTGCCCCCTCCACACACCAGAAGCAACCCCCTCCGAGGACGATGGTCTCCAGATAATCATCTCCTGTAGTTGGGGGCTTCACGAGTTATCTCGACGTCATGAACATGGCTCTCTGAGAGTCCGGCATTAGTAATTCTGACAAACTCACAGCCGTCCTTCATGTCTAAAATGGTCGCATTTCCAGTATATCCCATTGAAGACCTCAGTCCCCCGACAAGCTGATGGATTACGTTCTCAACTGGCCCCCTAGCGGGAACTCTGCCCTCTATCCCTTCAGGAACGTACTTTCTTGTATCGCCCTGCTCGGACTGGAAGTACCTGTCATGAGCTCCCTTGCTCATAGCACCAACTGAACCCATTCCCCTGTAAACCTTGTATGATCTTCCCTGGTACAGAATTGTCTCTCCGGGTGATTCGTCGGTTCCAGCCAACAGTGACCCTATCATAACACAGTCTGCACCTGCAGCGATAGCCTTGGCAATATCGCCACTGTACTTTATTCCACCATCTGCAATTACCGGAATTCCTCTTGTCTTACAAACCTCAACCACACTCTGAACAGCTGTAAGTTGGGGAACTCCGACTCCAGAAACAATTCTCGTAGTACATATCGAGCCTGGTCCAATACCCACTTTGACTGCATCTGCACCGGCCTCAATTAGCATCTTTGCTGCATCGCCAGTAGCTATATTTCCAGCGATGATGGTAGATTCGGGAGCTCTCTTCCTGATCTCTGCAACAGTTTCTATTACCCCGTGGGAGTGTCCATGGGCAGTATCGACAACTATCGCATCGGCCCCGGATTCAAGCAGTGAAAGAGCTCTCATTACTCCTCGTTCTCCAGTTCCGGTTGCGGCGGCGACCCTGAGCCTACCCTGTTCATCCTTACATGAGACTGGATGATCTTTCGTCCTCTGAATGTCCCTGACAGTTATCATCCCTGCACAATTTCCTTCATCATCGATAACGACCAATTTCTCGATTCTATTCTGTTGAAGTAGCCTCTGCGCTGCTTTAGGATCGTAGTCTTGACCCACAGTTACTATCTCTTTGGTCATCAAATCAGATACTTTGGATGTCTCATCCTCGACGAATCGAATGTCCCTGTTGGTGATGATACCAGCCAGTCTGCCTCCTCCATTTACCACAGGGAAGCCTGAGAATCCGTACTTGGACTTCATTTCTCTAAGCTCACCTATGGTCATGTCTGGAGATACCGTTATCGGATTCAGGACTAATCCTGATTCAAACCTCTTTACTCTGGCGACTTCCTCGGATTGCTCCTCTACACTCATGTTCCTATGGATGACCCCGAGGCCGCCTGCTTGAGCCATTGCAATCGCCATTGCGCTCTCTGTGACAGTGTCCATTGCAGCAGAAATTATTGGAATCTTAAGATCTATCTTACTAGTTAGACTTGTAGAAATATCAACTTCGGCTGGGAGAACCGCTGACTCAGCGGGCATCAACAGTACGTCGTCGAAGGTTAGGGCCTGTCGTAACTCGTCTTGCGCCATTATGCACGGCGTATGACATTGATACTTGAACGATTCTATTGCATTTTCTCGTCGATAAGAAAGATGGGCCTCTAAATACTAAGTTTTGTTTCGAGAGGATGTGAGATTGGAATCGGCTTACACTCCGGTTGAGGAACCCTCAGAGTGGTGGCTCAAGGGATTGGCAGTTTTCATGGCATTATTGGGCTTGCTCTACGCGTTCAGTGCATTCGCCTCAGGAATCACCCCTGCTATAATGGAAGAGACTGTTTTCTCCTTCGAATGGGAGCAAATTGAGCCTTATCCAGAAAATGGTACACAGGAAGAGAAAGACGAGTGGGAAGAAGGCAGAATGGCTTGGCAGGACATGTTAGAATACAATGAGGAAATGGTAGAAGTGATACAGATATCTGCCTTGCATAGTGGGTTACTTGCCATTATAGCATTCCTTTCGACCATTTTACTCTGGACCGGTAACAGAGATATTGGGATCAAGTCGTTTGGAGCTTGGATAGGGGTGAATACACTCGGAGGCTTCTGGATGATGTGGAAGTGGTCTGCTATTGGCTTCACACCCCTTGATGACTATGGCCCTGAAGCCGGAGGGACGTTGATTCCAGATATTATCAACACCCTTTCGTTCACATTGGGTGCTGTCCAAATTGCTTGCTGCAACATTGTCCTTCTTTCGATATTGGCACTCATATCGGTCAAGTCAAGGCCTGAGGTTGTTCTGAAAGAATAATTCTCCACGATGAATTCGCCAGTATGTTGAAATGCCTCCGCTAGGAACATAAGCCATGGAACAAGTAGTGAATGGTATTCTGGTTGTCAATACAGAGACAATCCCAGGAAAGGTGATTACCGAAACAATGGGGGTAGTTAGTGGCTCTACCGTTAGAGCAAAGAATGTCGGGAAGGATATCTTCGCAGGATTGAAGAATATTGTTGGAGGAGAATTGACTCAGTATACCGAGCTTCTTCAGGAGTCTCGAAATGAAGCAGTCGGGAGAATGGTTGCAGATGCGATGTCGATAGGTGCAACCGCTGTTGTGAACGTCAGGTTTGCCACGTCGGCCATCACAGCGGGTGCCGCTGAGCTCTTCGCTTACGGGACGGCAGTGAAATACGAATAGAGGTGCTTCGATGAAAACCCCCATTGCCAATATCAGATTGTTCTGCATTTTGGTAATGTCCCTATTTGTATCATTTTCGATGAATGTAATTGCTCAGGGTTCTGATGAGGGCTCTGGTTTCCCATTTGTTGTCGTTTTCCTACTTCCATTCATCCTTCTATCACTGTTTGGGATAATTTGGATGGTGGCCTATCCGGTGATGTTTCTCTGGGGAGCAGTCTTCAGCAGTGGGAAAGTGGAACAAATGCATCATGAGGCAAATAATAGGAGAGATTCCCTAAGAAACAGAAAAGGGGGGGAGATTCTGAATACCATTGATGGGGGTTATAGGACAGATGTATCTAGTGCTGGACTGGTTAGTGCCAACGGTGTCTTCGGACCCAGTCACTGGCACCTTATGATCGGATTCTTCAACAATCTGATAGGAGGAAGTGTTACGGTTTTCCAGCAGGTCATCTCCGCGGGAAGAGCCGAGGTGATGCAGAGATTGCGCGAGCAAGCTGAATCGGATGGATGGGATGAAGTCATTAACGTCAGAATTGACACTGCAAGCATGACTCCACAGTCATCTAACAGCAAGAACACTGTAAGGGGCGTGGAGATTTACGCTTATGGTACTGGAATTAAGTACGAGTGAGGGTTGATATTCTCCAACTCTTACGGAGGTTCCTCGACACGTCCCCTCTGTGGGATCCGGAGTGGGGATTAACATGCAAGGGCCTGTGACCAAGATAGAGCCGCGTATCGCTGCCAAGCTCTCGAAGCAGAAGTACCAGTTGGTTGGAGAGCATGGGGGCGTGAAAGTATGCCACTGGACTAAGCAGAGTCTCATCGCGGACAGGTCTTGCTACAAGGGCACATTCTACGGAATAGAGAGTCACGGCTGCATGCAGATGGCACCCAACGTGGACACATGCAACCTAGGCTGCACTTACTGTTGGAGGGAGCCTCATTCAGACACCCTAAACAAGATAGACGATGATCCATACGAGCTCTATCTGGAATCGGTAAAGGCGCATCGTAGACTCTTGACTGGTTTCGGAGGGAACCCTAAGGCTGACAAGGAGAAGTTTCTCGAGGCTCAGAATCCCAAGCATGTGGCAATATCATTGAATGGTGAGCCGACGTTGTATTCCAGACTTGGAGAGTTCTTAGAGGTATGTCACAATCATGGAACATCCACATTTCTGGTCACTAATGGCAGCCTTCCAAAGGTAATTGAGAACCTGGACCCCTTGCCTACTCAACTCTATGTCTCGGTAGATGCACCAAACAAGGAGATATTCGACAGACTGTGCAAGCCCAAGTTCGACCAGGGCGCCTTTCACAAGCTGGAGGAGACTCTGGAGTTGCTGCCTAGCTTAGACACGAGGACGGTTTGTAGGCACACTCTGATCAAGCATGAGTCATTGGGATTCCACGAAGATTACGCGAGATTGGATAATTTGGCCGACCCGGATTTCATCGAAGCGAAGGGTTATGTCAATGTAGGAAATAGCAGGAACAACCTCTCAGTTGAGAATATGCCAACTCACCAAGAAATTATTGAGTTCTCGGAGAAGCTCGCCCCGCTCGTAGGGAGAAAGCTACTTTCGGACAGAAGGGAGAGCAGGGTTGCCCTAATTGGGAAGAAGATGATACCCGTTGATCTCCCAATAGCGAGCATGGATCTTCCAAAGGACCTAGGAATCGCAAAGCCACAGAGGTTCATGCTCCCTCAAGTGTGAACAATTGGCCTCGTGGACCCGCATTCTGGACAAATCTGATCGATTGAGTCAGCATAATCGTAATTACAAGCGGGACAGGTCTGTGCAAGCTCTCTCTTATTCTTGGCCTCGACCTCGATTTTCTCGTCTTCCACTCTCTCTAGATTTAGAGAGTCTCTTTCCACATTGGGGACGTCGAACCTTCCAGGCCCTCCGAGCTTCAACAATAGATCTGGAGGGAGAGTTATGGTACCGGTATCGTCGATAATTAGCTCCCTAGTTTCTGAGAGATCTGACAAGTCGAAATCTGTGCCGTGTTGTGCCACGAACCTCCCCTCTCTGAGTTCCAGAGACCTCTCGCAGAAGTACGCCACGTCCCTATTGTGGGTGACCAGTAAGAAGGCCACGTCTTCCTCCTCATGGAGCTTCTCGAACAACTCTAGGACCTCCCTACTGGTGATTGGATCCAACGCACCTGTTGGCTCATCTGCTAGTATCAGCTTTGGATTGGTTATCAGTGCCCTAGCGATCGCCACACGCTGTTGCTCTCCTCCGGAGAGTTGCTCTGGCATACCCATCCACCTGTCACCCATCGCTAGCCTCTCGAGCAACTCCCTAGCCTTGGCCCTTGCAGGCCCCGGCATCACCCCTTGGTGCCTGAGTGGTTGTGCGACATTATCCAGGGCATTCAGATCGGGAAGTAGATTTGAGTCTTGGAAGATGAAAGAGACTGTTTCCTGCCTGAGTCTGACTAGTTCGTTTCCAGTCATTCTTATCATTTCCTTCCCACCTAGCGAGACTGAGCCAGATGATGGTTTCATCAAACCACCTAGGCACTTCAGAAGTGTTGATTTTCCAGATCCAGATGGGCCTATGACAGCAACGGCCTCGCCCTCCTTGATCTTAACATTGAGTCCTCTCAATGCAACTACATTTCCTTCTAGGCTCATGCTCTCGTAGATATGATACATATTCTTAGCTTCAAGAATAATTGATTCCTCTTCCATATCTCACTCCCCCTTCAGCACTATTGCCAAGTCAGACTTCAATGCTCTCCTGGTTGTCAGTAGAAGAGCTATCACAACCGCTACGAGCACTGAGGCATTCACGATGATTAACTCTGTCCAAGGCCAAACTAAGTCCCTGTCTATCGGGGCGCTCTGACCGAGGAAAATCTGGAAAATGAATCCAAATACCCCGAAGAATCCGTTGAATGATTCTGATATAGCCAAACCGAGAATAACTCCCAGGGCCATACTAACCAAGAGAATCGCCATTATCTCGAAAAGTACCAGACGCAATACCTGCGCCGGGCTTGCTCCGATCGCCTGAAGAATGGCCAGTTCCTTCTTCCTCTGTGATAGAACGAGTGATAGGAATACGAATGCCGAGGCTATCGAAGCCAATGATGCCACGACGAATTGCAGGCTTAGGAGTCCCGGCGTACCGAAAATTAGCCCGCCTGTACGTTCATTGCCCTCATGATTTGTCCCCCAATCGCTAGCGGATGAGACGCCCTCACCGTTTGAGACCTCGACACCTAGGGTCTTCAATGCGTTTTTACAATCCTTTTGAGACTGGTCACATAGCTCGAAGAACCAGCGATTCGACGTGTAGTCAGTGACAGCCGATGGCCCTAGAAGAAGCTTGTAAGTTCCTTCACCGATGACTATAGCTTGGGATGACTCTGAGGATAGTAACCCTGGAACCCATCTGTGTCCTCCCATGTATGTTACCTCAGCCTCAGTTATCGTCGAGGTTATTATTGGATTCATTTCGCTATCGAATCCTCCGAATCCGTAGGAAGTGTACTGTAAAGTTACATTAGATCCAACATCTGATTTAGAAATATCCAATTGGTTTCTTGCAGCCCCACCAGCAGTGAATCCCGATAATGCCCAGTCATCTGACACAGCTCCAATGTCACTGCCCGGTATTGCCTGCTCATCCCATTGTAAAGTATCTTCATGCCCATCAAAGACGATCCATGTCCTGAGAAGGGAACCTTCGCCTTTCTGATTTGTGAAGATATCTCCGACCGAGGTCATGTAGTCTATTGAGTCAATCTCGGATACATCGGCTCTTTGTATTGCTAGCGTTACCTCCTCCATAGCTCGTTGCTGTGAGATTGGCTCATCGAATTGAACCTGCAAGTCCGCACCGGTCTGCGCAGAAGTGGTTCTCTCGTCCACCAGAGTTCCGGTATACCCCTGTACGGCTGCAACAGTGACAATTGATAGGGTTAGCAGTAATATTATTGCTAGACGATTCACTGATTCACTCGACCCTGATCCCCTCAATCCCCTCTTGATATCTGTCAGGACAGGGGTCCACCCAAACAATGTCGTGAATATCCTAGGCCCCGCCGCGCCTATTCTACCGAGTACTAGGGCTCCACCTATCCAGAGGAAGAACGGGCCGAACAGGAATAATAGTCCATCGACTATGAAATTGGAGTTTATTCCCTTTGGTCCCCACGGACCAAAACCACCGTTACTCTCTATCCAGCTCTCTACAAATGACAGGACGCCAACAAAGAAGACCAGAAGGTGTAGCCAAAACCTTGATCTCTTCCTAGGAGCAACTCTTCTGACTCCTTCATCGATTTCTATACTCAAGAATTCTGATGTTCTGGAGCTCCCAAAGAGTAGAGTTATCCCGACTGTCACGAGGAAAATCAAGAATGTAGCTAACCCGCTCAATGTGGGCACTACTCTGAAGTCACTTTTCTCGAAGGCCATGAATCCAACCGCATCAAGTACTACTGGCACGGAGGCCATTGCGAGGACATATCCTAAGAACCAACCAAGCACACTTACAACCGACAGCTCTCGAAGAATCAGGGAGCCGAGAGTTGACTCCGTACCCCCAATAACCCTGTGAATTGAGATCTCCCTTCTCCTCTGTTCCAGAGAAAGTATCAGACCATAAATAAGAACTGAGAATGATAGTATCACTATTGGTATCATCAGGATGTAGTCGAAGACACTTATTAGCCCCAATAACAACTCGAGGAATAAAATGGAGCCTGAAATGAGGTCGTTGTATTCAACCATTATGTCATTACCGATAGTGTAATTGGACCCCTCAATCTCCCCCTTCAATCCATCCAGCCACTTCGTGGCGGCGCTCGTAGATGAGGAGGGGAGCTGGTTCCTATCTACTGCTATTCCGAGGTATCCGTGATCATTGTCCATCAGGGTAAGCTTCTGAGAATCGTTGAGAACCGAGGCCGAGACCATTATCGGATTAAACAGGAGAGTTGGGTTGCCTGCCCCTCCTTCCTGATAAACCGCGGCTACCTTGAGATCGTAAACCGTCATGTTAACTTGACAATACAGGAATCCAGAATCGAGATTGAAATATTCGTACCCGGGACAGTCATCGAAGCCAGAGGGTATATCTTGGTAGCCAAGGTAGTCGTATGTGTAAGAGAAGGTTAATGATTCGAGGGTGTCGTTTACTCCTACACCTGCCTTACCAGCAATTTGAGAAGGGAGGATGATCGAGCGATTTGAAGCGGCTTCTTCAGCAGATCCTGGCCATGATCCATATATCACCCGGTTAGAATGTCTCTCTCCCAAATCGCCGTCCCATATTCCCTCTCCATAGAACCTTATCGTCCTCTTATCGTTAATTGGAGGTCCTGAGTCATAAGCCTCGGGATATTCCCAACTGACATTGTTCCAATCCCCAACAGTACTAGTGACCCCTACGGCATTTAGGGGCTGAGGAATTATGGCGCCATCATCTAAAAATCCGCTGACTCTCACTCCCTGTCTGCCGAATACTAACCCACAATCGGATATTTCGTCCATCTGTATGAGTTCAGAGCAGGCGGTTTCCCAGAGTAATGAGTCATTTGTTCTGCCTTCAGAATCCTGACCCGGGTCATTGGCGAAATCCACCTTTCCGTCAAAGATTTCATCTTGTAGAGAGAATTGTAGGAAAGCCCCATTCAGTCCAGCAGAGTAAGCTAGGACTGTAGTTATGACAAGCGATGCCAAGAAGACACCTGCAAAAACTGCGAGTACCCTTTCCCTTCCCTTCCAAGCACTCTTGAACGCCATTGACATATTGTCAGGCATGGCATACATTATTTCCATGATTGAAGCGTTTATCGGATCATTGTCTGGTACTGATCCGTACTCATTTTTATTGTATTCACCCTCTTGAACAAGAAAGAAAGGCAGTACAAAGTTGAGGAGAGGGATCGGGGTACTGATTAACCACCAACCAGATCTTCCTAAATCATGCAACCTACGAACGGTTACACTTGTGAAGGAATAGAACAGAGCAAGTTGAGTAAAGAGAACTAGGTAGGACAGGGGAACAAAGAAAAGTGTATCAAGCAATCCTATGCCCACAAGAGAGGACAATGATAAAATCATAATTTTGTAAAAAATGTCAGCTACAAATAATATTGGAGCCAGTATAAGATAGAACCAAAAGAAGTTCCAGAATTCTGATCTTGACGCCCTTCCCCCTAGGTCCCCTGTCTTTACGATGCATTTCTTTATGGCCTCAAATGGATGCATTGGAGATTCTGGCCTGTGATCATCCTCGTAGAAGAAATCCATCATTCATCACCCGCCGTTCCCCATGCAGATCTGATATCTGAAGCGGCAGTAACACCGTCCTTGAGTAGGAGCATTCTGTCTGCCATTGATGCAAGGTTAGGGTCATGGGTAACCATCAGGACGGAGATGCCATAATCCTCGCATAGCTCCTTGAAAAGATCAAGAATTCCTTCAGCGCTCTTGACATCTAGATTGCCAGTCGGCTCATCAGCAAGGATGAGGGGCCTCGAGCCAGAGATTGCTCTGGCAATGGCGACCCTCTGCCTCTGCCCTCCCGAAAGCTGGTCAGGGATGAAGTTCATTCTGTCTGACAGGCCAACCTTGCGAAGTGCCTCCTCAGCCTGCGACTCTGCGAGTGAGGTTGGGACGCCCGATAGCTCCAAAGCGAAAGTCACATTGTCGAGTGCGGAAAGCCTGTCTACAAGATGGAAGTCTTGGAATATCCATCCCACTCCGTTTCTTCTGACGTCTACAACCCTGTTCGGGGGATATGTCCCATAATCAAATTCATTCAGTGAAATGGAGCCAGAGTCAGCTTCCAGAAGTCCGCCGATAATGTTCAGAAGGGTGGACTTTCCACATCCTGACGGCCCCATTAGAGCGACGAGCTCACCGGATTCGATTTTCAAATCAATTCCCTTTAGCACTTCGAGCCTGTTCCTTCCCGAGCCGAAGGACTTCGTCAGATTACTTACTTCCAGCACCTGTACCTCTCCTGAGCGTGTAGTTACGTCTTACCCTGACCTTATAATCAGTCGTAATTCAATCTTCAATTTATTTTGTCGGAGAAAACTGTTTCATATGCTTCTGCTAAAGATTTTCCATGGGATTCAGGGCTCAGGTTGTTCATTACATGATTCATCAACTCGTCTGATGGGAGTCTCGGAACCCCTCCTGCAGCCCTCCAATTGGCATGGATAGATGTCAACTCACTTACCCAGTCTTGGATTGAGGTAGGGGGTAGCAGGCAGGTGTCTGGAATTATCTCATTGTGTGCGGGCAAGTCCGAGGCGAGTACTAGACAACCAGCAGCCATTGCCTCGGCAGGGGGGTACCCGAATCCTTCGCTCGCACTGGGGAACAGTAGGACCTCCGCATTTTGTAGAGCTGCGAGTAGTTGATCATCGGTTATCTTCACATCGCTTCCTATGTGGATCACATTGATATCTTTGGAGACCTCCTCGGGCAAAGAAGAAATCACCTTCTTGGCAAAATCGAGTCTTTTCCTTCTTTCATTGCTCCCCAAAGTTATCACAAGCATCTTTGATTCGTCATCTAGGTCACCAAGAATCTCTCTTGGCCTGGGATTTGAAATTGGACTCCAGTATTCTGTGTCAATCTGGTGCCTCACAAGAGCAACTGGTTTTCCTGGGAATGTTCTCTTCACATCTTCCAGAGTGGCCTCAGAAATACAAATCAGCATATCGGCCCTCCGAAGTCCGTTCTTCAGATTTCTCAGATCTCTCCTCCTGAAGAATCCGGGTTTGTTATCTCCCACTGGAACTACTACATCCCCCCCAACTATCTCCCTTGGGCTTATGTGAAACAAGTCATGGACTGTGACGATTACCGGAACCTTGCTTTTCTTTGGTACCAAATGGGCTTGCTCCTGGTCAGTTATATGAATCAAATCGGCCTCTGTAGACTCTGATATTTGATTGACTAATCTTGGGTGAGAGAACCATCTCTTCATGACTCTTGATGGAAGAGTATCCATTGGTTCATGTTCGATAGTGTTGATTTTTGTCCAGTTGGGTACCAGAGCTCTGTTCAGCGAATGCTCGATTGAATGATGTGCTCTGCCCAGGCCCGAATCCTCTGAAAGGCGAGGTCCTCTGACCAGTAGAACTCTCCTCACCATGTTCTCACCAAGGCGTATCGGACTTAAACGAGGACGGGTGATGGGGGCTCATGGCGCGCAATGGGGGCGGGACTGGTGCTCCTCCGAGAAGATTGCTAGTCGCAAAGGGTAGCTTTGCCCCCATGGGAGGAGCGGAGAGGGACATAATCAGAAATCTTCCATCCCTATCTAAGAAATTTACTGTCTCTGTTGCAACATTGGAAAGTTCTTCTGAGCTAGCTAGCGTCTGCGAAGAAAATGGCATACGATTAATGACTCCGAGTCTAAAATGGTCGCAATCTAGTAGTGTGATTTCCAGAGTTCTTGACACTGATTATTCTAGAGCATTGGAGTGTTGGAAGTCGGTCGGAAATCTAATGGACGACTTGAATGAGTTTGACTTTGCTCATATTACAAGCGGAGATGGTAGCTTGGCTATTTTGAAAATCATTCCCGAGGACGTTGCTATCCACTTACACCTTTTGGAGCCCCATAGAGGGCTCCATGAGGATGTTCTGCATCGTGGTATTGACGGTAGGCCAAGGAGGAGTCTTGGTGTAACAAAGGCTGCTTTAGCACTAGCGAGACGGAGGGATCTTTCACTCATCAGGGAGCTTTATGCCAGGAATAGATCGGCCATAAGCGGAAACTCTGAATTCACTTCATCAAGAATTGGGGAGGTATATGGAATCCCGTCCGGCGTTCTCTTGCCTAGCCTAGGGATAGGTGAGTTTACGCAGAACCCTTCTGATGATGAGCCTATCAAGATAGAGGGGCCTACTGAGCCCTACGTGGTGACCATTGGCAAGGCTAGTTGGGTGAAGGGCACCTGGGAGACGATATCAATGCTCCAAGGGAGTGGGCATTCTTTGGCGCATGTAGGTGGGGGCGAGTCAGGGGATCTTGATTCTCTGGCTAGTCATGCAGAGGATTGTAAGGTTGGGATATGGATAGCTCCTAGGCTCAGTTATACTGATCTTTGCAGTCTGATTAGAGGGGCCAAGGCCGTGGTTAGCATGGCTCACTCTGAGCCATTTGGCCTCACTCCGATTGAGGCACAGACGATTGGAACGCCAGCACTGTTCGTGGATGAAGGAGGTTTCAAGGAGACAATATCTGATGGAGATTCTGGTAGGCTACTACCGAGGGATGATTACTCGGCATGGCATAATGCTCTCAAAGAAGCTGGGGTCGCAGAGAACCGAGCGCAATGGTCGGAAAACGGAAGGGTTGGAATTTCAATGAAGGGTTTGAACCCAGAAAGATTCTCAGAAAGACTGTATGAGATTTTTGACGAATTATGAAGATCTAGTCAATCTCCTGTATTCTCGGAAGAGTTAGCCTGAAGACGAAAAATGTGGAGATGAGGCCTAACAACAGAAGTGAGGACGACGCCCATAATGGGAGAATGGCTGCCGAGTCAGAAGGTAGCCAGAATGGAAGGATATCAAAGAGCGATTCTCCCCTGACTAGCTTTCCCCCAATAGAAGAAGCCATGGAAGTCATGAGGAAAGCAGACACAGCGGTTGCAGCCTGCAGAATTGCCAATTGCCTGACATCCCACAGCCCGGGCCCCATCCTATACCTGCCAATCACGAAGGCTGACCAGAAGCCAAGGGCCAGGCCACTATAGACGAACTTGTTGTACAGGAGGGCGCTTTCGGCGTGTCCTTCGGCGGCAAGATTTCCAGTCATTATAGCGACAGGGAGGAATAAAAGAGCCAGAGAAGACCCAGCTAGAGAGGCTCGGTCCATGGTAATGAAAAGAGACTCGCTATTGATTTCTGAAGGAGTAAGAATCCTAGAGGCCAAGCACCCAATAGCACAGATGGTAGCGAGTACCATAGAGCCTACGACTATCTCAGCCATTGCAGTGTGCAGTGTTGCAGAGCCTACCATTACTCGACCTCCTCTCGATACTCCGGGTCTTCTACCCATTCCTCTGCTACTGGATTCCAGAGCCATCCAGGATTGTCATCAGACCTGATCAGGGACGACTTATCGACTATTTTTGTTTGGTCGATTTCTTCCCTCTGAATGACTGGTGAAAGTCTTCCTTGCAAGGTAACTAAGATTGAGATGACTAGAAGCGCAAATGCGAATGAGTGGGCTCTTGCTGACCATATGTCTCCCTCGAAAGGAGGTGCTGCAGTGCCCATTTTAAGCCAAGGCTGTTCGATTGAGAAGGTTCCATTGAATGTTGTAATTCTGTAGACAATGTCGATTTCACCCATGGTGGCTGGAATATTCACCTCCCATTCGTTGCATATCTCCTCTCCTGATTCAGAGATACATTGAACTGGGGCTGAAATAGGGTCCCATTCACCCTCAAGCATCCATTCGACAGAGATATCTGTTGAGTTCCTAGTACTGATATGCAGGGGAGAGTCGTCACCAGAAACCCTGAATGATGGTGCGACCCAATCACTGGAAATCCCCGGAAGTCCTTCGGGGACCTCGTTGACAATTACCTCAAAGCCTTCACTGACGCCGGAAAATGCCTTTTCGCCGCCATACGAACCATGATGAATCTCTGCATACAAAATATGACTTCCGAGATCTTCTGGAGTAAGCATTACCCATGTTGCAGTAATTGTTCCAGAAGACGGCATTGTCATTTCAATATAATTTGATGATCCCCCATTTGGGTCCTGAATCATATGCCAACCATAATCTTCTGGGGTGTCAGAGTTGCCGTTCAAGGAGCTGAGAATGAATATACCGAAAATATTGGTGGGTGAAGACACTTCACTTACTGTCACATGTACAGCTACGGCTTGCCCATAGAATGCCTCATTTCCAAGAGAGATCTCAATTTTAGCATCTGACTGCATGCTTAGAGATGGATCTCCATGACAGGACCCTCCGCAGGAGTAATCCCTATCGGCGTCTCCATTTCCTCCTGGGTTCGCCACTGAGTAACCAGGGGCCAATACCAGGGATATGCACAGAAGCATTACAATGGCGATCCTGTTCATCTCAATCTCCTCCTGTTGTCGTAAATAGCAAACGCCAAAGATATGATTCCTAGAGCTGCCATGGTCACCGAGATAAGCATGGTTGTGAGGTCACTTGCCTCATCAATTGGTTCTGGTCCAGACGATGCGATCGACGATGCGTCAACATTGACGTGATTTTGTCCATCAATTATCCATACCACCTCTCTGCCATCAACCACTGATGTCACGGCATAGTAGAGAGTCGTAGCTATTGGAGCCGTTTCGCTCCACTCTAGGTATTCTGTAGAGTCTAATGACTGTAGGGGTTGTGGAATCGCCTCTCCCCATGAGGGTTGCTCATCGAACATTGTAAGCCCAACGACAGAGGATATCGGGCTAGTAGATCTGTATATCCTGTATTCATCAGCAGTTCCTTGCCAGCTCAACAGAACTTGGTCCCCTTCCAAAGAGGCCGTCAGAGAGGCAGTAGTCTGAACATCGTCGTATACTATTGTGGAAACTGATATTCCCTCTAACTGTAGATTATCCACAACTGTCAGATGGATTGAGTGTGGCCCTGGGCCCATGATCACATCAATGGTACTTCCTGAGGCCTCCACGCCATCTATCACCCATTTATAGGAGGTGATTTCTCCATCTAGGTCGAATGATGAGGTAGCATCGAATGTTGCTAATGACCCAGAAATTGGTGGAGATGGAGTAACTGACCATGAAGCCTGAGGAGCAATATTTGAGATAATCACCGATGCAGAGAGATTTGCCGAGAGTCCCCACGGATCGGTAGCTGTTACAATGACCTCCCATTCCTGACTTGGCTCAAGCCTTA
The DNA here is from genome assembly GCA_002730095.1 of Methanobacteriota archaeon. GTDB lineage: Archaea > Thermoplasmatota > Poseidoniia > Poseidoniales > Thalassarchaeaceae > MGIIb-O5. Next base: position 41,661 of record PBZE01000037.1, on the reverse strand, counting down.
TCTGATCCACCCGATCCAAACCATCTAGCTCAGGTATCACGAAACCATCTCTGAACCATAAATAGTCGAGGTCGACCGGCTCATTGTCTGGATCTTCAGATACTGTGACTGCTAGGAGGTCGCTCAGTGAATCGGGCGACCCTAGAATACTATCAGGTCCAGATCCTTGTAATGATATTTCGAGTATTGAGGGATTCGCGTTTTCAATTGCTCTAGAGTTGGTCTTCATTGAAGTTCCAAGATCCTCTCCATCCCCCGGGATTACTTGAACGGACCAATGTTCGTCTCTGTCTACTTCAGAGTGAGAAATAGTCGTCAGTCCATCATATTCAGTAATCCATTCGCCATCGACCCACCATCTAATCTGGCTCCCGAACTCCAGATCTCCATCCACATCGAATTGCTCCCATTCCACATACAGGTCAGAGTCGGTTGTTAGCTTTCCTTCTGGCAATAGGGAAATGTCTGTTACCACTGGTGGGGTGTTGACAATGTCGACATGGGTAGTTACGTACCAATCTGACCATACGAGGCCATCGAATACTCTAACATGAGCTTCCCACTCCTCTCCTTTGGCTGTAAATGATGGGTCTACTATAGTCTCATCATTGAACGCTGCAACCATCACGGTGTCCCTGAACCATCTTATCTCAGTCGATTGTATTTCGTCTCCATCTGGATCATATGGAGTGTAGATGAGCTGAAGGGAGTCGGTAGTTAACGTGTTACCTGTAGTTGAGATGAAGGCAGTAACTGAAGGTCCGGTGTTAGATGACCCGATCACAACCTTTCCACTATATGCAGTGTCACCATAATCCGAAGAGTCGCTCGGCGTAACTGAAGCCTCCCACTCGTCTCCAGACCTAATCATGAAGCTAGAGACTGTTAGTTCTCCATCCAGTTCAACAACTCTTGAGCCATCTAAGAACCAATAAATCATCGTTTGCTGGGAATTCTCGGGATCCCCATCAAGATCGTAATATTCCCAAGACAAGGTTAGGTCATCGTCATCCATGGGAGAGTCTGGACTAATAGACAAGGTCCTGGCAATAGGCAATGTGTTGCCAATCGTGATTGGATCTAGAGAAATCATATCGCCAAATTCATTACCATCGTTGGGAGTAAGCTCGACCCTCCAACTTTGACCCTTTGAGATGAAGCTGTTCGGAACGTCTGTCAGGTCGTCTATCTGGGTCACTCTGAGGCCGTCTCTAAACCAGTGAATTGAGGTTCCTTGTTCGAAGTCACCGTCTTCATCATAGTAATTGTATGAAATTGACAATCCGGTCTCCTTGGTTGGATTTGCCGGGACATAGGTCAATGCTGATGCAACCGGGGGGTTATTTGTAGATCCGGAGTCCTCGCTAGACTGGACTGAAACGGTTGCCCATCCATCCCCGCCGTTATTCCCATTTCCATTCGCCGCCATTACCGCTAGCGAGAAGGTAACCGACCCCGTTCCCGCTGAAGGAGCTGTCCACTCCAGAGACCAGCTTCTGTAGTCTGGGAATTGATGGGTTGCTTGGTTCCCGGCTTGATTTACCTGAGTGTTCATGATTCCAATTCCTGTTGAAAGTGTGCCGTCAGAAACTTCTAGATTGAATCCGCCCTTTGACCCAGAAACTCCTCCATTCATCCCTATGTTTAGAGAGTACGTCTGACCGGGTGAGTAGATTGTTGGAAAGTTCTGAGTGGGAGTTGGCGAGGCCGCGGATCCACCATGACAGTTGCAGCCATTGGACGAATTGAACTTGCCTCCACTGTTAGCAATGGCCACCTGAGAAACAGAAGATAGTAGTATGAATATCAATACTACCGAGATGACGCGCCGTGGTGCCATGGCCCTGTATGGGATGTGCGGAATGAATAAATTCATTGGTGAATTAATTTGACACAGTTCGTCCGTTGCATTCATTGATTGGCCCCACGTCGGAAGGCCATGGGACTGATTGAGAAGGTGGCAGTCATTGGTGCAGGAAACATGGGCTCTGGGATAGCACAGAAGAGTGCTCAAGAGCTTTTTGAGGTTCAAATGGTAGATAGAGAGCAAGAGTGGGTGAATAGAGGCCATGGGATTGTATCGAGCTTTCTAAAGGAGGCCGAGGATCGACGTATTTTCAATTCCAAGCAGGTTGAGGATATTAAATCGAGGATTTTGGGAGTGGTTGGGACGGAGAATGTCGATCCGAGCACAGACCTAGTTATTGAGGCAGTATTCGAGGACTTTGATATCAAGAAGGGAGTATTCCAGACTCTGAACGAGGTATGCGGAGAGAGTACCATATTGGCCAGCAATACTTCCTCGCTGTCGGTAAACGAATTGGCTGAAGTCACAGGAAGGCCAGATAGGTTTGTTGGGCTTCACTTCTTCTACCACCCAGCAAAAAATAGACTTGTGGAGATTATTCCCGCATCCAAAAGTTCCGAGGAGAGCGTCAATCAAGTGGAACAGTACTGCAAGGCGATGGGAAAGGTGGTTATCGTCTGCAAAGATAGGCCCGGATTTGTCGTAAATCGATTTTTTGTTCCTTGGCTAAATGAAGCATGTTTACTGTTGGAAGAAGGTGTCGGCACTGCAGCACAGATAGACGCCGTTTGCAGAAAATCGTTCAGTATTGGGATGGGCCCGTTCGCCCTGATGAATCTTACTGGACCGCCTATTGCGCTACACTCAACCGACTATCTAGCTGAGCAATTAGAAACCCCAAGATATAGGGGGGCGGGAAACCTCAGGAAACTGGTAGAAGAAGGAAGAATGTGGGACATTGAAGGATCTGAGGATTGTGACGAAGAAAGTAGTAGAATAATCTCAGAAAGATTACTCGGGCAGGTGTTTTCTGTTTCATCTCAAATTGTAGAGGAGGGGATTTGTTCGATGGAAGATGTTGACAGAGGGGCCAAAGTCGGTCTTAGATGGGCCAAAGGGCCATTTGAAATGGCGAATGAGATTGGGATCAGAAATGCATCTCGTATGGCTTCTGAATACTCAGATTTAGCCGGACTGGAGATACCAATATGGTTTACTAGCAAGATGGAGAAATTCGAATTCTCATACGTTGACTTGACAGTAGATGGAGACGTGGCCAGGGTGAAGTTGAACAGGCCAGAGGCTATGAATGCACTAAATGTCGAACTGGTATCGCAACTTGGTGTTATAGTTGAACAAATCAATTCAAGATCCGATATATCGACCATGATCTTTGAGGGGGCCGGTAAGGCGTTCGTTGCTGGAGCAGACGTCAAATTCTTTGTTGACAAGTTGAGAGAGGACTCATTTGGGGATATTTACGAATTCACCGCAAACGGACATGAGGTTCTGAACGCAATTGAAAAAAGCCAGAAGACCACAATAGCTCTTACGACCGGTTTGGCATTGGGAGGAGGTCTCGAACTGGCTCTATCTTGCGACTACAGAATAGGAACCAGGAGAAGTCAATTCAGGTTCCCAGAGACATCAATAGGCATATACCCAGGACTAGGAGGGACTCAGCGGACAGCTAGAATATGCGGTTTAGAATGCTCAAGATATGCGGTGTTGGCTGGAAACTTCCTAGATTGTACTACTGCACATGATTTAGGCCTTCTAACTCATAATGTGGATGCTTCTGAAGTCGAGTCCATTGTTAGTACCCTCATTGGAACTAAGCCTGAGAATAAATATCCTAGTGAGCCGATTAATGGAGATAGCGACATAGTCTCTTTCGCGAAGGATTTCTACTCCAATGAAAACGTTCAATCTCTATTAGCAGGAGAAGTTCCTTCGGGTTTCGATTCTGAGGATCCTTTAGTTTCAAGGCAGATCAAGTCATTGTCGAGAGCTGCCCCGATTGCTCTAAAGATAGCGAACGAGCTTCTTTCGGACATTGGGACTGGATCTAGTCTAGACAGGGGTCTTGAACTAGAGCTGGAAAGACTTGAAGAGATCTTCAGTACTGCAGATGCAGAAGAGGGTTTGAGTGCTTTAATCGAAGGAAGGCGACCAAAGTACAACTCTTCCTAGAGTTCTCTAAGTGGAGATTGGACCCATGCTGGGGCTCTGTAGTTAGCAATTGCTGCAAACAGGATCGATGTCAAACTTATACGGTTAAGTTCTCCAACTATTTCCTCTTCTCCTAGTGTCTCATCTATCCATGTTTCTAAAAATTTGTCCATCTTTCATTCCTCCTACTAGTGTAGATTTCACACTGAACCAGCTGAATCTTATATTTGAGTGCATAAGTTTTCGTGATTACACGTAGATGCATTTTATACACTAGATACCATGTGGACTACTTGATAATCATGTCTGGCAGACCACTCAGAATATCCAAGAGAGACCTTAGGAAAGTGGAGAAATCCGTCGATGAAGTTATGGGGCTGGGAAAGGAAATTCGAAATCTATTTTCTAAGTATAACGATGAGGAGTATGATGTGGGCTGGGAAGTCGATTCTGCTGTTGACTCGTTTTCAGTCCTTAGTTCAAGGTGGACAACTGAGATTCTTGCAACTCTCTACATTGCGGGCGATCGGAGATTCAATGAGATGAGGGGGCTTCTAAGAGGAATCAGTAGTCGGACACTGTCTGACAAGCTTACCACATGCGTTGAAAATGGCCTTGTGGAGAGGATAGTCGAGGATGGTCCGCCTGTTAGAGTAAAGTATAGCCTCACAGTCCACGGCAGAAGGGCTGGTGCGCTTCTTTCGCCATTTGTTGGATACATGAAAATTCACAATGGAAAAATCGACGGTCCTGCCTAAGTCTTGGTTTGAGATATTGTATGAGCATTAGAACGCATGATTAAAACCCCATACGCTAACCAAAGATACTATGGCGCTGGTGGATCAGTGGAGATTTTCTCGTCCATGGTACCTAGATTCGATTGGGGCTATTGCTGGTGCAGCTCTAGGAATTGGGGGGAGTGTGCAGCTACTCTTCCCAGCTGCTCAAGGAACTATGATTGCGCACAGAGAAACCGGCTGGGAACATCCATTGAGGCTTAGGATTGTGGACACTCTTGAGAAGTCTCCCGGCATTCACTTTAGGGAGCTTCAGCGAAGATTGGACGCGGCTAATGGAACCCTTCGACATCATCTTGACATCCTAACGAAAGAGGGAGTGGTGACTATTGTTCCTGTGAATGGTAGAACTTGCTACTACTTCGGGGCCCCTGCTCAAGTTGAGATACTGGAAGGTACAGGGGTCACAGATGATATTAGGGCTGCATCGATGATGCCTGTCGGTCTTTCAGAAGTTCAGAAAGTTGTCGTAGCGAGGCTAACTGAGCAGGATAGTCCTGAGTCGCAAGCTCAATTAGCCAGGGACCTAGGTAGGTCGAGGGCTTCTGTCCACTCAGCGATCTCGGTCCTAAGGGAAAGGGGAATACTCAATCAAAGCGGTCTTGAATTAGCCCCTCATCTGAATGGGCTAAAAAGGTCCAGTGTAGATTATCCGTGGCTCGACATAAGAGTCGATTGCTCGTGAGCATTACTTCGTTCGAAAATTGGAGTCTGCCGCACCCGATACTGGGAATTGTATAGAACCCCCAATCTCGGGGGAAGCTTGTGTTTAGGCTGCGACTAGTTGAGCTGCCCATGCCAACAGGTAGTAGGGACCCAGATGTTCTATTGGCTTGGCTTCTTGATTCGATGGGACTGGTCAGAAGAAAAATCGAGGGGGGGACAATAGACGAAGGCCAGGGAGCCCTGCATCGAATCGTAAGTGAGGCATTTCTAAAGGAGCCTTTGAGAGGATGGGATGCGAAATCTCTGTGTGAAATTACTGGACTCTCACAAACTGGCGTCCATCATCAACTGGTTAAGCTAAGAGAAAGTGGCTTGATATCAGCTCACACTGATGGTAGATGGCACGTCCATGTTTTGAGAGGAGGAGGGATTTCTTCTGCGGTCGAGCTTCTCTCAAATGAGGCTCGAACGGTACTGAAAATTAGAATGCGGGAACTGACGGAAAAAATATCTGAGTCAGGCGATAGGATGTCTGTTGGAAGTCATGATGATGGAATTCAGTTCAAGATCTTGATTTCAGAACCTGGTCCAGTCGTTCCAGGGGAGGAGAGTATGGAGAGATTGGTCAAAGACCTCGGACTTTCTGGAGAGAGGGTGAGGAAGGGGGACGGGCTGACCAGCGAAATATTGAGTCAGCTTTGCTCGAGTAGCGTTCCAATTACAATCCTAGCTCTTTCTGAGAAGATGGGAGAGACTAGATCTAGAGTAGGTCGCTCTGTGGAGAAGATGAGGTCGGCTGGGCTGGTCGATAGAGTAGCAATGGTAGATAGAATTGCTCAAGATATTTTTTTGGGACTGATGAGGCAGTATGATGCCAGAGGGGTTGACTGGCTAATGACTAGGGGCGGCTTGGGTAGAATTGATGAGGGGGTTTCAAAAAAGCTTGTCTCCGGAGCTAAGAAAGGGACATTGACTATTGATAAGGTACAATCCATACTTTCAGAAGTTGAGTTGGATTCTCAGAGATTGCTGCTCAATACACTTGGAGGAAGGATGCCATATGGCTTCAGAATTTCAGGCAGAGATGGGAGCGAGGTATCCGAGAATGTCCTAAGGAATGCAGAGAGGACTCTTCGGAGGATCAATACTGTAGCTCAGAGGCTAGAAGAGGCCATCTCAAACTGACTTTCTATATCCTCTAGTCCGTGTAAATATTTGCTAACCTCCCTGCCAAGCTGAACCTTGTCTTGGATGGAATGGAGTCTTACTCTCATGGCAGACGCCCCTTCCAATCCCTTGGTGAATGAAACGGCATGTCTCTTCAGATTCTTGCTTCCCGAGTCACCATACACTTCCTGAGACAGTTCTAGATACCTGTCCCAACACCAACTCCTAGCTCTAGATGGCCCTCCATCTCCCCAAGGAGCTGTCCCCGTGGACCATCCCATTCCTTGTTTTATCTCATGGAAAATTGTAGGCCTCCCTATTGCCCCTCTTCCAATCATTAGCCCTCCAGCAGCTGTTGCCTCCAAGCACTGCTCTGCTGTTTTGGTATCCACTACATCGCCATTTGCTATCACCGGAATATCAACTGACTCGGATATCTCTCTAATCTGATTCCAGTCTGCATTTCCCGAGTACCTCTGTCTCAAGGTCCTTCCATGGACGCAAATCCTCATCACTCCCTCATCAGCAAGTCTCTTGGAGATTTCAAGAGCAGTATTGGGTCCCGATCCGGTCCCCAATCTCATCTTTACAGTAATAGGGACATCCGTGGATTCTATGCATTTTCTGACCATAGTGACTACTTTGTCTGGGTCCCTCAACAATGCAGCCCCTGCATCATTTCTGCAAACCTTGGGTGCTGGACAGCCAAAATTAATGTCTATAACATCGGATCTATCTTCAAGCATCTCAACGGTCATGGCCATCTCAGATATATCCCCCCCGAAGATTTGGGGTATGAAGGGTTTCTCACGTGGATCGGTTTCTACTTTCAACCAAGAGTTGGTGTTCCTGCGCGTAAGTCCTGAGGCAGCTGTGAACTCAGTAACTGTGAAATCAGCCCCACATTCCTTAGATAGGAGCCTGTAAGCCAAATCCGTAACGCCCGCCATGGGGGCCAAGAAAATTGGGACAGGCTCGAAGTCCATGACAATCCGAAAAGCCACCTAGTTATCAGATGCACTAAGAAATGAGCATCTGGACCTAGAAAGAGGACTCCCAATCATCGACATCTTGAGATCTCTCCCAGTCGACATCGGATATACCGCTTCTAATTTTGAGAGTCTCGCGAGCTAGGAGCCAGTAGATCAGAGCAAGGGACCTTCTACCCTTGTTGTTTGCAGGGAGTACTAAGTCCACATTCCTTAGTCTGTTGTTGGCATCACATATTCCCACTACTGGCATACCTGAACTCACTGCCTCGGAAAGCGCCTGTGAGTCGGCTGCGGGATCAGTCACAACTATGACTTCAGGCTCGATGTATGTCCTTAAGCTAGGATTTGTGAGAGTCCCTGGGATGAACCTACCGACGATTCTCTTGGCCCCAATTGCCTCGGCAAACATTCTGGCAGGCCTCTGTCCGTACTGACGAGCACTGACTACGAGAATTCTGCTGGGGTCGTAGTTGGCCAAGAACTTGGCAACGGTTCGAATCCTAGAATCGGTCTGTCTGATGTCTATATGGTGTAGGCCGCTACCGTCTTGCCTGAATGTATCCAAGAACCCCTTCATGTCCGAAGACTTCTGATTAGTTCCTATATGAACAGCGTGCTGCTCGTACATGTCAAGTGGTATAAGTGGGGCTAGGCTCTCATCCAAAGCGATTCCTCGGGCTTCGGCGAACTGCCAGCCACTCATAAGCGCTGCGCCAGATGGATGCCCCCAATCTTGGGCATTATTCTAGCTCTGAGCTAAATGTACACTCGCCCTCATCATGAATTTCTGGGAATACTACGCATTTCTTTGTTACCCACAGTGAAACTCTGAATTCATCCTCGAAGGAGAGCGTGTCTATGGGAGCTGCCAAAGCATATCCCCTTGCCCTGACGTTCAGCAACCATTCGCCGTTACTGAATCCGGAAGTATTTCCAATTGAAACTGTACAGTCACTCTCGCTCCTCAATTCTAGTGACATCTGCCCTACTGAGCTTGTGGCCAAGTAGTCCCAACATAAATCTCCATTTGGCTTCAATAGCTTGATCTCGACGAATCTTAGCTCGTCCGTATTATTCCCCAAAACTTCACCCAAGGTAGCAGACCACTCAAAGGAGACCGAGAAATCCAATAACATCTTAGATACTGTTTCATCTATCATAATCATGCTCTCGTTGAAATAACAGTCTGTTTCTTGATTTGAGTCTTCAGAGCCGGGCAGCACACATTCGTTCTGTGAAAATATGTGAGCTTGTACTATTGGTTCGACGGGGACAATATCCTCCCGTGGCTCCTCCCTCATTCCTTCCATGACTTCTCTCTGCATAGCGAGACCCATGCATCCGCTAGATGCCATGCTCAGGAGCATGAGGGAGACCAGAAGCAATGAGGTTCGAGTCCTTTGCACAATCTTCCGAGGGAGGCACATGACTTGAATGCGCGTGTGAGCTGGGTGCCTCTCGGTACTCATAGGGAACGTCAGTGCCGTAGCTCAGTCCACCTTCGTCGTCATTGAGGCATACGTGGGAGAAGGTATCTGGAAATGAATGTTCCATTGGCCTCACTGCATGATTACTCGGACTCAAGAGGCGGGAAGAATTATTCATTCCTCTTCTGAAACTGCCCTTGGCTCGTGAACTTCCCTGAATACAATGGTTCCTACTCCTATGTGATCCCTGAGTGTCCTTACAAGACTGAATTTGGCGTACGACCAATTCTGGTCGTAGGCAATAGTATCAGGGAGCGTGACTGTCAGGTCGTCCTTCTCGAAGTCGATCTCGAAGTCGTCTCTCCCAGTATTCATCTTTAGAAGAGTCTCGACCTTCTCCTTTCTGTCCTCTACTACCTTTACGATGTTGTAGTTATACTTCAATGTCGATCCAGCTAGGGGATGATTGTAGTCTATCCTTGCTCTGCCAGCACTTAGGAACTGTAGGACACCAGTCCTTCCTCCGATTTCTACAGGAGCCCCTATTGCCAGCATGTTTGGATCTCTGACACTCCTCATCAGAACATTCTGCCCGATGGTCTCAACGAGGCTAGCGTCTCTTTCTCCATATGCATCGGATGGTTCGATATCAATCTCGTAATCCTTGTCTGCCTCGGCTTCTGAAAGAGATGCCTCGAATCCTGTAATTAGCCTTCCATCTCCAACTACCGTGATCATTGGGCTGTATTCTCTGTTCTCATCAAAGATATCATGTTCCTTGGCGACGTCTTCCCTTGTGGTCTCTATGAGTCTGTCTGAATCGACCTCGAATAGGTCGTAGTCAATGTGTACTATTGCACCGTTGTCCATGTATTGTCGCCTCCTTGGCGTCCGCCCGACTCGCTTCCCCTTTTTCATTCAAACGGTGCGGATAATCTACGAAGATTCACTCTTCCTCATCAATATTGAGATTCCTAGATGGCCCAACTGCCAGAATTCCACCGGCAATTGTTAACACCCATCCTAGCCAAACTAGATGGCTTCCCTGGAGTTCATGAATAGTTACCCTTACCCTATCCAAATCATCAGTCTGATTGAAGAATAATGCTGGCATCAAGTCTTGGACTTGGAAGCCATCCATTATCATTATAGTGTCACCAAATAATCCAACGTGTCTATCGACCTCGGATCTTGGAGTCGGGCCAAATCTGAGAATACCGGGGGTCAAAGTATCGACTAACTCTCCGTCTTTCCTCATCTCAACGACTACCCCTAAAAAGCCGTCTCCAACATGGAAATCGAAGTCTTCGTCCCCTTCTGAAAGTACAATTGTGTCGATTAAGACATACTCATAATTACCATATTCTACTGGTTGGTTCTTCTCCAAGGTCACTAAATGGGAGGGGTCTGACCTATCTACAAGAGTGGTTGTGAAAACGTGCCCAATCAAGAGAAGAAGAATGCCCACATGAGAAATATGGCTAGCTAAAATCCTAACTCTGGCAGAGTTTTTTCCGCCTAGCCCCCCTGAAAGTATCTTCCTTGCATTGACCTGGATAGTGGAAAACAAATTTTTGACGTTGAAAGGTAATGAGAAAATTAGTAGGGTCAACATGAAAGCCGACAGTTCGCCTCTTGAAACAGATGATGATATTGGTAATCTTGGATCTCCTGGGATGTCAATAGAGTCAGCTAACATAGCGGCTGAGATTGAAACTACCGCCATTGTAACGATAATTATTCCACCGGTCTTGGGGTCAATCTTCGGCCCCCATGAATAAGCAGCAAGCCCAACTGCTAGAAGAGCGATGAACGGCGAGCCATAGAATTCGTGGGCCTGGAGACTGGTTCCATCAATCTCCACAGTTAGAATCATCCACGTGAGTAAAATGAACCCCGCACCTCCATACCAAGGTACTGACTTAGAGGTCTTGAGTCTTGTAGAAACATCGGTAAAGACTCCTGTTATGGAAGACCAGTCATCTTCTTTTTCGCATATCAGCCATGGAATCAAAAAAGGCACCATTCCAATCAACGATTGGTACCATTCTGCATTCCAAGTCCAACTGGAGAATAACATCAATGCGATTCCAGAGAAGACCCAGTGAAGAGGTGGATCATCATGACTGCCATTGATCAAGAGATACATTATTGACAGTCCCACGATAATGACTGCAACGGATCCTATCCAGAGGGAAGCTGAAATGAAGACTGCTACAAGAAGTAATGTGAGATTCCTCCTTTTCTCGAGGAAAGATTCAGAAGAACTAGACTGCAAATCGAGTTTCTGGATCCTAGATAAGTGAATCACAGAAAAAATGCATAACATTGCTATGGCAGACAGGTATCCAAGTAGTTCCGCACCAACTGCATCAAATTCAATCACATCTAGTACCCTCAAATATGGGTCTTGTGGCATGGCTCCCTCTCCATCAGCCACAAAGGCATGAACCGATGCCCAAACACCATTCGCTCTAGTTACCAATGTTGCGTGAAAAGTCAGAGCTCCGGCCATCAGAGCTACTGCTGGGGACGCCTGAATCGCACTTCCACCAGGCTTTGATCTAGCATGGACCACCAACAGTAGACATAGCCATGGCAGGAGTGATCCTGTTTCTACGGGATCCCAAGCCCAATACCCCCCCCAATCAAGTACAGTGTATGCCCAAAGACCTCCGAGGCCAATTCCAATGGTTCCAACCACGAAACCAGACCGGGCCCAGTAGATCAGGGATTCATGGATCAGTTCCGGAGAGTCTTTCCTAATTATTCCGGCCATAGCGATGCTAGAAGTAGCAATACAGAGCGAGTAGAAAGCAAAAACCACTGGAGGGTGAATCACCATTAAGTCGGTCTGAAGCAGGGGATTGAGTCCTGCTGCTGCCGATGATGTTGTTGAATCGAATGGTCCAAGCAGAGCGGCAAGTACGAGGAGTAATGCTATCCATGCATGCATAATTGCGACTTCGATGGACACTGAATCTGTCTTTTTTGACATGGCCCTGGTAATTATTGCCATCAAGGCAGCCCATAGGAGGAGTGGGCCCGACCTACTACTCCAGACAGCTGATATTCTGTAAAATAGAGGTAAATCCTCTCCACCAAATCTGAAAACAAGTTCAATGTCCCTTACATCTGTAACAAAGCAAAAAGTAAGCAACAAGAAAGGTGAAACCTGAGAAATTAATGCTAAATTCTTTGAAAGGGGAGGGAGATGATTTCTGACATTAGAAAGAAGAAGAAGCGATGAGGCTATGCCAATCAAAAGGATTAGCGAACCTGCTTGTGAAAGCACAATCTCACCAACCGTAGTATTTCGCCCTACTGTAACCAAACGCTAGCATAGCTCTGATAATGTTCTTGGCGTAAAGACCGGGCCTCTTGAATAGTAGTCTGACTCCTACCATAGCTTTACCGGAAACGCCCATATCAGACATCTCATCTGGTAAACATCTAGCCATAACTGACATCTCATCGTCGGTGAGATCGAAAAGTGCATTCTTTCCCTTCAGAATCTTGTCATAAGGAGGGAACTCGTCCTTCCAAAGCCTTGGATACTTGGACAATTTGTCCGCGCTTAAATCATCGTCACCGATGGCTTCTGCTGCTGTCCGGGCAGCAAAGACAGCTGACTTGAGTGCCAGATGAGACCCCCCCTCGAATAAGGGAGAGGTGAATCCTGCTGCATCTCCGATGAGCATGAGTCCGTCGTAGTGAGTGTTCTCATGAGGGCCCGAGATAGGTATAGTTCCACCAAATGCTGGGTTTCCCTTCTTCTTCCAAGGAGGTAAATTCTGATTTAGACCTTTGAAATGTGTATTCTCTATAAACTCATCCAGAGCTTTCTTGGTTCTTGGCTTGTCCTCGGTAACAAGTCCTATGTTAGCTCGGCCATCACACTTTGGAATCATCCAGAGATAGCCCTTTTCAGCATAAGATGGCCAGATGTAGAAATCGAGATAGCCATCTGTTGGTACTCCCTCCAGTTCGTATTGCATTCCCGCGACTACCTTTCCTTTTGGATTTAGATCCAATAATCTAGAGCAAACTGATGCGACTCCTGAGGCATCAATGACAATCTTGGCATTAATTGGGAAGTCGTCCCCCTTTCCTTCACACCTCCATCCTGAAAATTTACCGTCCTCGTAGACCTTTTCCATCCCTGTAATCTTGTGACCAAGGCTAAGTTTGGCCCCTTCTGAGACTGCTGATTCTGCTATCCATTGCTCGAAGAGATGTTTCTCCAGAACATAACCATGCTCAGATAGGCACTTCTCAGTACCATCTGGGAAAATGACTCTGATTCCACTTACCTCCTTGCTTATGACGTGATCGGGAAGTGTGAGGCCCAAATTCTGGCATGCTACATCCGATATGCACTCGCCGCAGTGAACGGGAGTCCCTATCTCGTCATGGTCTTCAATGAGTATCGTATTTAGGCCGAGTCTAGCGCACTGAAGAGCGGCGTTTCCCCCTCCGGGACCTGCCCCGATAACCAGTACATCACATGATGTCCCGCCATCACCCATGACACCGCGAGGGCAGCCACTCAAAAGAAACCCTCGGTCGACCTCCTACGGAGGCGAGCGAACCTTCTACTATTGTGAGTGCTACGGGAGTACATGGTCTGGCGCACACTGGCACGCTATGTGCAATCTCTCGAGGACTCTGGAGAGCTGATTCGTGTGGCTGATCCAGTGGACGTAGAGCTAGAAGCGGGATGCTTTGCCGATAGACTTGTCAAGAGGGGTGGCGGTGCGATTTTGTTCGAACAGCCGCGTCTCCCGGATGGGACAATTAGTGAGCTTCCCCTAGCCATGAATCTCTTTGGGACACATGACAGAACTAATCATGCCTTGGGCGTAAAGAGGCCTGATGAGATTGGAAATAGGATGGTAGCTCTGATGAAACCTGATATTGGAGGAATCATGAAGGCGCCCTGGACAGGAATTGGCCTGGCACTGGAAGGCTTGTCCATGGCACCCATGAAGGTCAGAAAGGGTGCATGTCAGCAGATTGTGGTCAAGAATCCTGATGTAACAAAACTTCCAATCCCCAAGACATGGCCAGAAGATGGGGGCAGATACATCACTTTGCCCCTAGTTGTGACGGCCGATCCAAAAACTGGCATTCACAATATGGGGATGTACAGGAGTCAGGTTTTCGGGCCCAGAGAGGTAGGCTTGCATTGGCAGGCACACAAGCATGGTGCTGATCACGCTGATGCATCGGAAGGAAGGATGCCCGTTGCGATCTGTCTGGGTGGACCGCCTGAAGTGATGTTCAGCTCCATATCCCCACTTCCTGATAATCTCTCAGAGTATGAATTTGCAGGCCTTCTTGGTAAGAGACGCCTTAGAATAACCAAATGCGTGACTAACGATCTAATGGTTCCTGCAGAGTGTGATGTGGTAATTGAGGGATACATGGTTCCCGGAGAGACTAGGGAAGAGGGGCCATTTGGAGATCATTTTGGACACTACTCATTGGCAGATCAATATCCGGTAATGCATGTGGAGGCCATAACCCACAGGAAAAATGCAATAGTTCCGATGACCATAGTAGGAGTCCCTCCAATGGAAGATGGGTATCTGGGCGAAGCCATTGGGGATGCCTTCCTTCCAGTATTGAAATTCCAGCATAGAGATGTGATTGACTTGTTTCTCCCACTTGAGACAGGTTTCCATAACTTAGCTATTGTTTCATCGAAAAACAGGTATCCCAGACAAGGTAGGAAAACGGCCTTGGGCCTGCTTGGAGCTGGGCAGATGATGTTTCTGAAAACTATAATTGCAGTTAATCCTGAACATGATGTAAAGGATCTAGACTCCCTTCTAGATGCCCTAGACTCTAAAGTTGAAATCTCTGAAGACTTGGTTGTCCTGCCAGGGATGGTTGCTGATTCACTGGCTCATGCATCTCCTTGGGAGAATATACATGATAAGCTGCTAATAGACGCCACAAGTCCAATAGAAGGTGACCCACGTAAAATGAGGGGGTCCTTGATGGGATGCCCCGACTCACTGGAGGTTTCTGCTTCTGGGATAGAGGGGGTTTTGCAGGCGCGAATGATGCGATCTTCGATGCTGGTCGTTACTACCAAAATCGAAGGCGGTCCCTCGCCTGAAGAAAATGTAGAGGTGGATGATGAAGATGGTGCCAGGAGGCAGAGAGAGAAGATTCGTTCAATCAAGGAGTCCATCTGGAATCTGGAAGGAGCGGATAACCTGAGGTGGCTATTCATCACAGATTCGGACGTAGATCTATTCAGTGATGGCTGGAGGAGAATTTTACTATGGCAATTTTTCTGTAGATTCGACGTTGGAAGGGATTTACACTTCGACTCGGACAGAAGGAGGATATGCTGGGATGCGACCGCGCCGATTCCCTCACAGGAGGGACCTCTTCCAGTTCGAAGATGGCCGGGCGTGACCCTACACGACCCTGACGTACTAAGCAGAGTAGACAGTTGGCTAGAGGAGGGCGGATTTTAGTGGGAGTCAGAGAAGTTCTTGACTTTGTTAAGATTGAGCATACTCTCTTCTCATTACCATTTATTCTAATTGGCTACATTCACGCTTACAATCAATTCTGGAACGAGCTTTCTTCAGAAAGGTTCGGAGTGGATATTGTCTGGATCCTAATTGCGGCAGTGGGGGCTCGTGGATTAGCAATGACACTGAATAGAATAATTGACAAAGACATTGATGCGTCCAATCCTCGAACTGAAAGTCGTCATCTGGCTTCTGGGGCCATGGAAATGAGTACTGCTTGGAGCCTCTCAGTAATCTTTCTCGGAATGCTACTTTTTGGAGCATGGCAACTCAATGAAGTCGCATTGAAGATGGCGTGGCTTCCAGTACTTGCATTCGTCGTCTACCCCTATACCAAGCGTTACACTTGGCTGTGTCACTTCTGGTTGGGACTCTGCTTGGGACTTGCTCCAGCCGCCGCTTGGGTTGCTGTCACGGCTGATCTGCATGGTTGGGAAGCGATTACAGGGGGGCAAGAGAAATTTTTCTGGTACCCAGAGATCTTTTGGATTTCGTTGGGTGTGTCCTTGTGGATAGCGTCATTTGACATAAACTACGCTAGGATGGATATTGAAAGTGATATTAAGAACGGCATTCACTCATTCCCTTCCAAATTTGGTGAAAGGTCGACTACTAGAACGTCGATACAATTGACGCTTCTCTGGTTTGCATGCTTCGCCATCTCGAACCCTGTTGACAACGCCTGGTTTCTTACAGCGGCGGGGATAATGTGTGCTCTGAATGTTGGAGTAGTATTGTACAGAGAAAGATTAGCAGACTTCCAAACGACTCTATTCCGGGTTTCAATGCTGACCGGATGGGCCCTCCTGGCTTCAATTATGTTGACTGATCCATCGGAAATAGAAAAATTTGCTAGTGGTGTGTAGTATGTTCAATCTTGATTCTGAATATGACACGGCGGGGGATCAAGAGCAGGCGATAGCAAAACTTGTCGAACAAATTGAGTCAAGTCAGGAAAGATGTATTCTGATGGGAGTTACCGGTTCCGGGAAAACATTCGCTATGGCCAATGTTATCGAGAGGCTTGGGATTCCAACATTGATTCTGTCCCATAACAAAACCCTAGCAAGACAGCTTTGGCAAGAGATCAGCGAGTTGTTCCCGAGTAATGCCGTAGAGTACTTTGTTAGCTACTACGACTATTACCAGCCTGAAGCCTACATCCCTGGTAGGGACCTTTACATCGACAAAGAGTTGCAGATGAATGAAAGAATCGAACAGGAGAGATTCTCCACAGTAGCATCTTTGGTTTCCAGACCTGACGTCATAACGATTGGAACGGTATCCGCGATATACGGTTTGAATCCTCCAGAAGTATTCCAACAGAACCATCTGAGGCTTGAAGTTGGGCAAGAGTCAGATCCGCAGGAGATTGTACGCGAGCTTGTAGGACTCCATTACAGGAGGGTCTCGGGAGAGATCACCAGGGGGGATATTCGTCTTAGGGGTGAAGTCCTTGACATATGGATGCCAAGTAGGGATGATCCGATCAGGGTAAGGTTCGGATGGGAAGGCATTGAGAAGATACAAGTCTGTGAAGCTGTATCTTGGGAAGTTCTAGATGAATTCGAGGAGGCGTGGATACACCCTCGAGAGTTCTACATGACAAGTGAAGAAAGCTTCAATCTCGCAATTGAAGATATCGAACATGAACTAGACGATAGAGTAGATTGGTTCCAGAAAAAGGGCATGGATATAGAGGCTTACAGGTTAGAAGGGAGGACTAAATTCGATTTGGAAATGCTTACAGAAATAGGATCTTGCAAGGGAGTGGAGAACTACTCAAGGCATTTTGACAGAAGATCTAAGGGAGAGAGATCATTCTGTCTGCTAGACTTCTTCTCAAGCAATGCGGAACAATTCCATGGTGGCTCTGACAGATATCTGGTGATAATGGATGAAAGCCATGTTACTCTGCCCCAAGTAGGTGGAATGTATGGTGGTGATTTCTCTAGGAAGAAGAATCTTGTTGATCATGGGTTTAGGCTTCCATCAGCATATGACAACAGGCCTCTGAGGATTGATGAATTTCAAGACCTGGTCCCAAAGATGGTGTACGTCAGCGCTACACCGGGCGAAAGAGAGCTACGTCACTTAGCAGAGGTGACGTGTCAGGAGGTTCCTGAAGAGCTTCTGCATGTAGGAGGAGGAGGAGGGTCAAGAAATCCTGATTTGGCGAAGAAAATCTCATCATCAACGATGGAACAGACAATTTCGAAAATTGAAGGCGTAGTAAGAATGGAAATTCGTCCAACGGGATTGCTGGATCCTAAGATTGTCGTAAAGGGAACCAAGGGACAGGTGCAAGATTTGATTTCCGAGATAAATGAACGGGTGAAGAAGGATGAGAGGGCCTTGGTAACTGTAATGACGATAAAGTTCGCAGAAGAGGTAGCGGAGTATCTAAACGGTAAAGGAATCAAAGCTCATTATCTTCATTCAGAGATTGACACGCTTCAAAGAACCGAGATTATCAAGGCTCTGAGGCTAGGCCATATTGACGTGATTGTAGGAATAAATCTACTTCGTGAGGGGCTAGATATTCCTGAGGTCTCACTAGTTGCAATTTTTGATGCAGATAAACAGGGGTTCCTCAGAAATGAGAGGTCCCTCTTACAGACCATAGGAAGAGCGTCGAGGAATCAGAATGGGGTTGTTATCCTGTATGCTGACACGATATCTCCCTCGATGGAAGCTGCGATGAGTCAGACGACCTCGAGGAGGATACGTCAAGAATCCCACAATAAAATTCATGGAATGGTGCCGAGGACAATTCAGAAGGCCCTTCCAACTATGGGGGAAGAGGTAGGAAGTCTTCTTGCGGGTACAGCAGGAAAGGGGACCAAGGGCGGGAAGAGATTTGTTGGGAAAACAAGAAGCAAGAAGGGCGTTACTGGACTTGCGCAAAAATTCTCCTTAGGAGCGGGGATGTGGAACACATCTGACTCCGTTCTCGACAATGTTAGTCAGCCTGAATTTGAACCAGAAGAAGTGGAAGGAGAGTCTGTAATCACTGATCATGAGCAGCTGGTTAGTAAGTTGGAGCGAGAAATGAGGGCTGCTGCGGAGAGGCTGGACTTCGAGAGAGCAGCCCAAATAAGAGACAGGATATTACAGCTCCACAACCCGACTAATTGAAATCAGGTTCGTTTTACGAGAAACGTGGACGGCTATTCGCGTGAAGACTTCGACAATCCTGTGAAGGACTATGATTTCTCGACAATAAAAGATATTACCTCACTAATCGATCAGATGTCTGAAGCAGGGGGATTCACTGCAACTAAGCTGGCATTCGCACGTGATATCCTTCGAAATTCTATATCCAGAGCCTCATCAAAGGGGGTTCTCAATTGGATTTCATTTCCTGCCTGTCTCTGTGCCACTGGAACTAGAGGGTTCTTTCTTGAGGCTCTAAAGAGGAACTCGTTTAATGTGGTCATCACGACCTGCGGCACCCTAGATCATGACATTGCTAGATCATTCAAGGATTACTTCCATGGGGACTTCAGTCTTGATGACATAGCATTGGGGGAAGAGGGGCTAAACAGGCTAGGTAATGTCATAGTGCCCAATGAGTGCTACGGCGAAATTCTGGAGAATGTAGTTCTCCCGTGGCTTGCCGAAATTGAAGATGAGCGTCGTAAAGAGTCCCCAGGAAGTCCTTGGCATGGTTTTGGAACAGCAGAGCTTTGCTGGGCCCTAGGAGATAGGATCGATGATGAATCGTCTTTACTCTACTGGATTGCGAGGAATAGGATACCTGTCATTATCCCGGGGATAACAGATGGTTCAATAGGAGCTCAACTATTCATGCATAGGCAGAAATCTCCAGATTTTACGATTGACGTTCTGGCAGATGAGCAATTACTATCCGACATTACTTGGACAGCTGATGAGAGCCATGCACTGATGGTTGGAGGAGGAATTTCAAAGCATCATGTAATATGGTGGAATCAATACAGAGGAGGTTTGGATTCGGCTGTTTCCATAACCACTGCACCAGAGTATGATGGATCTCTTTCCGGAGCACGACTTCGAGAAGCCATCTCATGGGGGAAGGTGCGTCCAGAAGCGTCACAGGTCGTCGTGGAGGGCGATGCTAGCGTACTTCTTCCGCTTCTTGGCGGGGATTTATTCTCTCAATAGTGGCATAATTCATGATGTGTTTCGTGAAAACGGCTAAGAGCGGCCTAGCACGCCGCAGTCGTTATGTCCGTCGAGAAGATGATGCATGATATGATAGAAATGCTAACAGATGCAATGGGTGATGCTGTAAAGCACGACAAGGGTAACAAGGCAGCTGGAACCCGAGTCCGCAAGGCTATGCAGTCAGCCAAGTCAATGGCACAGGACATCCGTGTCAAGGTTCAGAACGACAAGAACTGATTACTCTGTTAGTTATTCGCGTGAGCGAAAATCTCCATCAGGGAAACGCGCATAGGTACTAGCGGATGCCATCCTTCTGACCCACATTGCCTAAGACAATCGTGCAGGGAAGATAGATCTGGTCTTTCTGTTCGTTCTCTAGGAACGTCTACAGCTGGACCAGGAACTGATGATAGAGATTTGACGGTGTGGGAATGGTTCAGAGAATTGGAATATCTCCTCCATAACATCTCCATTTCCTGAATGATGGATGCTGAGGGCCATGCTCTCCTACCTGCGATGTTTATTATTCTCTTCATTTTCCTACTTCGGCCATCCATAATCAAGATACAGAGTGCATCACAAACATCTCTAATATTGACCCAGAATCTGTAATTTTGTCTCTTTAATGGACTTATTTCATCTCCTTTCATGATAGTCTTAGCCCAATCGTGTAATTCTGAATCCCCCCAGTGTGTCAATTTACCATCAGGAGAAAGTAAGTCGTGTATGGTAATGACAATATCAGCACTTCCCGGCTCCTGGTCCCCATAAACGATTGAGATGTCTCCAGAAAATCCATCCCCCACAGCAATAACTATGTCGGAATTCGCAGGTTCATCAGTGAATAATGCACCTGCTCGTAACAACCTATCTCGAAGTATCTGAATAAAATATTCCTCATTACCCACGAAGTGGATCCTATTGGACATCTTACCACTCAGACGGTGCTTGAAGCTAGTTCAATAGACTTCATCTCAGAGAATTTGATTACTGCACTCCTAACGATCTCGACGATCATGTCTATCTCCTCAGAGGTTATCGCGAAATGCGGAGTGAACCTCAAGGCATTTATTCCGCCGTGAATGACCCCTAGGCCATTCTTCCTACACCACATCTCAACCTTATCATCACCAACAACAGGGAAGAAATTTGGGTCCATCTCAGCACAAACCAAAAGGCCAGTTCCTTGTACTGAAAGAATTGCTTCGGGGAATTCTTCCATGACTCTCTGGAGGCCTAGTACTAAATCGTGGCCTCGGTCACGAATATTCTGACGGAGTTCAGGGGTAATCATTTCCAAAACCGCTATCGCAGTCTCCAATGCTCGAGGATTGGTAGTCATTGTGTTGCCATATATTCCAGTAACATACAACTCGGCGACCTCGGCGGTCATTCCGACAACAGAAAGAGGGAACTGACCAGCATTGATGGCTTTGGACCATGCCTCCATATCGGGGGCTTCTGCACTCTGGAAACCATCGTAGTCCACAATACTGAGGCATCCCTGGCCCCTTATCCCAGCTTGGACTGAGTCGATTATCAGCATAGATCCGTGCTCTTTGGTGAGTCGCCTTGCTTCGTCGTAGAATCCTCTATCTATGCACAAACCTGGCGCTCCTTCTCCCTGAACTGGTTCAATAGCAAGAAGCTCAATGAAAACGCCATCAAGATCTGCCTGATGAAATGTGTCCCTAAGTGCTCCGACATCATTCGCGGGGATCAGTACTAAATTGTCTCTGTCTTGAAAGGTATTCAGGTTCTTGTCATAGCCATCCTTACAGGAATGTGAAATCTGTGCTGGCCTGTCTGTACGCCCATGAAACGCCCTCTCAATTGCTACCATCCTAGTTGGCTTCCCCTCATGCTTTCCCCCGGGACCAGTCATCTTGAGTGCGTTGACATCGGATATTCTCATTCCCACAGTCATAGATTCAGATCCTGAATTCATACAAATGAATCGATCGAACGGACATTTCCCCCTAGTATGTCCAATCTCCATCTTCAGCCTGTCCGATAGTCTCTTTTGACTGAATGAAGGGGTCATGACGTTTGCCATGACCCAGTTTCTCTGCATTGATGAAATCACGTCGTCGGGGCCATGGCCCATTCCAAGCATACCATAACCTCCGTTATCATGAACAACTGCTCCATGAGAGGTAACAATCCAAGGACCTCTGGCTGAAATCGCGACATAAGGATTGACGGTGGCGGCAGAATAAAAATTCACATAATCTGACTGTAATTGGTCGATTAAAGAAGTTTCATCGGTGGAACTCATTTCAATTCCAGTATCGGCAGAGAGAGAATCGAAGACGATCGATGCCTCTTCAATAGCCCTTCTCAGCGAAGGATCAGTGTCAATAAATGACATAATTATCTCATCTGGAAGGCCATTGGTAATTCTAGTCCCTGAACGGTTTCGAATCGAGTGCAGAATATCGAGACAGGCAGACATCGATTGCCCGAGTTGCAGGTTGCTCATCAAGGTTCTTGGTAACCGTCCTCCGCAAAGTACGATTCTCGTGGCAAATTGGAAAAACTAGAGTTCTGATAATCCTATAAAAAATTAAACTCACTTTAAATTTTCAATAGGAATTTTTTATTCTAATGCAATTTTTCAATTAGATTATCAGTCTTAGTAATAGTATAGTATAAGTGCTAATCCGCACTCTGAATGGATAGAGAGGAAGCGCGGGGGATGCAGCTCAAGTCTGGTTGGTGAGAAGATGAACGATGAATACAGAATCCAAGAATTGCTACAGAGAGACGTCTATGTTGGGGACAAATTCGTAGGCGTGATTACGGGAGAGAGATTTCATCCGAGGGACGAATGCGTACAATCATTGAGATTGCAAGTCGTGCCTGGAATTGCAGAGGAATTCATGAGGAAGCCCGCTGATAGTGCACCTCTATCCAAAGAGCTTGTACACAGTATCAGACCTGATGGGGCGATAAAGCTCTCGAAATCGATGAGAGAACTGCAAAGAAGATGGAGAAATACAGTGAGGATATCGGAAGAGTTGTTCGCTCCAGATGAATTGTTGGATCGAGCTGTACTTGACAATGACGGAATTGATATTGGCAATGTTGTCGGGATGGTCAAGATCAAGAGAACTTACAGAGGGGTCGTAGTAAACCCTCATTTCATGGTCAAGAAGAAGCATGGACTACCTGATACCCTGATTATCCCAGTAGGGCAATTGGCCAGAACTACATCGAGATTGGACGAGGTCATATTGAGATGTACCGTAAAGCGCCTGACTACTCTTCCAAGCTACCTAAAGCTCAATGGCGAAGACGCTGAAGAGTTCGATGCTCTAGAGTAGGTTTCAAATCAGACTCCCATGTCGGGTGATTGCTCAAGGGCGTGTAGCTTAGTTTGGCTGGAGCACCCGGCTGATAACCGGGAGGCCACAGGTTCAAATCCTGTCATGCCCACCATCTTGTGACAAAACAAGCGGTAGCGTCATGAAGGATGCTCGGTTCGCCTTCTTGTCACATGCCAGTCTTAAGCGGCTCATCAGGCCGTGAGTTGGCCATCTCTCTGTCGCAAATTCTTGAGATGGAATCCGTTCTAATTGAAAGCAGGAAGTTTCCTGATGGAGAGGGATATGTTAGAATTCCAAGTGAGAGTTTCGGAGTCATTAGATCGGAACCTGTAATCCTCGTATCAAACACATTTCCTGATTCTGGAATAATGAGGACAATCCTGATGCTTGAAGCGATAAACGATATTCGAAGGGGGGACCTTGAGAATTTCAAACAAGAGGGAGCGCAGAAATTGGACGATGTTGGGCCGGGAGTTTACCTCGCTGTGCCATATTACGGATATGCTAGACAAGACAAGAGATTCTCACCGGGAGAGACAATCTCAGCCAGAGTAATTTCAGAAATTCTAGGTAGTAGCTGTGATGGGATGGTAATCTTGGACCTCCATGAGCCGAAAGTACTGGATGGTTCCGGCTTTCCAATAGAATTTGTCAGCTCAATGCCTGAAATTGCACGTATTCTCGAGCAAGAAGTCAATCCTGATTTCATCCTTAGCCCTGACAAGGGTGCTATTGACAGGGCTACTGAGGTGGCAAATATAGGTGGTTGGGAATTCAGCTACCTCGAAAAGACCAGGATTGATGCACACACAATAGAGCATCAGGCCAAGGATCTAGATGTGAATGGTAAGGTCGTTGCAATAGTTGATGATATGATCAGTACAGGAGGTACCATCTGTAGAGCCAGTGATGCTCTTAGGAGACAGGGGGCAAAGGCGGTTTATGCTGCTTGTACGCATGGATTATTCACAGGAGGGGCTCTTTCCAAGTTGGCGAATCACGTCGACGGAGTATACACAACAGACTCCTTGAGAAATCCTAGATCTGTGGTCAGTTCTGCACCCGCTCTAGCTAGAGGAATCAAGGAAATGATTGGCTGATTCGCCCATCCGAGTGATGTCATACAATACGTTGCGTTTATATCGGTCATGTCCTGCGACGGCTTACCCAGCACGAGGAGATGTATCCAATGAGTGTTCATATAGCGTTTGAGACCCCGAAAGACATACAAGAACAAGTTTACGAACTTGTGAAAGCGATTGGAAAGGACGGAAGAGGCAGAATCAAGAAAGGCGCCAATGAGGTCACCAAGGCTGCCGAGAGAGGTAGTGCCACAATGATCGTAATGGCGGAGAATGTCAATCCGGGTGAGCTGCTAGCTCATGTCCCAATGATTTGCAAAGAAAAGCAAATTCCATTCATCTACGTAGAAGACCAGGGATATCTGGCTGATTCTGCTGGAATGACTGCTGGTACTAGGACTGCCGCAATAGCCGTTCTGGAAGTGGGTAAAGAGGCTCAGGACATATTCAACGAAGTGAAGGGTCACTACGAGGCCTTGTCGAAGTAAATTGGAGGCTGGAAGTTTGGCTCAAGAATCATGGCCCGCAGAGGTCGTTGAAATTGTTGGAAGAACCGGTATGAGCGGAGAGGCCATTCAAGTCAAGGTTAGAGTCGATGACTCGAACAACCCTCGGGATATCGGTAGAATCATCTCAAGAAATGTTCTAGGTCCCGTAAGGGTGGGGGATGTTCTGATGCTGAAAGATACTGGCAGAGAGGCACGTCGCCTAGGAAATCGATGAGGTGTTGATGATGCCAGAGACAAGAGTATGTAGCTTCACAAGTGAGGAAATTGAGCCTGGAACAGGCATGATGTACGTAAAGAGAGATGGATCAGTGATGTGGTTCAGAGATAGTAAGGCTAGGAAGAACGCTCTCAAGCTCAAGAGAAACCCACGAAGGATGAAGTGGACCCAGAGATACGTTAAGGGTGGCATTAAGTAATACCCTGATTTCATAATCTGAGTTGATTTTGGATTTTTAATTCATAGCGATTGTTCAACGCCAGTGGTACGGAAAGAGATGCCGGCAATTATTTCAAATATGATTGAGTTATCTTTCTCTTCGTGGAAGAGGAAGATTATAACTCATATTCACCTGATGGACTTCACGTTTTTAGTGGACTAGGGTATATTATTTTTGGATTGTTTTTCCTGATTCCCTTGTATTTTCCATTTATGTTCATAGAATGGATAATCGATGACGGGGTTAATTCCCAATCTTTAGGACTATTGATTGGTTCAATTGTAATTTCCGCTCCCTTTGTCATTGGGGGTTTGTTGATGGTGGGAACTGGCTTTTCAAGCCTGACAGGATGGGATCCGAGGCCTAAGAAATCCCTGTCAGGAAATCCACGACCAGAAGGTAGGGAAAGCGTGGTTTTTGGTGGTCATCGAAGCTCTTTGGGGCCGATTTTACTCTCCATTTTCCTACTTCCACTCCTATTAATTGGCCCGGGGGCATTGATGTATGGATTCATGCAACTGTTTTCCGGAGCTGGCACGGGGGCAGTCTGCCTCTCCCAATCCGTCGGTATGATATTCACAATTTTTGGGTATTACCTTGTTGGAAATGCATTAGCAAAGAGAAGGCTTAGAGTAGATCACGAGAATGGTATTCTGTATTATGAAACAATCTTGTTCAGTAGGCGAGTCAACGATGAGATGCGTCCAATCGCCGAGGCTTTGGAAGTAAGGGAATGGGTGACTACATCATATAATGACGAGTCGGATACTTACTCGGAAATAATTAATCATGCCATTTTTGGAGAGGGGGAAGAAGGACGCTGGAAAATCGATATCACCAAGATGACTCTGCCAAATTTCATTGATCCCGGAGAAATAGCGGAAACATTAGGGGTTCCGTACAAGGATTGAGCCTTCTGAGCTAACAAGAGAAAGTAGTGTTCGGCAAGGGATATGTTGGCTCACAATGTTGGGTTTTGCATGTAAAATCCGAGATATGGTCATAGCTTCTGCCAGTCGTGCCTCTGAGCGTCTACAGCACAGATAGCTGCCATGTGTACGACATCTCTAACACTATCTCCTCGTTGCAGGACATGGGCTGGTTTGGAGAGTCCCTCGAGGATAGGTCCTGTCATCTCAGCGCCTGCAATCCTCTGCAACAGTTTGTAGGCAATATTTGCTGATGCTAGGTTTGGACAGATTAGAACATTAGCAGGGCCTTCGAATGACATGAATGGGTATTCTTTCTGAATATCACTGACAAGTGCAGTATCTGCCTGCATCGGCCCATCTATGATCAGTTCTGGATCTAATTCTCGAGCTATTGAGATAGCTTCCTCCACCCTATCTGTCCTCATCTCAGAGGACGTTCCAAAATTGGAGAAAGAAAGCATTGCAACCTTGGGCTTTACCCCGAATCTTCTAGCAACCTTGGCAGTCTGAACGGCTATCTCTGCCAAAGTTCTTGAATCTGGGTAGATATTTATGGTTGCGTCACCAATAAACATCAGCTCACCATTAACTGTCATCATGTACATCCCAACTATTCTATGAGAGTCCTTCTCAGGACCTATGATCTGGAGACAGGGTTTTACGATGTCTGGATAATGATGTGAGACCCCTCCCAAGTATCCATCTGCATCCCCCATATGAACCATCATAGGTGCAAAGTAAGTGGAGTTCTTCATCAACCTGGTGGCATCTTCCATCGTGATTCCCTTTCTACCTCGTATTTTATGGAGCTCCTCAGCATAGGAACCTCTTCTCCTCGGGTCATATCTAACATCAATTTCCTCGCATTTGAAGCTGAGCCCTAGTTCTTCCTTCACTGCCTCGATTCTGTCAATATTGCCAAGTAAAATAGGCTCGCAGATTCCCTCTGAAATGCATTGGGATGCTGCTTTAATCACAGTAGGATCTTCTCCCTCACAGAATACTATTCTCTTTTTATCCCTCTTCGCTCTGTTAATAACTCTCCTCATTATTGACCTAGTAAGCCCTAACCTTGCTTCAAGCTCTTCTCTGTACCTCTCATAATCGAAAGAGCTCTTATCGATTCCAGATACTCCTTCCTCAACTGCTGCCGCTGCGACCGCGCTCGCCTCCCAAATCAGAACTCTGGCATCAAACGGTTTGGGGATTATGTATTCGGGGCCAAATTGTAACTGCTCGCCATTGTAGGCCGAAAGTACGTCATCGGGAACTGGTTCCCTGGCTAGCTCTGCAATCGCCATTGTTGCAGCCATCTTCATTCCCTCAGTAATGCGGGTGGCTCTGACATCCAAGGCCCCTCTGAAGATATATGGAAATCCTAAAACATTGTTAATCTGGTTGGGATAGTCCGACCTTCCAGTAGCTATGATGGCATCGTCTCTTACTGAGATTACGTCCTCGGGAAGAATCTCTGGATCAGGATTTGCTAAGGCGAAAATTAGGGGCCTTTCTGCCATTTTCTTGATCATTTCTGGTGTAACTAGTCCTCCCTTTGACAATCCCAAGAAGACATCGCTTTCGGCTAACGCATCCGATAGACCACCATCGGGAAGCACTCTAGCAAATTCCTCTTTGTACTCGTTCAAATCACCATTTTTCTTTCTATTTTCTGTAAGAATACCTGTAGAATCTACCATGATTATGTTACTCTTCTTAACACCCAATCTTACATAGTGTCGGGCACACGATATTGCAGAGGCCCCTGCTCCTGAAATCACTACCTTGACCTTGGAAATTTCCTTGTCAACTAACTCCAGCCCATTTATCAGTGCCGCGCCTGAGATGATTGCTGTTCCATGCTGATCATCGTGCATGACCGGAATATCAAGTTCTTCGACGAGTCTCTTCTCTATTTCGAAGCACTCTGGAGCTTTGATATCCTCCAGATTTATTCCACCAAAAGTTGGAGAAATGGCTTTCACGGTTTCAACAAATCCATCCACATCCTTCTTATCAACTTCAATATCGAAGACATCTATATCTGCAAAGGCCTTGAACAAGAGTCCCTTTCCTTCCATTACGGGTTTTCCTGCTAGAGGGCCGATGTCCCCTAGTCCTAATACTGCAGTTCCATTGCTCACCACTGCAACTAGATTACCCTTTGATGTATATTTGTAGGCGCTGTCGGAATCGATCTCAATTTCCTTGCAAGGAAAGGCTACTCCTGGTGAATAAGCGAGAGATAATTCATGTGATGTGCCGTGTGGTTTTGTTGGAACAACGGTAATTTTTCCAGCTGGTTTTGTAGAGTGATATTCCAGCGCTTCCTCACGGAGCCTCTCATCTGTCATGCTGACAACCCGTAAATCCGTCCTACCCTCCCCTCTTTGATGCTATCCTAAGACGTGCAAATATATTATCAGCCGATTAGTAAGCGTTTATTGGTATGGGTTTGGGAGTACTAATCTCGGATTTCCACCTACGGTGGATGTAAGCATGTATGGCTCAACGACCCACACCATTCAATATAGTGATAGAACGCCGAACCACCGTGCATACACTAGGTTCGGCCTCTGGCATGTCCTCGAAAAGGAGTGCTTTACTGCTAGTGGCCCTGATGGTGTTGTTGCCTTGGACATCATTCTCAGATCACGAACTAAGAGAAGAAGATGAGTCATTCGAGGTTTCAACTAGAGTCTGGGGTTCTTCCGGATACAACGACACCGGATGGATAGATTTGGTAGCCTCTGGTGCCAATCCTTCAAATCAAACTTATGCCTATTCTGACTTGTTCTTGGATTTCGCCCCTGGTGCGGAGATTTCTAATCTGACCTTCGAGATAGCTGTTGATGGATCAGAAGGCTACTGCGTGGACGAGCCCCAGCTAACCTTGATGAATAGTCAGACACCAATACTTGATTGGCGAGGTAATGACTGGCTTGGATGTCAGTACGCATTCAGCGACAATCCCCCTGGGCTGGTTGGTGGTGAGCTCTCCACCTCCCTACAACCTAATTCAGTTAGTGACGCGTCCTGGGTCCTGCCTGCTGGAATTTCGATCTCTGACCTTGTTATTGAAGCACTGACTCCCTCAGACCCAAGAATCTCGTTTGCACCCCTAGAGATTGTCGTTCACGGAAGTGTGGTAAATCCCCATGATGGCAGGATGTACGTCCTTCTAGGAGATGATTTGATCCATCTGGACAGTAAGGCCTCAGAGGCATGTGACTGGAGGTGCCCAGGAATCATTCACATCGATGAGATGGTCTACGGAAGAAGCATAGGGATCGATGAGTCAAGAGGGATGCTGGTTGTTGGGACAGAAAATGGAACCTTATTTACTCAGTCTCTCTTTAATTCTGAAAATGGACCTTCTTTTACCATCGGGGATTTACAGGATATTTCTGCTATCGCATCTGACACAGATGGCTCACTGTGGGCCGTTGACGGATGTACTGTCAGATTCATCCCTCCTAGCGTAAATGACATTAGTATCGCCTCTCAATGGCAGGAGTATCAGTTCTGCTCATTTCCGACAGGAGAGGCCACTGACATAATTCTCACTCCTGGAACCGTGATGATCTCGATGGATAATGATGGGGTTCACGTAATCAACTACAATGTAATCAGTAACCAATCGGAGATCGAAATAACTGGGAGCAGTCACTGGGACACAAGCAACTTCCTAGCAAGTAATAGGGTTACTGATCTGGAGATAATGGGGAACCAACTACTTATCTCCACGGAAAACGCTGGTATCAATCGCAGAGACTTAGCAACATCGACATGGCTTTCGAGGTGGTCAGCAGCGAATACTCTCGCATCGAACAATATTGTCGGGACATCCGTCTCAGATGGGTGGCTTCATGTTCTATCTGGTAACGTCCTGCAATCCTACGAGATTGCGGCTGGCGTATTCAGAGCCCAAGAGTCCGTTGACTCTCTGGGCCTTTTGGATAGTGCAGTGTCAATTTCATCATGGCCAGCTGGAATTGGTCCGAGAAGCCCCTCAGTCGGCGTCTCGGTGCTAATTGATTCGACTGGGGTTTCTGCGATGCAGCACCAGGATACCGCAATAGGTATCGAGTATCTTGTCAGCAGCCCTGTTACAGACCCGATGAGAGTTGCAATCAGCATTGAAGACGATGAAAGTGGTCAGATTTGGGTGGCTGGTGATACCATAATTGACAGATTCAATAATTCGGGCAGAAGGTGGATGAGTCCGATAGATGTCACAGACTTCTCTGGACAGCAACTGCAAACAATCACCTCCATTGTGCAAGACAGCAGTGGAGGGGTATGGGTCGGTACATCAAATTCTGGTGTTTTGAGGTTCGGAAATGACAATGGTGCATACATAGGAAGCGTCGGAGGCCTTGGTTCGGATAGTATTGTCTCGATGTCCTATGATGAATATACTGACTTGCTGGTAGTGGGCCATCCAGAGAATGGAGTATCCCTGATTAATACGACAACGATAAGTCTGGTCGACACATATGACACTAGCGATGGTCTGGATTCTGATTTGATTGTGGACGTAGTTACAAGATACGGGATCGCCTACTTAGCGACACCCGACAGTGGGCTGATGAGACTAGATCTAAATGAGCTCCAAATTCTTGGTTCTTGGCAGTCACTCGGTGCAGACAACCTAGAGGCCGCGCCTATTGCCGTGGATGGAGATATACTCTATCTCGGACTCCCCGAATTTGGAATAATGATCTTAGACAGGATAAACGGGGACATTATCGACTTATTGACCGTCGGAAATAGTGGACTCCCTGATAATGATGTTCTAGCGCTCTATGTTTACGGAGGGGACTTGGTTGTCGGATCAAGAGTGGCTAACACGGGTGCTCAGGCAAACGGAGGAATCGCCATCTGGGACGGGTCATCGTGGGACCAGCTTGACACAAATATCCCAGGTTGGAATAATGACCCATGGGAATTCAACGATATCACAAGTGATGGTACGGATATTTTTGCGGCTACAAATAGAGGCGCGTGTGCATGGGGGCCCAGCGGTCAGGGCACTATCGAATTCCTTGAGTGCCTCGATGGAGGGGATATGCCATCACGTCAAATTAACTCAGTCGAACTGATTGGAAATGACTCTCAGGGATATCCTATATTGTATGCAGGGACTGATGGCGGAGCTGCTGTCATCAGCACTGCTGGGCTCGGAGGTGTCGATGGCATGGAAGTGCTGGAAGTCTGGACAGCTGGAGACGATACTGAGCGAGCAAGAACCGTTAAGATCGGCGAGATCCTATACTTGGGGTTCGAAAATACTGGCATCGCAAGATATGACCTAGCTAACGAAGTGTGGCTTACCACTTGGGACGGATCGCAGGGGTACATAGATGATGATGACGTGACTACCCTGATACCGGGTAGACAAAGTGGAACTTTGTGGGCCGGGGGAGATTTCGGGCTGACGCTGATTGACGTTGTCAATGACACCGTACTGATCAATTGGGGCAGAGGAGTGAACGCCAACGGCCCCTCCATTCCCTCAAGAAGCCCTGCTGACATGGTAATTGTTGGTGATGTCCTACATTACTCCACTCAGAGGTCAAATCAATGGTGGAACTCTAATGACGAGATCTACAGAATAGCGCTCAACAACAATACCTCCCTAACCACACTAGACGCTGGGTCCAGAATCGGGTCAAACTCAAGAGTTTACGGAATGGGGGTAGTTGGAGATGAGCTGTGGATAGGCGTCAGGCCCACGCAGTCCTGGAATGACGGGGAAGGGACGATAGTTAGATGGAATACCAATAACGAGACATGGCAAGACGATCTGCCTACAATCGGGAACGTTCAGAGGGTTAATGCCAGACTGCTGGGAGATTGCTTCCCCCTCAACACAACCTCGTGTGAGATGTGGGTGGCATATGGGGACAACATAATGAGGAGGTTCCAATACTCCTCGATGACACTTCTAGACGAGTGGGATGACTTCCCGGGCCCTGTTAGGGGGATGGAGGAATTCAATGGCGAATACCTCTTTGCGACAATGGAAGGGATATACAGGTGGAATCCTGTCAATGAGACTTTTGAGACTGAATGGACTGAGAACGATGGACTGCCTAACAACACCGAGGATGAGTTCTTTTCGATGGAAATCGTGGGCGATGATCTTTGGGTGGCATCCCATCAGCAAGGCAGCTGGAACTCGAATGCACAAATCCTAACCAAGAACGGGACGACGGGTAACTGGACGGTTTGGGATCTTGGTTCTGGAGATATACCCGGTGGATATGGTGCAGACATACTTGTTTGTGACGACATAATTCACTTCGCTATTGGCAGGCTCTCTTGGTGGGGCAATCAGGGCGGAGTAGCAAGATTCGATATGGCTGATCATGACTCTGACGGAGTAATCGGCGAGTGGATTGACCCTCTTACTGAGGGAGGTAGCAACGGCCTGTCTGACAATGACCCCAGGGCCCTTGCTTGTGATGAGGCGAACAAGATTCTGTACATTGGTTTTGACACGGATGGCGTGGGGCTGGACAGGTACAACTACAATACCGGAAGTTTCCTATCAACGCTAACATCAGCTGATGGAATTTCAGAAGACCGGATTTTCCCCGGGGGCATGCTTCACGATGGAAACGTTCTACTTTCTGCTCATCAATATGAAGACACTGGAGGGATCTCTAGAGTAATCACCTCTGGAACCTCTGTGACCGGTGGGGCAATCCTAAGTCCCGGAATGGACGGATGTTCGATAGTCCGTGTACCTGCTAATACCCCTACTTACGCTATAGGTCGATCGGGCCAAACCACCGGACTGAACAGAGTCGATAGGCTCGATAGTTCCGGACTAATAGCCTCGGGATTCGATGAATTGGCCGGACTAAGCAGCGGGAGAGTTGTAGAGTTCGCATCCAACTCTACCCATGTCTGGGTGGCATCGGCATTCGACAGCAATTCCTTCTACGCGACATCGATCCTCCAAGGGACCATCCTACAAAATGGGTCTGTCAGGTGGGAATATGGATACAACCTCCTCGATGACGATGTAATCAACAGTATGCTATTGGATGGAGATACGATGTGGGTTACTACTGCTGGCAGAGGATTGTATTCCATAGACCTGAATCAGAGATCATACGCTCCATTGCCTCCGGCACTGCACGGACAAATGGATGGGATGGTATTCGATGACGATGATGGAATGCTGTATGTTGGACTGATGGGGAATGACGGCTCCGCAGCAGGTTTCCAGACATTCGATACCTCTCTTGACTCATGGGGCGATGGCAGCCTCCTAGCTGGTCTTCCCAATGATATTGTGAAGGATTTCGTAGCCTTTGGGGATAAAATATTGTCAGCAACATGGGGAGGAATTGCCGTATACAACAACACGCTCTCTGAATGGGAAGACCCGATAACAACATTTGACGGTCTTCCGATATCAATTTACGAGCATCTCCTGGTAGTCGATATTCCGAGCCAGGGCGATGTGATACTGGCAGGAGGACCTTCAGGAATTACAATTTTGGATTCAAATCTCACCGTTCTAACTACCAGAGGTGCTACTGATGGATTGGCTGGAAACAGAGTATCTGGACTCGTCTATGCCGATAGTGTAACTAGGCAGTTCACCGATGAAAACGGCGTCATTGTGACTGAGTTCCATGATGAGGCGATATTTGTATCTCACAACGGACAAGGCCCCACTAGGCCGGGGGTTGTTGCATGGGACATCAACACAGACAGCGTGAATGTGACATATCAAATCGACAAAATCCCCAGTAATGATGTGCGTTCTGTGGCAGCTGACGATTGGGGGGTTCATATTGCCACAGACATTTCCCCGATGGTTCACTGGAATTCTTCATCATTGGATATGGAAGTCGGCGCGCCTACTAACTCCCTCATGTCATGGCCCCCATCCGAATTATCATCCCATGGTGGAAACCTAGTGATGATCAGCCCGGGAGGAATTGATGTCATGGACGCGGGTGGAGCGCATCTAGTCAAATCTCAGTACGGTCTTCTCAATGATCCAAGAGGCATGGATCTAAGTGATGATGGCCTCTATTTGGTCTCCGATGACGGTCTTCATCACTTCTCACCTGTCGATGCCATGGTGGAGTCAGATAAGAGCGGACAAAGGGCCGCTCGTCCACTGAACGCCATTATCGGTGAAAGAACGTGGGAAGGGATCAATGAGACAGCGAGGCCAGGCATGACGACCGTTCTCGTCAATGACGAACAGCCTATGGACATAGCTCTTACTTCGGAGTCTGTGTTACCTGGAAAACTACCCATGAATCCCCTGGCCCTGACATTATCCTCTCCAGAGACTGGAGCTTGGGTTATGGCTAAGTCCTCCGTACTGAATTATTCGGGTAGCTGGGATATGCAAATGATGAATCCCGGTATTCAAGCCGCGTTCCAATCGGCTATATCCCAAGTTGGACCTGGTTCTTCATCTGTTGAGACCCACATCCAGCTACAATCCCCCAATGATGGAAAAATGAAGGTCAGGATAACATATGACTGGGATAGGATAGAAGTTCCCACCAGCATAGTAAACATGACTGATCGCCCCAATGATGGAGGGGGAGTCCTAGAAGTCACCTGGCTCCCTGCCGAGGATGCAGCCTGGAATGGATACAGAATCTTCGTCTGGGACGCAACTGGTAGAGAGGATTGGAATCCTACCGAAGATGAGTTGGATGATTTCTCAACATACACTAGCATCCCGTTTTGGCCTCAGACATCTGTAATGGTGACCCAAGCCGACAACGATGGGGTCACGGAGACTTTGTCTGATGATCGAGTATACCGTGGTTCTATTGCTATAGAGTACCCTGATGGAAGTATTGGTGATGCGATTGCATGGCCTGGGAGCATCACTCCAACTGATGAGATGCCCAGACCTCCTGATTGGCTCGAAGCAGCTCCAATCTCAGGAGGAGATGCTGGGACAATAGTCGTAGAATGGGCGATGTGTCAAGAGCTTGATCCATCGTTCACAAGATTGTGGGCTGCACAGCAAGAGATTACCAATGCATTCGCTCTAACAGGGGAAATAGACATCCCCTATTCCTCAGGAAACTCAACCGTAATCGATCTGCCCCCGCAAGGCGTATTCTGGTTTGCAGCTGCATGTGTAGATGAATCGGGGCAGTATGATCCAAGTAATGTTACTGTGTTTGGCCCTGTGACAACCGCTGGTGGGCTAAATGATGGGATTCCCCCTTCCATGATATTGGGAACTGAGGCCCTAGATGTCCCAGAAGACGAGGGAGGGAGGGTCGAGGTGACTTGGCAGGCTAATACTGAAGAAGACTGCTCTTTTTACACGGTTTACGCATTGCCGGCATCTGGATGGCAGCCACCTTCGACAGTAGATGGTTGGCCAGTAGCTGAATATGTTCCTAGTTGCTCTCCAGATAGCCCGGATTCTGATTCAATAGGAGTCATAGTGGACTCTCTTGGTTCATCTCCATTACAAGACGGCATCACATACTGGTTTGGAGTGGTTGCCTCGGATGACTGGGGCAACTCTGATGTGAACTCAGTTCTAGTCGTAGAGGCCACCCCGGAAGCGAATCAGAATGGAACTTCAAGTGCACCGGATAGAGTAGAGGGACTGATTGCATGGGATCATCCTGATGATGACGGGACCAAGATCGATATTGTTTGGAATAGATCAACCGCTCCGGACTTCGATTTCTACACAGTATGGGTCTCTGACTATCCTCTCAATAATATCTCTGAACTGAATGACAATTGTGAAAGTGGGATTATTAGTTGTAGCAATATCGTGATTGATCAGAGGCAGATAGGCGGAGTCCTACAATTGCAGATGACAATTGACACGGCAATGTATGGGAGCTCTATAGACTCCCTAGTTGAATCCCCCATCTCTCCAGACATACCTCTGTATGTGGCAGTTACCGTGCATGATGTGAAAGGGAACGTTTACCTCTCTGGATTGGATGACCACATATCCATAGTAACTCCCGTTGATAATAGGGGCGATATCACTCCGCCCGACAGATTGTCACCTCCAATTCTTGAGGATAGGCTAGCTGATGACGGGGATGGTATGCTTGTAACATTCCAAGAGAGCTTTGCATCTGATTTGTATGAATATCACATCTTCGCAGATGTGGTTCCGTTTGCTGATGCTACAAATATGGAGCCTGTGATGGTAGTGGACAGGAACTCGGAATTACCTGTCACCATCGAATCACTCTCGGACGGAAGAAGCCTTGCTCCTTCAATTATGACATGGGTCACCGTAGTGCCCGTAGATTCATCCGGCAACTCATGGCTCACAAATCTCAGGACGTCATCTATCGCATTAGTTGATGAGAACAGCTTGGACCCTGGACTACACCTTCCAGAAGTCACGGGTGTTCGTGGATATTGGGATAGTTCTGGATCACAGATCGATATTACATGGGACCTAAGTCAGGACCCCCAGGTTGTTTCCTACAGAGTATTTGTTAGTCTGGATCCCTTTGAGGATATCAGAAATGCCACACCTGTAAGTTCAATAATTGATATCGAAAATTTTGATATCAAGGGGAATCTACTGATTTTAGATGAGTTACAGGGTGAGCCATTGGATAATGCACTCTCCTATTGGGTCGTAGTAGTGGCCTTTGATGGCGAAGTCAGTAGATTAGCTGTGGACCCTCTGGAGATCCTTCCTTGGTCTGAGAGCTCTTTCGGGTCTTCCGACGGAGAGGAAGGAGAAGGGGGCGTCTCTTGGATTGATCAATTAATGAGTGGGGACATGAATACCCTAATTTCAGTTATCTCTGCAATGATGGTCCTAGCAGGTGCAGTATTATTCATCAGGCCTAGGAGAGAGTCGGCACCTCAACCTTGGGAGATGGGGGCCCTTGAAGTCGAGCTTGAAGAACAGATGATGAGGGAGTCATCGGGGCTTTCAGAGGATGAAGAGTTTGGAATGGATGAATTGGAGCTAACTTCCGACTCATTAGGATCCGAGTTTGATTCTCCCTCGGTGGAATATGACGATTCAGTGGAGAATACAATAGTCCAGCCAATCGGAGGAGAATTCGCAGATACTACTCCGCAACCTTCGCCCGATGTATCTGACGAGCTACTAGGAATGGAAGAAGACGACCTGGACATTGATGATCTTGATGGCTTAGCTGATGATCTTGACTTCGACGACCTTGACGGTCTAGCCGACGATCTTGATGATATGCTCTGATCAACAGAAGAGCTTGAATCCTTTAGCCTACATCGGGGACCATGACTAACTCAGAGGAGGCCTATTCATCGGTCTGGTCAGCAATTGGTTGGGATGGAGAGAAGTCTCTCTCCTCTGCTGGCTTTCACTTCAATAGAATGCGTCGACATTCTAGAAGGCTGGGTATGAGATTCCCTGAAGATCTTAGTGAGCAAATAAGCTCATTACTGGGTAGAATTGAGATTCCAGCAACTCGTAATGATGACCCCAGTCAAGATCCATACCTACTAATCGTCAGAGTTAGTTCTGATGGTGAAGTTTCTGCGAAGGGCGCTATTAACAGAAAATGGCCAATGAAACCATTATCCGGAATATCACTCAAGGCCCCTACTTGGGATGGTGATATCAGAGGGACAAAACATGGTGATTACCAGCCTTATCGAGATGCGAGGGATGTTGCAGAAAACAATGGTGCTGACATTGGACTTCTCTTTGAAGATGGATGTCTAATTGATGGAGATCGCTGTGCACCACTATTACTCGACTCGGATGGAGTCGCTTATCACCCCCCTCACAGTGACGGGGCTCTTGATTCAGTCTCGTTACAAGTGATCTCGCCATATCTGGAAAAGTCAGGAATACCTGTTAGGCAGGCCAAGTTGACTCTGGGAATGATTGAAAGATCCTCAGAAATGATCGTATGTGGAAGTGGGATGGGCATAAGGCCTCTAGGGACAATTGACGGTAGGAAAATAGGAAAACCCAATGGCCCTCTTTTCTTATTGTCGAGAGAGGCCTGGAGTAAAAGAGTGATTTCTTCCGATTTTTCAGAGTTTGATTAGATGGTGTCTTCAATGTGGAAATATCTGAGTAAATCCGATGATGGAGAGTGTATGATACACATACTAAAATTTCTCAGAGAATCTGGATACTCAAGTGGAGATGAGTTGCTATTACACTCTGGAGGGCCAATCAGCGATCTATCTCAGAGATCGATGATTCCGTGTATCGATAGCATACGAGTACTGATGATTGAACCCGAAGGTGGAGAATTCGGAGGCAACAAGTCGGCTCTCGGTGGAGAAGTTTCATTGGGGTCTCCGCCACCACTCAATATTCTAGTGCAAAAGAAGGAGGAGGAGGGCTGGAAAACGATACAAGAAGAATACTGTGTTGATTTGACGAGAGCACTGGACTATGTTAGTAAATTCGAGATAACTGTACCTAGTGATTCGAATATCAATTTACATCCCGGGGGATTCACTGGCATATTAGGATATGATCTGAGTAGATGGACCGTCCCAATCAGACTCTCCAATACTCCCCAGCCAGGTACAGTGATTGGGGTTCTGTGGAGAGCTGACGCTTGGATAGTACATGACAGATTGAGTTCTGATATCGGCGTTTTAGCTTTGGAAAACCATCCATGGCTTGATCTTGATTTGACTGGCCATAGAGTCACAGAAATTGGTGAAATACCGGTTTCTGAATCAGTTCCTTACAGCGAGAGTGACTCGGAGCATGCTGGAAAGGTCTCTCGGATCAAGGAAGCGATATCCAGAGGTAATCTGTATCAAGTAAACTACGGAAGAAAGTGGGAAGGTGAGATGCCGGGGGAGCCGTGGGAATCTTTCCTACTGCTTTCTCGTTCTAACCCGGCACCATTTTCCTGTTGGATGATGGTTTCAGATCTTGGATGGTCTCTTGCATCCTCCAGTCCAGAGAGACTTGTAGAGCTAGATAGAGGGGTTGTCAGGACTAGGCCAATTAAGGGAACTAGAAAGAGGGGTTTTGATGATGAGGAGGACTCCAGACTAAGGACAGAGCTAGTATCTAGTGAAAAGGAGGTCTCTGAGCATTTAATGCTGGTCGACTTGGAAAGGCACGATCTCAGTAGTGTATGTGTCCCTGGAACTGTTCACTGGAGTGGGTGGAGAATAGAGGCCCTTTCCAATGTTCAACACCTAGTCAGTGGAGTTGAAGGATTATTGGATGAAAAATTCTCAACATCTGAGGTCACCAGTACGATGTTTCCGGGAGGATCTGTGACTGGATGCCCCAAAACTGTCACTCTAGCAGCAATAGATGAGTTAGAAGAAGGGACCAGGGGGGCCTGGACTGGTTCAATTGGCCACATCCACAAAGGTCATGGATTAGCTGATTGGAATATACTAATCAGGACTTTAGAAGCTCACTCTGGCCCTGAAAGATGGCATGCAACTGTGCAAGCAGGAGGAGGTGTGGTAATCGGTTCGTCTCCTGCAGAAGAAGTCGAGGAAGCTCGTTGGAAGGCTGCTGCAGTTACGGAATCCGCATGGGGATTTAGAACTGGATTCACGGACAAAGACCTGCCTGAAAGGGAGGTCGGAATTTTCCCTATCCCAGAGGGTGTAGAAAGCGTGAGCTCTCTCATTCCAGGGATTAACGAGAGGCTCGGAGAAGTGGGATCGATCAGTGTTTATCCCTGTGAAAGAGTGGAGAGATGCACGCTTCTTGTAGATAACTTGGACTCATTTACTAGAAATATTGCCGAGGAGGTTGCTTCACTGGGTCACAATGTTGTGATCGTAGGGGGGAAGATGCCTGCAAATACGGCAACGGCTTCTAATTTGGCTGAGGAGATTTTGAGGAATATTGAGCCAGAAAGAGTGATTCTTGGCCCTGGGCCTTCAGTACCAGAGGCTTATCCCCTAACCATGGAGTTGGCAAGGAAAAGTGTAAATGGTGAGCTTTTAGTTGATGGCAATCATATCCCTATACTTGGCCTGTGCTTGGGCCATCAGGCCCTTGGCATAGTGGATGGATGGGATTTGATACAGTCTCCCAGTGGTGCAGTTCATGGAACTCCCAGTTTAATCAGGAATAATGGAACTGGGATATTTGAAGATCTACCATCAGAAATTATAATGATGAGATATAACAGTCTTGTTATAGAGCCTAATGGGGGAAGTTTAGTTCCTAATTCATGGGACCTTTCAGGAGAGTTAGTTATGGGACTGATGCATGAACATCTCCCGATACATGGAGTTCAGTTCCACCCTGAATCAGTAGGAAGTCCACGTGGTCGGGAATTGCTAGATGGGTTCCTCGCAAAGAGATCATTTGCGTCATCTGACCAATTTATCCAACAGGTCGAATGACCGTAGTGTTGAAGGACATGAGCCTACTGGAATTAACGAGATACATGCCGACGTGCAGGAAATGCAATCAGACTTATGACCAGTCACATTTCATCAGTGGAAATGGTCCTCGTTACCTGATATGCGGACGATGTGCGGTAGAAAGTGGCTTGGTTTCACCTGAAGATGCTCCTCAATACTATTCTGATGAGCTTGCGAGAGCTCGTCTGGTATTGTACAGCAAGAGATACAGGCCTCTTGCATTCACAAGTGCGGGATGGATCTTATTCCTTACGATGGGAAGAGGTATTGAGCTTTGGTCGGGGGTTTTCTTCGGTGCATTAGTGGTAGCAACTCTAGCCGCCCCTGTGGTCCATTTACTTGGTTCAGCTAGATTCAAGGCAGAGTTGGCAAAGCTTACTCCTTGAATCCTTTACAGGAACCATTGAAATATCAATCATTACTCTGGAAGCTTAGAGGGAACAGTGGGTTCCCTATGAAAGCCCGTGAGACCGGATGAATACAATGGAGGAACGAGAGGAAGATTACGAAAAGTACTGGATTTGCAAAATGGCTCCTAGTAGAGCGTTTTTCAGTAATTCAGATGTATTTTTTTCTCGTTCGAAAATAGATTCCGGATCTCCCGGAAGCATGCTGGCCGATGTTTACTCAGCGCTAGCTGTTTCTGGAAAGAGAGAACAGCGGGTTCTCTGAACTGAATTTGGAGATATGATGAAA
Source organism: Methanobacteriota archaeon (assembly GCA_002730095.1). Classification (GTDB taxonomy): domain Archaea; phylum Thermoplasmatota; class Poseidoniia; order Poseidoniales; family Thalassarchaeaceae; genus MGIIb-O5. The sequence goes on along the minus strand of PBZE01000037.1, from coordinate 584 downwards.
ATGCAGAAAACAAAGAACACGAGCATGCTAATTGCACTGCTCCTCGTAATGATGGCAGGTTCCGCCGGCGTAAGCGCCGATGGTTCCAACCCTCTGGACCCCTCTGATGGTGGTGCGGACTGGGATGGAGATGGCCTGACAAATGCAGAGGAGCAAGCTGCAGGAACCGATATGAACAACCCCGATACGGACAACGATGGTTTGCCTGATGGGTGGGAAGCGACCTATGGTCTGAATCCCAACTCAGCAAGTGATGCCAACGCAGATCCTGATGGGGATGGATTGACCAACAGCCAAGAATACGCTTCGGGTACAAACCCTAACTCAGCGGATACTGATGGCGATGGTGTAGCGGACGGATCTGATCCGTTCCCTAACGATCCTAACGACGGCTCGTCATCTGATTCGGACGGCGATGGAATACCAGACGCCTACGATCCAGATTACGAAGGCGGAGAAGGAGATGGTCAGTCTGATGCCGAACCTGGAACAGGTGGCGAAGGCGAAGGTCAAGGCCAAGGTCAAGGCCAAGGTCAAGGCCAAGGTCAAGGCCAAGGTCAGGGCCAAGGTCAGGGCCAAGGTCA
>PBZE01000036.1 GCA_002730095.1 Methanobacteriota archaeon | reverse complement strand
TGAAAATCGTCAGAAACTCCCCGAAACCAAGAGAAACCTGGGGAGGACCACCTATCCATCCTGCGCCAAAAGTCGCCAATAAAACACCGATTACTGTAGATTTGGTTACACTCTGCCTACCTAGAGAAATCGCGATAAGAGCGGTGAATACAACGTAAAGGCTGGTGAGGAAAGCAGAAACTCCAGGGGTTACTGTGGTGATTCCAATATTCTGGCTGAGGTAACCGGCAGAGAGGATTAGTCCTAGCCATGCCCCTCCTCTAATTGCGTCTGGATTGGATAGCCCAGCCCTCGCCTTTGGAAGCAGAGCCAGAGTGAGTATCGTTGCAATGACGAACCGGGAGGAGAAGAATAGGAAGGCGACCCAGTTGGCCTCAAGCTCAGGGACAGCACTCTCGGCTGCCTCTATGCCTTGTTTCATCCAAATGAAGGTCATTCCCCATACGAACGAAATTGCGAAGATGGCCATGGCGGCACGTCGCTCCCTCTGCACGAGTAATCGGGAACATACACGCATATGGCCTCATCGGTGACTCGAATTGAAGTGTGCTAACCCTTCCGTATCCTGCATATGGGGCACAGATGGACGAACCTCTCCTACGCAAACGTCGCTACGACATCCCCTCTAGCTCACAGAGTATCCAGGGAATGGGAGGACTCTCTGGCCAGAGGCGGAGCAGCGGAATTTGATGCCGACGCAGAGAAGCTTGGAATGATGCCACTGAGGGAGGCTGCAGCAAAACTCCTGTCCTGTGATGTTACGGACGTTTTCTGCGGTTCTAGCGCTACGGCCATGATGTGCTCTGTTGCATGGGCCGTGATGCCCTCGGAGAAGCACAACATAGTTTCATCCAGAGCAGCATTCCCCTCTACTGTGTACCCTTGGTCCAGGGTCGCTCTGGAAACGGGAGCTGAGATAAGACTAGCCTCTTATGATCACAATCACTACACTAAGCCACAGGATATACTAGATTTAATTGACAAAAACACCTCCGTGGTTGTTATTTCACATGTGGAGTATGCAAACGGGCAGAGGTACGATTTGAGAAAATTCTCTGAAGCCGCTCACTCAGTAGGCGCCATACTGATGGTTGATGCGACCCAATCTATGGGAATGGTCCCCATAGACGCAGTTGAGTCGGGAGCTGACGTCATTGTATCCTCTGGCTATAAGTGGCTCAGAGGGACTTATGGAGCAGCAGTCGGGTTCCTCTCGCCCAAGGCAAAGAGTCTGATTCCCGGGCTAGTTGGATTCAGGAGCCACAAGGATATCTGGGATATGAGGTCAGATAGGATGAATCTACCAGAGGACGCCAGCAGGTTTGAGTTCACCACTCTACATTTCGGAGCATTGCATGGACTAGCAGCATCAATAGAGGAGATGTTGGAAACTGGTATCGAAAGTATTTGGAAGCATGATCTCTCCCTAGCGGATGCTGTCATCGAACTAGCTCAAAGTAGAGGATTAGAGGTGGTCTCCCCCATCGATCATGATCAGAGGAGTGCAATCGTGAGCATACGCCCCCCTGCAGGACATCATAGCGCACACATAGTGAAGAGGCTCCAAGATGAGTTCGGGATATTGGTTACAGATAGGTCGGGAATGATCAGGATATCTCCTCATATCGACAACGAGCGAAGCCAGATCGAGCTCCTCTTCTCATCCCTTGACACGATACTGAGCAAATAAGCCGGTTAGGACTTAACATAGCAGCCCCACGCGGACACATGCGAGGCCCCGTCGTAGTGGTCGGAATGCACAGGAGCGGCACTAGCCTAGTCTCCCGGATTCTGGATGACTGCGGAGTGATGATGGGGAGGGATCTACAGGATGATCACGAATCACTGTTCTTCATCGCGCTAAATGAGTGGATATACGAGAATGCCGGAGCCAGTTGGGAGAGGCCCATCGCGCTCTTCGAACTGACCAATCAGCCAATGGTTATGTCGGCCATCGAGGAGTATGTCAGGAAGAGGCTCTCTAGTAGGTCCAGTAGGGCATACTCGGGCAGAGTCATGAAGAAAGGAATCTTCGATATGGATGGTACATGGGGGTGGAAGGACCCCAGAAATGGCCCTACTCTGCCCCTTTGGAGAGCTATCTGGCCTGATATGAAGATCATACATGTGATCAGGCATGGTGTGGACGTGGCAGCCAGCCTAAAGACGAGAAATTCGAATCACTGGGAGGGCGATGTCAGCAGATTCAAGAAGTGGCTTCCCACATATTCGTGGAGGTCCAGCAAGTCTCCGATAATGAGAGGACAGAGGTCCTCTACATTGGAAGGTGGGCTTAGCTTTTGGTCTGAGCAGATAGAGATGGAGACCGACATCCTGAGCTCCATAGAAGACAAGCATGTTGTCAGGTATGAGGAGCTACTGTCATCGCCTAGGGAGGTAATTTCTGGTATACTGGAGTATCTCTCGATTGATGTTACTGAGGAGCAACTTCTGGCAATAGAGGCCGGCATCAACCCTAGTAGAGCATTCGCATTCCGGAATGACCCTGAGCTAGTAGAATTTGCCGGGAACAACTCCAAGACCCTTGAGAAGCACGGTTACTAGACTCGATGAGAATAGTGCTATAACTCAAGGGCCTTACAAACATCTGATTAAATGCACATTCTGGTCATGTCAAGATCAACCCTGTCTCATGGTTTTGGTGGCTTCGAGAGGCAGTGTGAAGACCTTTGCGAGGGATTTGTCAAGGCTGGGCACAAGGTAACGGTTCTTACTACCTCCAGGCATGACGGGGTGGAGATAGAGGAAACATCCGGCTATACAGTAAGATTCCTCTCGCCATCAACGCCCATGAAGTTGTCGAGGGCATGGTTCAACAGGGCCCTCGATGAAATTCAAGAGATACATGCGGAGGATCCGATAGATGTCATTCACAGCAATGAATTCGCGGCTAAGGGGGCCATGGCATGGGCGAGGAAGAACCGAGTTCCAATCGCTGTTGTTTGTCACGGCTCACTTAGGACAGAGTTGCTCTCCTTCTTGTCGGCTGCTGATATGAGGCCAAGATACTGGCACTGGCTCATCCTAACCCCTCTGCATTTGCTTAGAAGGTGCCTTCTTTGGGAAATGCCGATGAGGAGATCAGCCAAATCGATAATCCTAGTCTCTCCGACCCTCGCAAGAGATTTCAGACTCTTTTCAAGGGAGAAGGTCAAGGTTATTGAGAACGGTATCGCCCTCCCAGAGAAGACCGGAAACAGAAGGAAAGGTGAGGATATACGACTATTATGCACTGGCAGAGCAGACAAGCAGAAGGGTATCCAGACTGCAATTAAGGCTGTAGCAGAGATAGATGATATGGATCTTCACTTAGACATCATCGGTACAGGGCCGTATTTTGATGACCTGAATATAATATGCAAGGATTTGGGGGCCGAAGACAAGGTTACCTTCCACGGGAGAGTGGATGATGAAGAGCTTAACAGAGCATATTCTTCAGCCGATATCTACCTAATACCAACAACCAGGTATGAGGGCCTCCCATTAGCTCTGCTGGAGGCGATGTCACATGGAATACCGACAATTTCTTCGGATATAGGAGGAAACTCAGATGTCATCACTCACGAGCACGACGGTTTGTTCATAAAACCGGGCAATCTAGAAGATCTAAAGGCATCCATTAGAAGATTGGGCAGTAATTTAGAGGAAAGAAAAAGAATCTCCGAAGCTGCAAGGGCCACAACCGAGAGGAGGTTCGACAAGGAGAGGATGATAGCCCAGACTCTACAGACCCTCGAGTCTTTGGTCAATATGCCTTAGTGCTTCCGTTTATTTGAATAGTACACGGCCACTCCAATGCTCATGGTGGATGTCGCCTCCATGGTATTAGGTGGCTTTCAAGACTCTCTAGTCGAAGTCTTTGGGTCCTCGGGTGGCTGGCTGTTCGGGCACCTCATCATTCTCTCGGCCTTCTCTCTGGTCGTGCTGTCAATCCGTAACAGAGACCACATAATCAAGGAATCAGGATATGGATCCCGACACTTCTCTCAGGCACTCGCATTAGTAGGGATGACGGCGATCCAGTATGTGGTTTACACTGGAACCATGGGATTCCCCTCAACTACTTCCATTATTCTGGGTCTATTTGGCGCATTATCGGCCCTCTGGATGATAAATGTCCTAGAGTGATTAGTCTTCGTCCCAGTCCTCATCGTAAGCTCTAGATCTCCTCCTGAGAACCATGACCAAAGATAGTAGGAGCACCAGTCCCCCTACTCCTCCTCCCACAAGCTCCTTATTGTCAATCAGGAGATCGGTCACCGAGCTATTAGAGTCTAGACCAATCGAGCCTAATGAAAGTCCTTGGGGCTCTATATCTACTCCTAAAGAAGGGTAACTCGAGGTACATGAGGAAGGTGGGCTTGAGCCAAAACCATCTCCATCCCCATCATCATCAACTAGAACTACGCATCCATTCCAAGAGTTCGCCAGATTGGAGGGAGTGGCAATCTGGAACTGACAGTTCCCCCCTCCCCCAGTCGCTTGAACTTGGAACTCACAGGGCGCACTCTGATCCTCGAACCCCGATGGCCACATTGAAGACATTGATTCGCCCTCAATCATCACTAAGCTGTACCCAATTGAGAACTCCGAATTTGCCTCGCAGACGAAAGAGGCGGCAAAGACCACGGGGTCGCCCGCTTCTATCGCACCTCCCCCTTGTCCCATCATGACCTCGCAGGAACCGTATTTCATTACTTCAAAGCTTACTGAATCCTCCTCCTGTGAAGTGATCGCCGCAACCTCGATACCATTTGCTTCGGTCACCTTGGCCGTGATATTGGCACTGTAAGTACCAGCCGGAAAGAGCTCAGGCACTCTAATGATAACCTGGATGTCCATTTCTTGGCCCGCACCTATCGTCACAGTTTGAGGAGCGGCAAACAGGAAATCAGACTCCTCAGATTCTGTTCCTATTTCCACGGATTCACTGTAGAAATTTGGATTCTCAAGCGTGCAGTAGACGATTGTGGTTCTGGTGGCCCCTGGCCATACCTCGACAGGTCCGGGGTCATCACAGGTTATCACGACTGATGGAAGTATCCCAATCTGGCCGGATGAAACGGGTCCTAGCGACATCATCAAGACTAGGGAGGCCATCATTGCCGAGAGTACGGCCCTACGACTCATGCATCCAACTACCCCCTCTAGCGAATAGATATTATGACATGTTGGACCAAAAAACGAATGAATTTCACTCAAAGGTTTCATGGCAGGCCCTTGTTTCGGGATGCCATGAGTGACGGGGCTGGCAAACCTCCTGTGGTCATAGTGAAGGAGCAAACCAACGTCACCAGTGGCACAGATGTTCAAGAGAAGCTGATTTCAGCCTCAGAGGTATTCGCTAACCTCCTCAAACCTACATTCGGTCCTAGGGGATTGGACAAGATGATGTACAAGACAGATGGTAACACTGCAGTTACCAACGATGGCGCGAAGATTGTATCAGAGTTGCTAGTGAAGCATCCAGCGGCCAAGATGCTCGTCTCTATGTGTCAGTCTCAGGAGGAGGCATGTGGTGACGGTGTCACCACGACGATGCTGCTATGTGGGGCACTCCTTCAGGAGTCTCAAACACTCCTAAGGAAGGGACTCCATCCCCTAACGATAATTGGGGGCTATAGAAAATCCATGTATTCAGCCACCTCAATGCTGGATAATATCGCCACTCCACTAAGTGATGAGAAACTGAACAGTGTAGCTGAGACGGCAATGATAGGCAAGGGGGCTGAGGCCTCTTTGGAACTATTATCTGGAATAGTTGTCAATACTCTCAAGACTACCTCTGAAAATACCGACTATCCAGCCGCAGAACACGTCTCCATGTTCAAGTCAGGCAAGGGGTCTTTGTCAGACTCAAGGGTGATCAACGGAGTAGCTCTCAGAAGGAGGATTCCTCTCGACGGACTCCCCAATGACATCAGAGACTCAAAAATTGCAATAATAGGCGGTGATCTGAAGATAAGGTCTATGACAAGGGACGCCCAAATTAAGATAGCGACTCCCGAACAGCTAGACTCATTCGTGGACGCCGAGAGAAGAAGGAAGGACCAGATCGTAGATGCAATACTCAGTACCGAGGCGAGCGTAGTTCTCTGTGGGGGAGAGGTCGACAAGGATATCCTACATGCCCTTGCGGATAGTGAAGTGGTTGTGATATCGGAGTTAGATGAAAGGGATCTGAGAAATGCCTCCGAGGCCACCTCATCTAACATAATTGACTCCATACTAGATGCTTCCCCAGAAGACCTAGGATCATTTGGGTCATTTGCATGGGAGAGGAATGAGTCTACTGACATGGTCGAGGACATAATCAGGATAGATGACTGCCCGTCTCCAGCTTTAGTTACCATAGAAGTCGGTGGCGATGGTAAAGAGGCCACTGAAGAGGCTATTCGGGGTATTTACGACTCCCTTAGGGCTACATCTCTGGCAATGTCGGAAGAGGCAGTCCTCCCAGGTGGCGGGGCAGCTCACTCGATGATCGCTCATCATGTCAGGACTCAGATGGAGTCTGAGCCTGGAAGGGAGAGGATCGCTATGGAAGCCTTTGCGAGAGCTATGGAGACTATACCCGCGGTTCTCGCTGAGAACTCGGGTCAGAACCCACTTGATAAGGTCCTCAATCTCCGTTCCGAGGCTAGAAATGGTAATTGTGTCGGAATCAACAAGGATGGCGATATATCATCTGTTGGTGGTGTCTGGCATCCCAAATCAGTGATTTCAGATTCACTAGAGACCGCTACAGAGACCGCGATAAGCATGCTCAGGATTGACCAAGTCGTCTCTGCCAGAGGGGACTAGGCATAGAATGCTTCAAGTTCCGCGCCCGCATGCCTCTCCATGGAACAGCCGCGAGCACTGATCAGCGTTTGGCATAAGGAAGGAGTCGAGGAACTCTCCAGCGCACTTTCCAGTATGGGATGGCAGATTCTGTCCACTGGGGGAACGGCCCGGAAACTAAGGTCAGCGGGCATCCCAGTGATTGATGTCAGTGAAGCTACTGGCCATCCTGAGGTATTCGATGGCAGGGTCAAGACCCTCCATCCGGCTGTACACGGAGGTATTCTCGCCAGAAGGGACAGACTAGATGACATGAAGACCCTCGATGAGCTGGGATACGGGCCAATTGATCTAGTGTGCGTCAATCTGTACCCTTTTGTTGAAACAGCAGCCAGAGACCCTCCGGCAACCAATGCGGAACTAATTGAGATGATTGACATAGGGGGCCCAACTATGGTGAGATCAGCTGCCAAGAACCACAAGGACGTCATTGTGCTAACATCCCCTTCTCAATATGAAGAGGTCGTTATCAAACTAAGCGAAGCAGGAGGTGGCCCGGCAGCCATCGGAATGGAGGAAAGAGCAAAACTAGCGTTGGAGGCATTCCAGAGTACTGCGGCTTACGACACAGCTGTTTCGAATGAGCTCGAGAGTAGGTTTAGAGGTGCAAAAACCCCCTCAATGATTAATATCGCTACAGGTGGAGAAAACCCTCTGAGATACGGAGAGAATCCGCATCAGCCAGCGTCATTCTATCCCGAAGCAGGAGAACCCACCGGCCTTGCGTCCGCGGTTCAGCATGGAGGAAAACCACTTTCTTACAACAACTACCTAGACTTGGACGGGGCACTAAGACTCGCTCGGAATATCATCCACTCATGCTCCGATCACCAACATGGATGCGTGGTTATCAAGCACACAAATCCGTGTGGTGCAGCTGTCGACTTAACTCAGTCTGAAGCATGGAAAAATGCCCTTGCAAGCGATCCCGAGAGCGCCTTCGGATGCGTCATCGCTTTCACTAAAGAGGTAGAACCATCTACTGCAGATGCTATTGGCGATCACTTCTTCGAGTGTATGATAGCTCCTGGATACCACCCAGAGGCCTTGGCCGCCCTGTCCTCGAAGAAGAATCGCAGGATGCTAACTCTTCAGCACATGGGACCCAGACAAACAGCTCTCTCGTTGAGACAGGTTAGTGGTGGCTGGCTTGCACAGGCACAGGGCCCACCTGCAGTTGATTGGGACAATGCAAAATGCGTAACTGAGAGGCAGATGGACGAGAAAGACTTCTCTCTAGCAAGATTCGGATGTGCCGTTCTCTCAGAAGTCAAGTCAAATGCCATTATCCTAGTCTCCGAGACTCCCACCGGCCTCGCTACCGTAGGAGTAGGACCTGGGCAGACCAGCAGAGTGGAAGCAGTCAGAATAGCCTCTAGAAGAGCGGGAGTTAGAGCGAGGGGATCTATGATGGTGTCTGATGCCTTCTTCCCATTTAGGGATGGGATAGACTCAGCCAATGACATTGGCGTCTCTAGCGTGGTTCAACCCGGCGGATCAGTGAGGGATCAAGACTCAATAGATGCCGCCAATGAGCATGGGATCTCAATGCTGTTCACTGGCACGAGATTGTTCCTTCACTGAGAAATGAATCTGAATGGACTAGCCAAGGTAGAGACCCCACTGTAATCCACCACGTTGCCACGAGATATTGATTGCGGGTCTCCCAATGCTTCCAATATTGTATTGACTGGCGCACAGGGCACTCCCACCAGAAGCCTCTCCAACTCAGATCTGGTCAGTCTTCCAACCGAGCTCTGAACCATCCCCTCTACCTGATCACGCTCCTCAATCCTCACACTATTTTCATTCCAGGACGTAGGAGCGTCCAGAGACAGAGCCTCATTGAGCTTCTCCCATTGGCCACCAGTCCCAACACCTATCGCGAACCAACCATCAATCGCACGAAAAGCCCTGTATGGGACAAGATTTGGATGACTGCTCCCCATTCTCTTACCCTCTACCCCCATAAGCGCATTATGGGCCTGATTTACCAGAGACGAAATTGCGGTGTCCCATAGTGAGATGTCTATTCTAGCACCAATACCCGACCTCTCTCGTCGAAGTAGGCACGCAAGTATCGAACTGACGGCATTCATCCCAGTCATCACGTCTATCCATGCGACACCGACCTTAGCGGGGGGCCCTCCATCTTCACCTGTCACTGACATTATCCCAGTTCTAGCCTGCATCGTAAGGTCGAATGCCGGCTCATCCCTTCTTGGCCCGGTCTGCCCATATCCGGATATACTGCAAACAATGAGATCAGATCTAACAGGGCCCAACAGGCGTTCAAAGGTACCCGGCCTGAAATTCTCAATCACAACATCCACCGAATTCATCAATTCCAGAACCTTAGACCTCTCCTCCTTCAGATTCGCGAATACTATCTCCTTGCCCCGGTTGCATGATAGGAAGTAAGAGGCCACCTCTGCTCCATCGAATCCCGATTGGAATGGGGGCCCCCATGTCCGTGAGTCATCTCCCCAGGGAGCCTCAACTTTGATTACTTCAGCGCCCAAATCGAATAGTGATTGTGCCGCATGGGGTCCTGCAAGAATTCTTGATAAATCGAGGACTCTAATCCCCTTGAGAGGTAACATTACTCAGACCTCAGCGAGAGTACCAATTGAAATTATTCTGTATATGTCCAGAGCAAAGAGAGTTTCATGGTATCATATTGGAGTCCAGAATCCCATTGCTCTTGCCACGCACCATCCAGACCATCCCTCAAACACCCCCAAGGCACCTCCTGCCAAGAGACCGGCAGAGGCATACCATAGGTAGGGAATATCGACGAAATCGAAGTGAGCAGCGGAGGCTATCCCGAAGCCAGCAATTATGGAAGCCATTCCTCCGAAAAGCCTGAGAGCCTTTCCTCTCGCATCTATGTTACATTCCATAACCATAACACAACTCACCCCCGTGAGCTAATAAAAGCGTGTTTTATGGGAAATGCCGCTAATTTCTGGTGGGCACCCTGAAACCAACGTACCATATCCCAATCAGGCCAGCTACCAATACCGTTGCCGCTCCAAATCCGGGATCCGCGCCGTCCCAGGAAGACGGATCAGACAAAGAACCACTTCCCTTGGTCGAAACCGCCCAAACAAAGTACGAAGATACGGAAGCCATGACTGCGATTAGGGCGACAACTCCATACTTTGCATGTCTCGGAATGGTCTTCCCTGTTGCGTAGTATTCGAAGATTGCCGGTCCGAAGTAGTGGTTGGTCAAAGTCCATCTGAATAGTCCCTCGCTGGATAAAGAGAAGAAGTAAGCAGCTGGTACGGCCCAAGATACAGTCGGCCATCCGGGTATCCATATTCCTATTATTGCGAAGGCGACAAATAAGGCACCAAGTCCGGTGTAGAATCTGCTCTTCGAAGGACTGCTTGAAATGGAGTACTTCTCCACTATCTCGTCTACTGTCTCGAGCCTTTCCATACTGTCCCCGTTCCTCCGAGAGGTTTGTACTTTAAGTTCAGACCCCTGTAAATTCCCATGAAGGCACTCATCACTAACATGAAACCCGAGTTCTATCTCAGAGGCACATGAGTGGAGATTACTTGCTCCCTAGAATCGCGTCTCCAGAGGACCCCCTCAGGCTAGCGGTTTTGATCTCAGGAGGGGGATCCGGTTTACGGGCCCTGCTTAGATACCAATCAGATGGACCAAGAAATCACGTTACATCTCTGGTGATTTCCGATTTAAAATCAGCCGGGGGCCTGAGTCATGCATCCGATTTGGAGATTCACAATCTAGCGATTCCCCTTTCGCAAGATTTGAAGGGTCTGGAAAGAAGAAAGGAGCACGAGGACAGGATTATGGAAGCACTTGTCTCAAACGATATTGAGATGGTTGTCCTCAGTGGGTACATGAGAATCCTCACTCCCACATTCGTCGCCGAATGGAAAGGAAGACTGGTAAACATCCATCCATCCTTGCTACCCGAATTTCCCGGTGCACATGCCCAGAGAGACGCCATCAATGCCAGGGTCAAAGTGTCCGGTTGCACAGTCCACTTCGTCGATGAGGGGGTAGACACAGGCACTATAATCGAACAGAGATCCGTACCAGTTCTGCCCGGCGACACTGTCGAAACACTGACGCAGAGGATCAAGGCTGTAGAGCATGAGCTTTATCCGAAGGTCTTAGACGACATATCCTCGGGAAGGATATCAACATAGATCTTCGGGCCTGTTGATGTTCTTTACCGATCTTCCATTGACCTCTACCAGGACATGACTAATTTCAGAGAACTGATCCCTCAGAGGCCTTCTATCTGCACCGATGTATTCTGCTACTTCAGGCCTCACAAGGGAAAGAAGTGGATGCAAAACCCCTGAGCTAATAGGCATGGCAATCGCATGGCTACCTATCCTATTCTCTAGATCCACGAGGATTTCGGCCTCTAGCCACGGGACATCGACCGGCGTTATCTGCAGCGGATTGTTGCAGAAAGGATCGGTGAGGGCGTCCAGAATAGCCTCAATGGGTCCTGCATTCGGGAACGAATCCACCACCCACTCTACTTGGAGACTCGAATCGATCACCCTACCGTATTCCTCCATATGCTCGGGGGACTCTACTGAAATCCTAATCGGCTCCAAACCAGCCTCCGCTAAGGCCATGGCCACCCTCTGTATACAAGCAACTCCTCCAATTTCGATTAGACATTTGTCTCTGCCCATTCGTGTAGACTTTCCTCCAGCCAGTATCAGGGAACGCAAACCCTCACCTCAACTCATCAAGCCTGCTCAGAGCATATTGTATTTCGTCCATTAGATCCAACGCCCTATTCATGAATATGGATCTTTCTTTCCTCCCTTCGGACTCTTCCATCCATACCATCAGCTGTCGGATATCTCTGGAGTCTCTCATAATGGTCCACTCCAGAACACTCTCGGCAATCGGGTCTTCGGAAGGAAGAAGACGGCCCGGCACAGTGATGCGGATGATAACTAGCACATATCCACTTCGCTTATGAAAAGACTCTGTGGCCATTTAAGACTCTATATTCATGGTTCCAAGACATAGCCACTTCAGGAGCGTTCATGAATGATGAAGCAGTCGGATGGGTTAAGCTTAGGCCTACTCGAGGGTGCAACGCACCCATCACTGCCGATATTTCGGCTACTGGAACGAGGCCCCTAGAGTGGGCCCGATAGCGAAGGAGAAATGAAAATATGTCACAAGAAGGAAAGTATGTCATACACGCTACCATCCGAACGGATGGAAACGTCCAGAGGAAGGACGTGGTCGGTGCGATTTTCGGGCAGACCGAAGGTCTGTTAGGAGAGTCGCTGCAACTCAGGAAACTACAGAGAACGGGCAGAATAGGGCACGTCGATGTAGTCCTGCATCAGAATAAAGGCAAGGTACAGGGAGAGATTCTCGTATCTTCGTCCTTGGACCAAGTCAGCACGGCTGTAATAGGAGCAGCTCTGGAAACGATAGATAGGATAGGGCCATGCAAGGCTGTAATCAAAGTCAAGATGATCGAGAACCAACAATCATCGAAGAGGGATCATGTGATCGAGAGAGGAAAGCAACTGTTGCTCAAGATGGTCAATTCAGGTGTCGATGACTCGAAGAATATCCTAGAGGAGGTCAGGGCGGTTTTGACCTTGGACAAGGAAACCGAGTATCATGGAATGACAGCAGGGCCAAACGTTACTGAATCTGAGGCAATAATCATTGTCGAAGGAAGGAACGATGTCAGGAACCTGCTTAAGTTCGGAATAAAGAACTCCATAGCCACCATGGGATCTGGAATTAAGCCAGAATTGGTAGAGCTGGCAAAGAGCAAGAAGGGAGTAACGGCCTTCATCGACGGAGACAGAGGAGGAAAGCTCCTCCTGATGGAAATCAATGGGCAGCTCGGCAAGTCACTAACGCATGTTGCAATGGCGCCCCAAAGCAGGGAAGTTGAGCACTTGGAGGGGAAGGTCATCACCAAGCACCTCCAGCAGAAGGAAGCAGCTAGCAAAGCTGTAGCTAGAATCCAGTCAGAGCTGAACAAGGAGGACGACAAATCAGTTGGAAGGGGAAGCGAGTCATTGGTAGCACCTGACCATGTCAAGGACTGGGCAGCTCACTTGGACGGATTGAAGAAGAACAATGCGGTGATCATAATGGAAGATGGATCCGGATCAGACCCAATTGGTGCTAGAGCATTGGCTTCAGCAATGGCAGAAGCAGATGGGGCTACAGGATTGGTATTCGCTGGAAAGATTAACGACAGGATATTTGAGCTAGCATCTGGAGCTGGAATAGAGAATGTACTGGGGACCTCTGTCGGCGGAGTTACACGCAAGGGAAACGTCCAGGCATACTCGGCTGAAGACCTCTGAGATAATGGTCCACGGCGGGACGAAGTCCCGTTCAGAATGTACGTTTGGACATGTCCACCAGCAGAAGGCATCAAAAGTCCAGTAGTTCCGCTCTACCCAATGGATCAGACCACGACCGGTATCTTAGCTCTGTACGGGATACTGGGAGTGACAGTTCTCGCACTTTGGCTAAGGCATAGAGCGGTACTGAACCATAGAGACAGAATGATGAGTAGAATGGGAAGTCTACAATCAAATCTTACTGACACAACCCAGAGACTCGATCTTCTATCCAGAGGAGTCGATACGATTCTCGGAGAGACCCCTGAAGTTCGAAAATTATTGCATGTTCATCGAAAACTCGAGAGTGCTGAGAATTTACTATTCGATCAAGGGGTCGCGGTTAGCTCTAGCGAGTCATGTGCAATAGCCACTCATGCAGCTAAGTCGATTATTGAGAAGCATGATGGCAATTCAAATGATAACGACTCCATACTGCCTGGCTTGCTTCCTCTGGTCGAGAGGCTCGATGCGATTTTGACCGAAGCCGAGATGAAGGCAGAAGATCTGGAACTAAATGGCAGTGAGCAAAGAATACTCGGGGGGCTTTTCCATGCCTCAACAAGGACCTCTAGAGCCGCCGATTGCTATCGAATGGCCAACTTGATGGATCCAGAAGACTCCTCGTCGCTTCGCTCACTGGCAAGGATCCAGAGAGAATCAGGAGAGTTAGAGCCCCTAGACAGGACTTTGGAAAGGCTTCTTGCAACCGATCCAGACGATGTCGAGGCGTTGGCGGAACAAGCCTCCATACTCGTAGGGACCGATGATGATAGGTACATCAGGAATAAGACCAGGCTGATCGCATTGGGACAGCCTCTCGAGGAGACCGAGGACTCAGCAAGACTCTCTGAAATCGCTTTGAGGGCCAAGGAATCGAGGATTACAGGACCTACTTCTAATCTAGATCCCTCTGATGCCCCTCTATTGATTGAGAGGGCCGCCAAGCTACTTCTACTGGGAGAAGCCGGAGCAGCTATGGAAGCGATAACATCCGCAATAGAAATGGATGACGAGAGCGGCCCAGCTTGGATGCTTCATGCAAGGATCTTGGCAGCAGGAGAGGGCAACTCTAAGGAGGCAATAAGGAGTATTAGAAGAGCTACTGCCTTGGGCGAGTACGGTGTAATAATGGAGTCTGAGATTCTAGAGAATGAAGGCAGACTCGACGCCGCTCGTGCAGTGCTAGAGGAACATATCGAGGTCACTCCCGAAGATGCCCAAGCTAGAGCAAGACTCAGCTTGGTCCTCCTGAAGGCTGGCTCAATAGAATGGGCGAAGGAAGCTCTCAGCGATGCCCCCCCTCAGTGCTGGGATAGCGCACATATGCATGTAATGGAGGGAAGACTGCACCTGCATGATGCCGAGCAATACAGGGATGACTATGGATCCCACGATCAAATACTTCTGATTGATTCCCTGATCTCATTTGATGCAGCAATAGATCACGACAGAGAAAACGGCCTTGCTTGGTTAGGCAGGTCTAGGGCACTAAGGTATCAAGGATCCCTCAATGAGGCCGAAGTCGCCTTAGTAAGGGCTAGGAGACTCATCCCAGAGCATACTTCAATCCCTATTGAGGAAGCACACCTATGCATCGAACAGGGGAAGCTAGATCAAGCCAATACTCATGTTGCAGAGGCTGCTACGCATCTACACGATCACCCGATTGTTCCGTTTATCAGAGGACTAATCGCAGCTAAGCAAGGTCGATTGACAGAGGCTCAGACACTTTTCTCTAAGGTTCTGAACACAGACCCAAATCACATACGAGCAAGACTCAATAGGTGTTCAGCTTCTTTACTGAAGGGAGATCTTGACTCATCTCTGGATGACGCCGACTATCTGATCTCAACTTCTCCAACACTACTTATAGCTCGCCAGAGAAGGGCAGAAGTCCTGATGAATCTCGGAGATTGGAAGGAGGCCGAGGCTGAACTTAGAAGGATTCTTGATCGCAGGGATGAGCATGTAATGGCATTGGTCCATCTGGGGACCTGTCTGATTGCCATGGATAAGGCCGAACAGGCCGAGAGACCACTCAACTCCGCTCTGAGAGTAGATCCTACCAATTCCGATGCATGGTATCAGAGGGGGCTGCTCTATCTCGACTTCGGAAGAGGGCAGGAAGCACTTTCTGACTTCGAAAGTGCATCCAGAAATGATCAGAAGCACTTGGATGCCAGGCTTATGATTGCTGCAATCCTACACGAGAGAGGAGACTCAGAAGCCGCGGCCAATGCTTGGAGGAAGGTTTTGGACATAGATCCACAACACAGACTGGCAAGGAGGAGGCTCGAGGAGGCCAAGGGAAAAACACAGCCTGCAGCCAGAGTATTGCAGCCGGAGGATTGAACGGCCTCCTTCCACGCGCAGTGGTATGGCCGACTCTATCGAACCAGGAACTACAGCCCCAGAATTCAATCTCCCAAACGCCAATGATGGTTCAGGGGGAACTCAAGTCTCACTTTCTCAAACACTGGGAGACAAAGGGGGGGTAATCATGTTCACTTGCAATCACTGCCCTTATGTCGTCGGATCAGAGGGACGTATTGAGGAGATTGCCGAGAAGTCCAGAAAGAGCGGTCTGGGCTTTGTCGGGATAAACTCCAATGATCCCGTGAAGTATGAGGCCGACTCATGGGACAATATGGTAAAGAGGGCTAAGAGGGGGATGACATACCCATATCTCCACGATGAAGATCAGATTGTAGCGACCTCTTATGGGGCAGAGAGAACGCCTGAGTTCTATCTTGTTTCTTCATCAGGCGTGATAGTTTACAGGGGGAGAATGGATGACTCCCCAAGAGACCCCTCCCATGCAACTACTACGGATCTTTCTGACGCCATTGATGAATACATCAATGGAAGAGAAATTTCCAATCCGCGAACACAAAGCATCGGATGCTCTGTGAAGTGGAAGATTTGATCAGTACTGCTCCAAGACCAACTCAGTTTGAGTAGAACTGATTTCAGCAGGCGCAGTCAGCCACATTTTATCCAGCATCTCTCTGAGTCCAACGGTATCGTCTACATGAACCACGGCAATTAAATCTGCATCCCCACTAATTTCGTACACGCTCTCAACACCCTCCCAACTCGCGAACTCTCCAGCAAGAGAACCAATCTCAGTCCCGGGCCCGACCTTCATTCTGATCAATGCAGTAAGGCCGATTCCAGTCTCTCTGATGGTGTAGCCTCTGATGACACCGTCCTCTTCTAATCTCTTCATTCGGGTCCTGATCGTTCTCTCTGTTACTCCCACTCTCTCCGCGATTTCAACGAACGAAGCTCTACCGGAGTCTCGTAGAACACTCAGAATCGATCTATCTAGTGAATCTACTTTCATACTGTATTTATCCGCATTCAAGATACTATTTGTATTTATTCTACTGATTTAAGAAAATTACATCTAAAAAAAATCCTATATTCGTATATTTCAGTAATTAATCAAATAGGGTGTGTTCAAATGG
>PBZE01000035.1 GCA_002730095.1 Methanobacteriota archaeon | reverse complement strand
GTTTCCACCTCCTCCTATGATGGCAGGCTGTGGATCTCCCGAGAGGTGATCAGCTACTATATCGGCGAACCGATCGAAAAGAGCGGCTGCGTCATGAGGCCCTGGACATGCTTCTGGGTGGAATTGTATCGTGAATGCTGGTTTACCTACCAAGTCCAACCCCTCCACAGTCCTATCATTGGCATTGACGTGCCTTACGGTGAATTGGGCGTCTAAGATATTGCTTCCCTGTTCCGAGCAGGCCCCTGATGGATGTGGGGCCAACATCCCCCTGCTAGGGTCTTCAACGGCAAAACCATGGTTTTGGCTGGTTATGTTGACTTTGCCTGTTACCAAGTCCACTACTGGCTGATTCGAGCCCCTATGCCCATATCTCAGCTTGTAAGTTCTGAGACCTGCAGCCAAGCCCATCAACTGATGGCCTAGGCATATTCCCATCACAGGCATGTCGGCCCTCACTGCAGCAGCTAGGGATTCTTTAGCCACGGTCGCGGTGCCTCCGTGAGCAGGGTCTCCTGGGCCGTTTGAGGCGAACAGTGCATCTGGGCTCCACTGATGCATTATCTCATCGAATGTCATAGAGGAGGGGCACCAGACAACCTCGAATCTCTTACATAGCTCCCTAATTATATTGTATTTTATTCCGCAGTCTAAAACTGCTAGTCTTGGTAATTTCTGACCTTTATCATCGACTGCACCCGGATTGGCAATTATGGATTTCTCGATTGTTACCGATTGGACCAGATCCTCCTTGTCTGGAGGAGTCATTTTTGACAGTATTCTCTCCATCTCTGATTCTTTATCTGCAGGTCCGAAGACACATAGTAAAGTTCCATATTCCCTAACTCTCCTAGTTAGATCTCTGGTATCGACCCCTTCTATCCCGGGAACCCCATGGGAAACCAGAAGATCGTGTACACTGCCCACAGAATCTCTATGATCAGGGACTCTCATCATCTGCTTGCAAACAACCCCTCTTGGATGGACACGTGAGGACTCCGAAATTCCTGGAATGATTCCATAATTTCCCAGAAGGGGCCAAGTAAATGTTAGTACCTGTCCAGCGAAAGAGGGATCGGTGAGACTTTCCTGATAACCTGCCATTCCAGTAGTGAAAACCAGTTCTCCCTGAGCAATACGATGGGCCCCGAAAAGCACGCCTTCATATCTAGTTCCATCGGCCAGAATCAGTAATCCTTGATCCTCACTGGGAGCGTCTCTAACTGTCGATTCAAGCAGCCCGTCTGTTGCATCTGGGAAGACGGGGGGATTGGAAACGCCTGGAATTCCCTCGCCCGGAGAGAAACCGTGTCGCGCTGTCCCGTCCGACATCAGCAAAGCTGCTCAAGTACGTCACTTAATCATTGACAAAGAAATGCAACATCATGCCCTAACGATCATCATTTGTGAGCAAGATTTTTCCGTCCTCACTAGGAAGTACTGAGACTTCGCCACCAGCAAAGTTTTCGGCATCGACTGGCCCCAAATATGTATTCAGGAAAACTGCTAGTGCTGCGACCTCTGAATGGGGCTGGTTTCCTATCGCTACGTTGTAATCTGCAATTCCAAATAATTCACCGGGAACTTTGGTTCCACCGACAACTATCACAATATCTCCATTCTGTGGAATATCACAAATTGATTCATTCCATGGTTTCCCATACATGGTCAGATGAACAATTTTCCCTCCGGACTTAGAGAATGACTTCAACCAACTCATCGGTTTGGATTCATACCTGCACTCGAAATCACCTCCGAATCTGGCAGTTACTGACTTCCATGTTTCTAGAGGAGTTTTGTCATTATCTCCAGAGAGGATTACTCTATTTGCGCCAAACGCCCTTGCCGTCAGGCCCAAGTGAGAAGTCATTCTCTTGTCCCTATCTACTCTGTGCCCTAACCTGAGGACCGATAGATCCAGAATCGCCTCTCCTTCCATGGGTCACCCCAGTGGAGGAAGTACTTCATCAGTTGCAGAAGGTAGCTCTTGATTAGAATCGGGAGGGAATAGGTCAACGCCGAGATTCATCATTGTACTCCTAACCCACTGAAGGAGGATAGCGTCCCAAAAGAACGTGGTGGCCATTCCCAACATTAAGGCCATTGCGACAAGTCTTCCTGAGGCAAATACAGCAACTTGAGTGGCAATCTCAGGCCCCATGATCGCGTTTCCTAGTGGCTCTAGGATGTAGAACAATATGATAACAATCAGGATACCCCCAATATTGTTCATTATCGCATTTCCAGTCTCCCTTCCGACTGACATAATGAATGTCGCTGCAAGGGCCAATAGAGGAACTATGATGCTGATTTCCCTAAATGTAAATCCTCCAATCAGAGAGACTGGGATTTCTACGTCGCCAAGTGAGTCGCCTCCCTTGTCGACCGAAATCCACCAGAAAACTGCCGTCATTGACGCCAATGAGCCTGAAACCAGCCCCCTAAAGCTAATCATTTCCCTGATATGATGACGATCTTTGGGCTGAAGCCTCTGTATTATTGACTCCATGAGTTCCAATGATTCGCTAGTCGGACCCTCTGGATTTTCAGTTTGTTGAATGGTGCCAACATGCTGATTTTGGAGGTCATCTAAGCCCTGCTCTCCCATTACCATCGGAGTAATGCGACTCGGTCACATCATAAAGCATGCGTAGAATGGCGCACCGAACATGCCCGACTGGCGACCTATTCTGAGATGCCGCGATGACGGAAATCCCCGAATAATGGGGATTTTGAATATCACTCCTGACTCCTTTCATAGTGATTCACGGTACAATTCAGTTGAGCTTGCTACTGAATCTGCCATTTCGATGTCAGACGAGGGTGCTGAATGGATTGATATCGGAGGAGAGTCGACAAGACCTGGCGCTACCGAGGTAGATCCTCAGCAGGAGATCTCGAGGGTGGTACCCGTAATTGAGTC
Source organism: Methanobacteriota archaeon (assembly GCA_002730095.1). Taxonomy (GTDB): domain Archaea; phylum Thermoplasmatota; class Poseidoniia; order Poseidoniales; family Thalassarchaeaceae; genus MGIIb-O5. The sequence continues at coordinate 16,401 of PBZE01000035.1, read as the reverse complement.
AATAAGGGATGAATTGCCAGAAATTGGGATTTCCGTCGATACTAGGAGGCCTTCTGTCGCCATGGAAGCATTGGAATCTGGCGCTAACATGGTCAATGACGTTTCATCAATTAGCGACCCTGAAATGGTTGAAGTGGTAGTGGAATATGACTGTCCGATATGTATTATGCACATGAGTGGAAGTCCAAAAAATATGCAAGAAAATCCGAGTTATGACGATGTTGTCCATGAAGTGAGAGAGGAGCTCGCAAAATCTGCATCTGTCCTTAATGATAATGGGGTAGACAATTCCAGAATTATTGGAGACCCGGGAATAGGATTCGGGAAGCTTCTGGAACATAATCTCTCATTACTCTCAGCGGGCAGAGACGTGCTTCCTAGTGAAGAAATGGGGTTAATGTGGGGAGTAAGTCGAAAAAGTATGTTTTCTGACCTTCTAGGTAGGAAATCAACAAATGAACGTCTCGCAGGAACGTTGGGTATCGCTTCTCAAGCACGAGGGCTCGGTGTTGATATAATCAGAGTGCATGACGTAGCTGAGCATGCAGACCTCTTTACTGCGATCGAATCCCTGAGGCGATAGTTTGTCAGATGAATGCAATGTTGTCGATTTTGATGAGAATCTCAGGCTTGTTGGTACCGCCCATGTCAGCAGCAAATCAGTAGAGACGGTGAAGGCGCAGATCCTCGAGTATAGTCCGGACGTAGTCGCGGTGGAATTGTGCGATTCCAGACTTTCTACCCTCAGAGAGCCTGAGACACTTGATTCTGAGGACTTGTTGAAGATTATCAAGGAGGGCAAGTCTGCTATGATACTACTGCAGTCAGCTCTTGCTGTCCAACAGAGAAAAATGGGGTTGTCTACTGGAGAAAAACCAGGAGCTGAGCTACTGGCTGCTGTCGAGGGGGCAGAAGAGTCTCAAATCCCATATGAAATGATAGATAGAGACGTTGTAATTACCCTCAAGAGGGCATGGCACAAGATGGGCATAATGGAAAAATGGAGAGTTGTGAACACCCTACTTTTTGATGATGAAGAAGAAGAAGTTTCCATCGAAGAGGTATTGGAAGATTCCGACATGATGAGTAAACTCATGGAGGAGGCCAGAGGAGTCGCCCCTAATGCAGGAGAGGTGCTAATTGATGAAAGGGACACCTTTTTAGCCGCCAGAATTCAACAGATTAGAGGCAGGGGGAAAGTTCTAGCCGTAGTTGGTGCCGGACATTTGGAGGGAATAATTGAGAATCTAAATTTGCCGGATATTGAAGTCACATCAAAGCTTCCAACGCTCAGTTTGGAGCCTCCGAAGAGGATCTGGCCGAAGATCCTGCTAGCTTCGATTCCTCTATTTCTATTTGGTGCATTGGGATACATGGCCCTCAATGGCGAAATGGCACAAATTAGGCAGACGGCAGTGACATGGCTCGTCCTCAATGCGGCCCTTGCTGGCATCGGGGTCATACTAGCCAGAGGGCACCCGCTTTCTGCACTTGTTGGAGCTTTGGCATCTCCGATCACCTCCCTGAATCCAACGCTAGCCGCAGGTTGGTTCGCGGGCTATACCCAGTTCAAGTTAGATGGCCCCACGGTTAGAGACGCTAAGGATTTCTTAGCCATGGACGATATCTCATTATTCTGGAAGAATAGAGTAGGGAAGGTCCTAATGGTAACCACAATGGGAAACGTTGGTTCAATGGCTGGGGCTTGGATAGCAGGCGGGGCCATTATTGGAATACTAATTGGATGAAAGGAGCTCGGCTTCCATCGGATCGACTTCCAATTCCAGATGAGTCAAATTTGCCCCCATTCTAGTGAGCTCCATCCCCTCTCGTGAAGATAATACAATATCATCTTCGTAATAACCTCCAGTCCAGCAACGGTTCCCGCCAATGCAAATGCCTCTGATGAGTCAATCCCTAAGTCTTCAGAGAACCATGTTGCTGAAATTAGTGTCAGGATGAAGGTATCAGTCGTAGCAATTATCCTCCACGTTACAGTCTTCAGAAAACTACGTTTTTTTGTCGAGCTCATTAACTCACCTTCTGAACCTGGTTACCTATAATGACTCGATTACAACTGCTATTCCCTGGCCCCCACCTATGCATGCAGTGGCAACTCCATACTTTCCGCCTCTTCTCCTCAATTCCAACGACAGTGTGAGAAGGAGTCGGGTTCCTGTAGCGGCGAGTGGATGTCCGAGACCTACTGCGCCACCATTCACATTTACCCTATCTGGGTCTATTCCTAGGTCCTTTATACAAGCAACACACTGACCTGCGAAGGCTTCGTTGATTTCCCACAAATCGATTTCATCAACTCCAAGACCTGCTTTCTGTAATGCCAGAATACTACTTGGAACAGGTCCATGAGCCATTATTTTTGGATCTAGCCCAACTATTCCCCATGACACTATTCTTGAGAGAGGGGAGTCTCCGTCTGATTTTGCCCTTGATCCAGACTTAACCACAAGAGCAGCGGCGCCGTCTACCACTCCTGATGCATTTCCGGCTGTCACTAATGATTCTGGACCGAAATGGGTCCTGAGCCCAGAAAGGGAATCTTTCGTTGTCCCTAGTACCACATGATCATCGTGTGAATGCCCTAGGGTCCCTTCTTCGGTTACTACCTCAACTATTTCCTCTTGCCACACTCCAGTTCTGATGCTCTCTTCGGTTCTCTGATGGCTCAATGCGGCAAACTGGTCTGCCTCTTCACGGGATACTTCGAGCCTTCTGCAGATTTCGTCACTGGTCTGGGCCATGAAGTAACCACAGACATCGTCTCGAAGGTTGGTAAACAAGTAATCCTCCATATCCTTGGGGATTTCCTCTCCCGCCCTTGGTGGCCTTCCTAGCTTGTATGTGCCTCTCATATCCCTAAGCACATGAGGAGCCTGGCTGAGATTTTCCATCCCTCCTGCCACTACGACCTCTGCCTCCCCCAACATGATCATCTGGGCTGCAGAGACTACAGACTGAGCTCCGCTTCCACAGAGCCTATTCAGAGTTAGCATTGGGACTTGGTATGGGATACCCGACATTAGTCCTGCCCTGCGTGCTCCAAAAATTGCCTGGGAAGAGGTCTGGAGGGCATGCCCCATTACTACATGATCTACCTCTGATGGGTCTGTGCCTGTCTTCTCCAAGGCGCCTTTGATGGCGATTGAGCCGAGTTCTTCTGCAGATAGCGATGCTAGTCTGCCTCCTTGGCCACCATCTCCTCTCTTTCCGCCTAGCCACTCGCAGAAAGGTGTTCTCGCGCCGCCTACAATGACTATGTCATCATCTTCCATGGCAGACGCAGGAGGACAGGCCTCAAGAGTCTGACTGTCCAAATGCCTCATCAGGACTCGTCGCCATCAGTCATCGAACCTAGATAGTCAGGGAGCTCTACTCCTGACATCTTGGCGACATCATGAATTGGAGGTAGGCTCTGAACGAGGCTGCTGACGAAGTTACTGGTAGCGGAGGAACCCTCTGAATTATTGCCACTGTCCCAGACAGTGATCTTGTCTATCTTTAGATTCCTAATTGCCTCTGTTTGAGCGGCTACCATATTCTCAATCTTCTCGACCATTAGTAGTGTTGCTGCTGCTTTCGGATCCCCGGAAGCGCTGCTTACTAGGTTGCTGTAACCTATGGCTTTCGCGTCCAGAACTTTCTGAATTCCTTCTGCTTCGGCCTCATACTTGGCGAGAATGGCGTCTGCCTCTCCTCTGGCAACTCTTCTCTGCCTCTCAGCTTCTGCTTCGGCAGCGATTTCTATCTGCTGCTTCTGGATGTTGACCTGTACGATTTCACTGGCCTTTAGTCTCTCCTCTTCCTCGGAGTAGAATGCCTTCTGAATTTCTGCTTCAGCTTGGGCCTTGGCGACATCGGCTCTCTGTTTGGCCGATGCCTCGGCTTCAGCTAAGTCAGCGTTAGCACGCGCTATCTCGGCTTGAGCGGCGTTCTCTCCGGAAATCGCCATAGCCTCTTGCTGTTCGACGAAAACACGCTGGTCAGCTTCAGCGGCCTTCCTTCCTTTCTCAGCTGCTGCCATGTTCTCTGCAACGGTGATTTCCCTCTCCTTACTGGCGATAGCTGCACCGATTGCACCGTCCCTCTCAGCATTGGCGACATCGACTCTTGCGTTTTCCACTGCAGTCGCAGCTGCCTTCTTTCCGATGCTCTCGATATAATCGGATTCATCGGTAATATCTACAATGTTCACGTTGAGCTGAGTCAGACCGAATTTCCTTAACTCTTGATCTACGTTCTGGGTAATCAGGGATAGGAATGCATCACGGTCCTGGTTGATCTGCTCGATTGTTAGTGATGCCACAGTGAGACGCAATTGACCGAGGATTATTTCCTCGGCGAGCTTCTCGATTTCGGGGATTTTGAATCCTAGCAGCCTCTCAGCTGCGTTGGCCATGATGGAGGGCTCCTTACTGACACCAACAGTGAATGTACTCGGGACATTAATCCTGATGTTCTGCAATGAAAGAGCGCCCTTCAGATCGATGTTGATCGGCATAGGTTTCAGAGAGATGTAAGCATAGTCCTGGATGAGCGGCCATACCAGTGCTGCTCCACCGTGAACTACTCTGGAAGGTTTGGCCCTACCATCCGCGGCTTTGGCAGTTCTACCATAGATGACCATTACCTGATCTGGAGGGCACCTCTTGTACCTCTGCGAGAAAAATATCACTGCTGCGACGAGTACCAAAATGATTGCAAAAATCATTATTGTACCTATCGTTCCACCGTCTGCTCCATCTGATTGTCTGAGCGCTGTCATTATCATTACGTCCACTCCTGTATCTATGACGAAGGCACAGGTCATGAAGTCTTTCCCGAAATAGGGGTTTTACGACTGCCTGATAGCAATTCATATCCTCTTTACCAGCAGGACCTCTCCCATGGTCCCAACAACTTCGATTAGCCTACCTGTACCAATCTCTTGCTGGTCCTCTGACCTAGCATTGTATGTACTGAGGGAGCCATTGGTCTCAATCTGGACCTGTCCCACTCCTTCGTGTGGAATGACAAGGTATACTTGCCCCTTGGAACCCACTGTGTCTCCTATCTCCACGTTTCCTGATGATTGCATGGCGATAAATAACTCAAACAGTTTTGCTGTCCCATACATGGATGCTGTGCCTGCAATTCCACCTGCGGCAACAGCTACTGGATCGGTTCCATCTGATTTCAGGACCCATAGGCCCGCTAGACCGAAGAACATCATGAATGCCATTACCCCTTGGAATGTCAGAGCCTTGAATGAAGCGTCAGAACTCATTACGTCTATTTCTATCCCGAATAGTCCTTCGAAGACGCCTTCAGCGACTCCTCCTACGAGCATCAGAATAAACCATAGGAGGAACAGTATCCCTCCCAAAAGAGCGGAAATCCCAAAAATCCACTCCAATCCAGTCGCATCACCTAGTCCGACAAGATCGAACAGGTTGAAATCATTGATATCCACCATGACCAATGCTAGAGGGCCCGGCATTTGACACATTCGGCTAATTTGGCATAATCTAGTAGTTAGGGACCCCTTCACAGCATGCCTCAACAACTCTGAAGCAGTTCGGACATTCCATGTGTTGCCTCCGGGGGACGGCATCCCCTCTATACCCGCAGACACAAGTCATTGACTTGCAGTGATCGTGATCCATGATACTTACAGAGATAACTGGAATTTATTCTTCTCGGTTAATTTCATCATTTTTTGCTATTCCTGAGGGCGAGGTACCTCTCGGCAGTAAGTATGGGCCCTAGAGATGATCCAGTGATTATTGATGTTATCACAAGATTCCAGCTGCTGCTTAGGTACCCGTCCAATGCAGTGTAGATGAATAGGGCTATGAGAATCATAATCACTGGAATAGCGAACCTTCTGAGGAAAATCTGGTACCCTCCCATCTGATCATATGCAGGATTTTCTATCATACGATCGATCAAATCATCGAACCCAGAATTCTTGGCAGCCATAATCTCAGCCTATTAGCCATGCTAGAAGGCCCAAAAATGTCATGAATGCTGGAATTGAATACCAAACTGCCCTTACGGCCCTCGGGGTCTTGTCGGCGACATCAATTATCCTGCCCGACCCATCCCTTACGAATTCGGTCTTCTCCATCTTGGAATAAGCCTCTGTAAATTCCTTCTCATGTCGGGCCAAGAATATTAGGAAATATAATCCAAGCATCAGGGAGCTTCCTCCTGAAACATTCAGCAGGATACTCATTAGTTCAAGAAGGGCTCCTGAGGATCCGACCTGTGAGCCGATTAATAGCTGCGCAACGCCGAGCATGAACCAAACTAGCGAGTCGACTCTAGCCATATGTCTGCGAGGGCGGGGTGGCTCATCAAGGTGTTCCCGGCAAATTGTTAATTGGGCCTTCTCAATCTACCTTCCAAATAGCCCATGTTCCCTTTGCAGTAGCTATAAGTCGTCCTTCAGAGTCCCTTATTTCTCCCTCCATATGTGCAATACTCTTGCCCCTCTTCACCACCTTCCCATTAGCAGTAAGAGTCATTCCCTCTGTAGAGGGCCTGATGTAGGAGACCACGATTTCTGCAGTTGCACACCATTCTTCGGGCCTTACTAGTGACAACAAGGCGCCCCCTAGTGCAGTATCTAGAAGGGTGGCATGAAGGCCCCCATGTGCCACCCCACCTGCATTCAAGTGCGCTTCCTTAACTTCAACCTCAACTGTGCATTCCCCATCTCCGTATTCTACAGGCCTGAGTCCCACCATACGTCCGAACCCTGGAAAGGTCGGATGGAACGCTGTGTCTTCAGTCATGTCTTTGAGAGGGGGTTCAATCTAATGATTACTGAGGTGCACGGATTTCATTCACCTGTTTGGACTGCCCATAGTTTTGAGTAGATTCCATCCACCTCTAGCAATGACTCGTGTGTCCCCCTTTCTGAAATTTGGCCCCTGTTTAGGACTGCAATGATATCTGCGTTTCTGACAGTAGAAAGTCTGTGAGCGATTATCAGTGTGGTCCTTCCCTTCGAAATTCTCTCGATTGATCTCTTGAGAGCTGCTTCAGTTTCATTGTCGACATTACTGGTTGCTTCGTCCAGAACCAGCACTGGAGCATCTTTTAGGACTGCTCTGGCAATGGCTATTCTTTGTCTCTGACCACCAGAGAGGCGATGCCCCCCCTCTCCTATTTCAGTGTGCCAGCCATCGGGGAGATGATCGATAAATTCAGTTGCTTCAGCGATATTGGCAGCTTCACGTACGGACTCTATAGATGCATCTGGCCTCCCATATCTGATGTTATCAAGGACTGATCCGGGAAACAAAGTGGTATTCTGGCTCACCAGTGAAATAGAGCCTCTGAGAGAGTCTAGTTTGAGATCGCTCAGACGATTACCGTCCAGAAATACACCTCCTGAATCAGGGTCATGGAATCTCATCAGTAATCTTACCATAGTAGTTTTTCCAGAACCTGTTGATCCGACGAGACCTACTGTCTGTCCAGCTGGAATGAGCAGATTCAGGCCGTCAAGAACCTTCTCTCTTTCGGGGTATGAGAATTCTAACTCCTCGAAGGATATCTCCCCCCTAACTTCATCAATTTCCAATTCCCCTTCGATTATCCCTACCTCCGTATCTAATAGGTCGAGGACCCTAGTTGTTGATGCCATGGCTCTCTGATACAAATCGAAGGTCTCCCCTAGTCTAGTTAGTGGCCACAGAAGCCTTTGGGTGATGAACACAATTACCGAATATGCGCCCAGACTGATGGTTCCCTCCAGTGCCATCCACCCTCCAACCAGCATGTTGGCAGAAAATGCGAACAGAATCGCCATCCTGATAATTGGGACAAAGGAGGCGGAAAGCCTGATTGCTTCTCTGTTGGCCTCTCTGTATGACTCGGAAGCGTCACTGACCCTCTTCGCCTCTCTGCCCTCTGCAGTGAATGATTTAATTGTTGTAATGCCATGAAGATTATTGTTCAATAATGCATTTAAATCGGCGACCTGGGTTCTTACTTTGGCATATCTGACGCCGATTCTTCTTTGGTAGATGAATGAGCCTGCGACAATCACAGGGATTGGCACGATTGCCCACAGTGCCACCTCTGGAGCAACTGAGAACATTATCCCCCCTACGACTACAATGGTCGTAGCAACTTGGAGTAGGTCCGTCGCGCCTTGGTCTAGGAACCTCTCAAGCTGATTTACATCATCGTTCATTATTGCCATCAAACTTCCAGTGGACTGCTGGGAGAACCATTGCATTTCTAAATCTTGAATATGGGAATATGCAGACATTCTCAATTCATGCTGAGCGGTTTGTGCGAGATTCCTCCATAGTACTGCATAGAAGTATTGGAAGACCGATTCCAACACCCAGATTACCACTGTGAAGGCTGTTAGAATATACAACTGCTGATACACATCCGTATATCCAAACTCTGCGAGGAATGAGTTCTCCCTAGATGATACAACGTCAATTGCCATACCTATGAGAACTGGCGGGGCCAAATCCCAGACTTTATTCAGCACTGAACAAATTGAAGCGAGGATGACTGTCGATCTATGGTCGCCCAATTGTGAGAGAAGCCTTGACAGCGGATGTCTCACTTCGGACATGTCCCTCCCTGCCCGGTAGGGAGTATGAATATGCCGAGGGTCATGAAGACGCCAGAGGGCCTCCGGTCCACGAGTTGGCCCAGATATCGAATATTGCAATAGAGGGGAGTCCGGTAGAATTGGTCCTCACAGCATAAAGATCGCCGGCCGAAACAAGATTATCAGAGTCCCTATCTTCCCATTGAAACTCCCACCAAGGCCCTTCCGGCGAGGTTTCATTGGAATAAATCGAGTCTAGCCTCAGACTTGCCATGACAGTGGCATTTTCGTCATTTGTCGATAGCCCTCTAATCTCGATCTCCTCTGGAAGTGCCTCGGAAAGAAGATCAGCGGGGACTTCGCCTGCCCATACTGAAATTCCCCCATACTCTACGGGCTCACTGAAGGCATCGAAACCCAGTGGGGCCCTAGTCATTCCTTGGGTGACGCCGATCTCAACATCATTTCCAGTTCTGACTCGAAGAATGAATTGTTCCTCATCTCCAGAATATGTCTCAATAGAAGTTATTTTTGGAGGTTTGCCGATTAACTCGATTATTATTGAATGGGTAGAATTCGACGACGTGGCTACCTGTTGAGTGGATTCTTCATCCGCAGTTATCCTCCAATCTAAATTGGAGATTGAGTTGGTATCAAAGCCGAATGGAGGGACATTTTCAGTCTGTCCTTGTGCCAAAAGAATTGCGAATTCGACGAATGGATCTGAATACTCAGGATTAGCGTCCCTTCCTTCGAACCAAACATTTCCTACTCTAATATTGGTAATTGGGCCTCCATCTATCACTTCGTTGTTGTAAGTGTATGTCCCAATTGTAACTCTTTTCGAAATCGATCTCAATTCTTTGGCATCATCCTTGGAAACACTCCAGTGTACTTCTCCGAATTGCCCCTGAATCGTGGAGGAGGATGTTGTTTCAACCCATAGCCTCTGATTTTCAGAGGCATAATTCAAGATGTCAAGTGCATCTTCCTGGGAGAGAATTTCATTCAATCCATTGGACGTAAGGGGGAAGCATCCCTCTTCAGGGCACTCTTCAGCCTGCGTACCTATACAGCCTGTTGAGCTGGCCATAATTAGAAGAAGACCCAGCAAAGCTGTGCGTACCATGCCTCATTGGGGGACGATTACATTGATGAGGGTATTCAAATCTGGTCACGAATTGGTTTCAATATTTCCCGTTCCCCCTATATGGGACAGACTAGTGGGACCCATGGGGGAGTTGGAGTGTATACTAACATCTTGGTGGTTTACAAGAAGAATTTCGAGGAGGTCCATGATGCGGCATTGGCGACAGTCAGGTCAGTTCTCGATGAGCTTGTATCTGAAAATGTTGTGCGTGTGGACTATACTGCTAGAGAGACGGTACGTAGAGCAGATTTCGTGGGGCCGGACCTAGTGATTGTTCTGGGAGGCGATGGAACTCTCACATCCATAGCTCACTCAATAGATGATCAGACTCCAATAATGGGCGTAAATAGTCATCCCAGGATGAATTACTCTGATGGGTCTTATGGATTCTACATGGGAAGTGATCCCGATAACTTTGCGGATGACATCAGAATGGTGATGGACGGTAAAGCGATAGTCAATGTTCTACCAAGGCTCCAAGCGCAGATAATCACAACCAGCGGAAATAAAATCCTGACTGATCCTGCGTTGAATGACCTATTAGTTGCAAATACACATCAGTATCAACCATCTAAATATCGACTTCAAAGATTTTCTGAGGGAATTGATGTTATTCAGCAATCGTCTGGTTGTCTCTTCTCTACATTCTTGGGACAGGGAGCATGGTTCAGACACGTGGCAAATATAGAGGGGACGACCTTCCCAATCGAACAAATAGACGGGCACTATCTATTCGTATCCAGAGACTTGCCGAGGGGAGACCGAGACGATGACGGGTCATATTGGTCATGGACCGATGAGCCAACTGTAATGACTAGTGATATGCACAGAGGATATGTGGTCGCTGATGGTTGGGACGAATTCCACTTCACTAGAGGCGCTACGGTTACCGTTGACCTGAATGGTCCGACACTGCAGCTGCTTACTTTCCGCAGCACCATTCATGACAGAGTCGCCCATTGGATAGGCGAATAGGCGAGCTGGATGGGACGATGCTCGAGGATTATCTTTGAGAACTAGAGAATCTGCTGAAGGAACTTTTTGGTCCTTTCATGCTTAGGATTAGTGAAGAACACATCTGGGGACTCTTCCTCAACCAGCTCCCCCTCGTCAAAGAGGATGCATCTGTCTGCGACCTCTTTTGCGAATCCCATCTCATGAGTTACTACTATCATTGTAATATCTCTCTTTGCCAGATCTATCATCACCTCTAGAACTTCCTTAATCATCTCCGGATCAAGGGCGGATGTTGGTTCATCGAAAAGCATGATTTTTGGGTCCATTGCAAGTGCTCGAGCAATGGCCACCCTTTGCTGCTGCCCCCCAGATAGCCCGCTAGGGTACTTGTGTGCCTGTTCTGGAATACCAACTCTCTGAAGTAGCTCCATGGCTCTTTCCTCTGCACTCTTTTTGTCTATCCCGCGAACCTTCATCGGAGCTAGAGTAATATTTTCCATGATAGTCAAATGGGGGAAAAGCTCGAATTGTTGGAAAACGAATCCGACTTCTGACCTGATACGCTTCAAATCCGAAACGCTGGTCTCTTCATCTAGTGTGGTACCGGCGATCTTTATGCTACCGCCGGCATGTGGCTGTAGCCTATTCAAGGTCCTGATAAATGTGGATTTCCCAGATCCAGAAGGCCCAAGAATTACTATGATTTCGCCCCTTCTGACTTTGATATCTATTCCCTTGAGAGCCCAGAAATCACCGAAGTTAACGCGAACGCCTTTGGTTTCTATGATAAATTCATCATCTTCGGTTTCTTGACTACTCATGTTGCCTCAGCTCCTCCCTCTTTTACTAGCCCTAGGGACTTCTCCACTTTAAGTGAAATCCTAGAGAGAACCAAAGCTACCACCCAGAAGAACGTCGCTGCGAAGATCAGTGGCTCCAAGTAGTCGTCCCCGAATTGGAAGTCCGTGGCAGGCAAAATCTTCGAAATTGCGAATACATCCAGAACCCCCAGCAGATAAACCAGGGTTGTGTCCTTCCACAGGCCAATGAATATGCTGACGATTGCTGGCAGGGTCGTCCTTACAGCAGCAGGCAACTCGACAAACAACTTGACTTGCGTCGGGCTAAGGCCCAATGCAACTGCTGCTTCTATCTGGCCTCTTGGAACGTTTTGTAAACCCCCTCTGAGGACTTCAGCTATGTAACAAGCACCAAAAATTGAGAATGTCATAATTGTCCTAACTACTACGTCTGCATCATAAAACGGGCGAATTACGTCAGGGAGAATGAAAAGCGCGATGAAGAGCCAAGCCACCATTGGCCCGGATCTGATAAACTCGATTATGATCGTAGATGGCCAGCTGAAAAAGGGCAGTTCGCTTCTTCTGCCGAATGCTAGGAGAACTGATAGTGCGGATCCAAGCACCAAAGATGCCGCTATTAGGATTAGATTTACGTAAAGCCCGCCCCACAAGAATGGCTCTATGCCCTTCTCTGCGTATCCCCTTTCAACAAGTGCGTCTGGAGGATCTAGGAGGGCTATTGCAATGAAGAATGTGAAGACTGCAGATACGGCCAAGTAGGAGCGTAATTTATTCACTAGGAATTCTTCTGATTTCTCGGTGTAGCGTCTGGACAACAAGAATGCCACGGCCCCTAGAAGGGCCGTAAGTGTCAGATTCTGCATCACCCCGTCTGGATTGTAATTTAGCCTGACTGGGTACCATACGTAGAAGATGCATGCCGCCCAAATTAAACCAAACTTGACTGCGAACCCACGATTGGTCTCACTTGTAGTGCCTATGGCTGAACAGATGATAATTGTAGTCAGTATCAGACTTGGCCATAGTCGCCAAGTTTGATTCTCGAAGTCCGGATTGACCACCCCTGTATTGATTTCTATGCCAAGGAAAAGAGTTGCCCTATTTGCCCAGATAACTTCCCACTCAGCCCCCACAATGACGAAGTAAGAGACGCCTGATACAATGAAGTACATGGCCCATGCCACTATCAATCCCAGAATTGGGGCCGATTTTGATTGGGTGAATGTCCCTTTGAAGATTACAGATAAAGTCGTAGACCAGGCGAAAAATGCCAAGAAGGCCGTAATCAGGCAATACAACACGTTTTTCCACTGACTCACTTCAAGGTAAAGTGAGTCCATTTCTGTGAAGTAGGTATTTATGGCCAGTAATAGAGAGAGAAGTATTACCGATGAAGAGAACAGGTGCTCGTTGGAGTCGTTAACCCACTTGGCTGGCTTCCCTGTTATTCCCTCATCGAATCCAGCATACCATTTCAGAGCCCGCATTACGGGAGAGGTTTGTGGCATGTCAGATATCATATCTGCACCCTCGTAACTCTTCTGTTGTACATGTTCATTAATGCTGAGATGACTAAGCTTCCGATCTGATATGTGATAAGTATGAGGATGAATGTGGGGACTGCCTTGCCGATTTTATTTACAATAACCAAATTGATGTAGAACACGTCATTATAGGCCACGACCATTGCCAGACTGGAGTTCTTCCAGACGTTCATGTACTGATTATTCAGAGCTGGGACCATGCTCCTCAATGCTTGAGGTATGATTACCAGTCTGAGTCTTTGGAACGGGGATAGGCCCAGTGATATTCCTGCCTCGATCTGCCCACGGGGAAGTGATTGGATGCTCCCCCTAACTATTTCTGCTACTATCGCACTGGTGTAAATAGTCAGTCCGGCTATTATGCAGATGAAGGGGAGAGTGATTTCAAAGCCCCCTTCTACGACCCAGCTACCTGGGGATTCCGGGATTCTCTTCCAGATAGTTGGGACATCCCATCCTCTTGAAAGAAGTATTGCGACGGATGCCGCTGAGGCCCCCACCCAGATCTTGAATCTGGATCTTACTCCCTCTTCGGAATCGTCAAAGCCATCTCTGTCTAGGTATCTTGTATATGCCTTTACTAAGGCCAGTAATAGAAGTGAGACGAAAAGCAAGAATGGGTCTACTGAGGGGATGAATATTCCTTGGTTGCTAAGCAAAACTGTGTTGGCTATGCTGAACTCGTCTTGCATCACCGGAAGGGTGTTTCCAACGGTTATCGAGATTGTGAACAGGAGGAGTGCCAGTGGCATGTTTCTGAACACCTCGACATAGACAGTGCCGAATAGTGACGAGAGCCTGTGATTTGAAAGCCTCATGACGCCAACGATGATTCCGATTACGGTACAAAGGAATATACTGATCAGGACAACACGGACTGCATTGATGACCCCGGCCCAATGGAAATCCCATCTTGTACCGAGAGATGTGTTAACTTGATTGGGCCAATTTGTGATGCTAAATCCCGCGATAGAATCCATGAAATCCCAGCTGACATCCCATGTCGGATCGGTCCTCAAGAGGAGCATAATCCTGAATGCGAGGAAGAGTATGAGGGGGATGGACAGTAAGAATGCCATTGATGAGTGCCTCTTGTAGACGACTGCGGGCCTATCTGCTTCCTTTGACATGACCAATAGCCAAGAGATAGTGGTAACCAACAATAGGATTGAGAATACCTTGTCTTGCTCTCGTGATATCGAGGGAATGTACGCTCCGATCATTGAAAGATTGTAGAGGACTGTGATGAATAATAAGATGGCAGAAATTGAGATTATGACTTCTTGCCATGACTTTTTCCATAATTCCACTGAATTCCTTGGATTCGCTACTGATTGTACTAGGAGTATGGAGAGCTTTCCCAATTCGTCCTGAATTAGGAGGAAGCCGGTCAGGAAGGTGCCCCCGATAATCAAGAATGGCGCCTGTGTCCTAGGTGAGAGTTCGACGTTTTCCGCGATCAACCAGAATATTGCAAGCCCTATCACTCCTGAGATTGTCGTGATGTACGATCTGTAATCTCTTGGATTTCGTAGGATATCAAATTTGACCTCATTCTGTATGAGGGCGAAAAATATCAGGCAAATGCCTCCGATGACTAGAACCTGGTCTCCCAGAGGATAGTATGTTTGACTTGAGTTTCCTGCAATTACTATATTCAGCGATATCTGCTTGGACATATCGTATGACATGCCCATGAATAGGGTGAGGTATTTCCAAAGAATTGCGACTGTAAGGATTTGGAACAGCGCATTCTTGGCGAACCTAGAAGGGTCTTTGGCGATATTAGATTTGAGCCCCTGTATGTCGATACTGGGGGTCTGCATCTGATCACCTGCTGCCTTCTCTGAGATTATTTTTTGGCCCCTGGGGGGAATTCCCCCCAGGAGTTTGCGAAAATCCGATCAATTGATTGTTTTCTGAATCACTTGATTGGTGGTGCGTACTGTAGACCGCCCTCTGAAACGAGGGCGTTTGCAGTACCTGCACGGTCGATGAGGCAGCCAGTCATAGCGTCTGAGCCGCTTGTTCCATCGTAGCTTCCATCGCAGAAAGCGTCATCGTATGCCTCTCCGTAGTTACCCACGGCAGCTAGGACATCCTGCACCCATGTGTCTGATAGCATGTTGTCAGGGGTACCGAGTTGCAGGTCCGTAGCTGTGTTTAGCAGAACGTTGTGCTTGGCGTTTCCGCCATCTGCAGCAGCAGCTGTGGCCATTGATTCGTAGTTGGCAGATGTGATGCCGTACTCCTCAGCGGTTACCATAGCGTACCAGACCCATGCAACAACATCGTTCCAGTCGTCATCGTTGTCACGGGTAGCAGCCCCGAGAGGCTCCTTGGACATGGTCTCGGAAGCGATCCATGTTCCAGCAGATAGTGAGTTACCCGAGTTGTCCTCCTGGTCTAGGAGGTACTTTCGAGCAGCTACAGCGGACATGTCTCCAGTGAATGCCTCGCACTCTCCGGACTTGATCTTCTCAACTGCCTCAGCCTCGAACTCGACGTTCACTGCCTCGAATGCAATTCCGTTTAGGGAGAAGTAGTCCAACAGGTTACCCTCGGTCGTGGTTCCAGTTCCAACGCATATCTTAACTCCGTCTAGACCCATTACAGAGCCACCGGCCGCAGCCTGATCGAAGGCGGATTGGGCCACTAGGACGCCTTGTCCATCGTAGAAGTTGATTCCAGCGAAGTCAGCGTTCAGTCCTGCATCACGACTGGTAGTCCATGTCGTTGTGCGGATCAGAACATCGATCTCCTCGGAAGATAGCTTCTCGAAGCGGGTGCTTGCCTGTGTGGCGTCAACGTATGTCACGGTGACACCAAGAGCTGCACCAAGGGCCTCGCAGTATGCAACGTCCAATCCGGATCTTGTGCCTGTGTCAGCGTCTAGGTATCCCATACCGAACTGTGAAGTCTTAACACCACAGTTCAGGGAGCCTCGAGCCATGATTGTGTCCAGGGTGCTGACCATAGCATTGTCAGCAGCGCCTGCGGCATATCCTTCGTCGTAAGCATCGTCCACGTCATCTTGGGTGACGTCGGAACCTGCACAGCCCGCAAGGGCTGCAGTCGTCATTATCATCATCATTGTCATAGCGAGCACTCGTCGCATGCCTTGTCTACGACCTGTGAGTGGTATATACCTTCTCCAAGAAGAGGTGAATTTTGAGGTTTTGAAGACCATAAAAGATTTGATTTTGATTTGAAAATGGCCTATTTGTGTGGGAGAAGGGGTGGCCGAAGCCACCCCAACCCCCGGTTTCCGAGTTTCGTAGGAGGTGATCCATCTGCAGGTTCCCCTACAGATACCTTGTTTCGACTTACCCCTCCTTGTCG
>PBZE01000034.1 GCA_002730095.1 Methanobacteriota archaeon | reverse complement strand
GTGTACCCGAGTGGTCAAAGGGGGAGGGCTCAAGATCCTCTGCATAGCGCTTCGCAGGTTCGAATCCTGCCGCCTGCACCACTAACTGCCGATTCTCTCACAAAGTGCCTTGAGGAGCTCTAGAGAGCCCTCTTTACCGTGGGCATCAGTGACTAAGTCAGCAGCTTGCACAACCTCAGGATAATTCTCACTGACGCTGACACTAAAGCCAACTAAGTCGAACATCGGAATGTCGTTTGGAGCGTCTCCACAGGCTATGACTCTGACCGGGTCTATTCCCCGTTGCTCAAATGCTACACGTAAACCGGAAGCCTTGTCGTGCCCGGGGATTGTTAGATGGACGGCGAACCCAGTAGGGACCACGGAGATATCCGACCACTCGGATGAAGCGATAGCGTCCCTGACTTCCCGCCAGTCCTCAACTTCCGTAAGACACCACTCAGTTTCCCTCCATCTGTTGGACTCTATCCCTTCTGGATTTAGGCCCTCTATCTGGGTCCCTAGCCATTGGGCGGCCTCTCTAGGCCTCGAACCGTCCGCCAGAGCCTTGATTGGATGTCCCTGCGCTGAATCCCAGACCATCCCACCATTCTCGCCCACAATGAATCCTGAAATCCCCAATGATTGGTGAATAGGGGTGATGTTCGGAAGAGTCCTTCCCGAGGCAAGGGACACAGTCATGCCACTTCTTTCCAACTCCCTTACCAGATGAATCATTTCCGGGATCACTCCCTCTCTATCGAGAAGTGTGCCATCTATGTCTAGTACGATCATGTCCCATTCACAATCCTCAGGTAGCTCGACCATGTTATTCGAGAATGGACGTTGCTGAAGATATCATCGTATACATTCTCATCATATTAAGGTACCCAGCCTTTTCCGAGGACCATGGAGGGGACGGTTTCAGCATCCTCTATTGTCCCCGATGGAATCCATGAATTCGACTGGAAGATCAGAGGCATGGACTGTGCTGATTGTGCGATGAAGGCTACAAAGGCAGTCAGCAGACTCCCCGGAATACAATCCTGTAACATATCAGTTACAGAGGGTGCTGCCAGAATATCGCTTGACATATCTAGGGGAAGGGTCTCCAAGACTAGTGCTGTACTGGAGAGCCTTGGCCACAGTCCTAAATTGGATTGGATGCAAGTCATAGGCATCACTCCGGGAGAGGCTGCCAACAAGATGGGAACCAATCGGAAGGGCCTCAGAGATGCTCTCATGGAGGTTCCGGGGATATTATCAGTAAGATTCGATGATGGCCTGATAGAGATTAGGAATGTCTGGATCAAGGACTCAGATCTAAGGCTAGCCGCCCAATCTATGATCACTTCTATTCTCGGAGAAAATGTTCAGTTCGCCGTATCCTCGAGGAAGAAGCTCAGAACTGACCAATGGAAGCTCATCGCTGCTGTAATGACCATACCAGTACTATTCGCAGTAATCGCTTCTGAGGCAATGGGCCTACCAAGCTCAATTCCTTCCTTCCTTGGCTTCTTCGGGGTGATCCTAGCTGGTGCTAGAATGTTCCAAGAGGCAATAGCCAGTATCCAGAATGGGATCCTGGGGTTCCAGGTCCTTACTTCTCTAGCGGTAATTGGGGCCTCAATGCTCGGGGAATGGGTTGAAGCACTATCAGTTGTGGGACTCGTTGCATTTGCCTCACATCTAGAGGACAGAGCAATTACTAGAGCTCGCGAATCAATGCAGGGGGGATTGGATAGGATACCGAGGTCTGCAAGGATAGTAAGTCAGATCAATAGGAACACTCTCCCTCAAAAATTCACTATTATCCAGAGCTCTTCTCAGCATTCCACCCTGAATGAGTCAGGAAAAACACCAGTCGAAGCAGTACTGATTGGTGACTTGGTTGAGGTCCGCTCAGGAGAAGTCATCCCCGTCGATGGCACAGTCACTAAGGGGAACGGTTCGATCGATAAAGCACCGTTAACTGGTGAGCCAGTACCAATCTCGGTATCAGAGGGGGACAAAGTCGAGGCGGGCCTCATACTTGTGAGGGGCCCGATTGTGGTGCGTTCGGAAGCCACCGGTGAGAATACTCGACTTTCCGGGCTGGTCGATATGGTGAGACAGTACAGGGAGAGGCCAACTAGGACACAGACAATAATAGAGAATTTCACCAGATGGTGGGTCCCCATTGTCCTTCTCGGAGCGCCGATAATCGGTTTTCTCACTCATGGGTGGTCCGACCAAGGATTCCTCACGACACTCCTCCTATGGGTGGTGTCCTGCCCCTGCGCACTATTACTGGCGGCCCCAATACCTCATGCTGCTGCATTATCATCCGCATCCTCAACTGGGGTGATAGTTAGGGGCGGAGATGTTCTGGAGGCTGCTGCTGATGTCAAACTGGTCTTGTTGGATAAGACAGGAACCCTGACCAGTGGCCGGCCAAAGATGGTTGGGATGGCCACAGCGCCCGGCGAGACAGACGAATACGCGATGATGATCGCAGCAGGGATTGAGGGAATGTCGAACCATCCGTATGCATCCACCATTATAGCGGAGGCAGATAGCAGGTCGATCGTCCCCTCGAATGTATTGGAAATCTCAGATGGCGAGGCAGGAGTAATGGGTACTCTCGATGGCCAGAGAGTGATGTTGGGTAGGGCCGACTGGCTAATTTCCGAGGGGATCGAGTTCCCAGAACAAATAGACTCGGCACTCACTGAGTCAAGAATGGCTGGACATGGATCAAGCGTACTCTCTGTCGGAGAGAAGGCGATTGCGTCGTTCAGTTTCTATCATGACGATGCGAGGGAGGGAGTGCCGGAACTCCTCAAATACCTCCAGGAGGCCGAGATTTCAGTTGAGATACTGAGTGGGGATGAGCAGTCCAGTGTAGAGGCATTCGCACGGACATTCGGAATCCCGTCTTCCTCCTGCAGAGGAGGGGTCGATCCTGAGGGAAAGGCCCTCTGGGTGACAGAGAAGTCGAAGTCCGGCAAGACGCTAATGGCAGGAGATGGATTCAATGACGCAGGAGCTCTTGCTGCTGCTGATGTCGGAATCGCAGTAGGAAGTGGAGAACAAGTCAATCTCGATGCTGCAGATGTATTGATCCCGGGCGAAGACCCGAGGGCATTGGCAGAGCTAATCTCTCTGGCCAAGATCACGAGAAGCGTCGTACTAGCCAACACCATGATTTCGGTTGGAGTGACTGCTATACTAGTGGCTGCTGTCATGTTTGGCTTCGAGATGAATCTGGCTGCAGGAGTCGCTCTTCACGAGGCCAGCGCCCT
The DNA here is from genome assembly GCA_002730095.1 of Methanobacteriota archaeon. Taxonomy (GTDB): domain Archaea; phylum Thermoplasmatota; class Poseidoniia; order Poseidoniales; family Thalassarchaeaceae; genus MGIIb-O5. The sequence continues at coordinate 6,538 of PBZE01000034.1, read as the reverse complement.
ACTTGTCATCCTGAATGGGATGTGGGTGGGTGGGACAGGCATGCAGAGGCTCAGCACTCTGATGGATCTCGCCAAGGACGTGCTCAAGGATACGGTTGAAGCATTTAGGGACCTTTTTGGCCTCCAATCAGGTACCAGTTTGGGTCCTCTTGATAAATCCGGTCGATGAGGGGTAGCCATGTCCGACATGCCCGAAGTCGAGTCCAAGCACACCCCTCCAGCAGCGGAGTGTCCGAGTTGTGACCACATGCTCCCACACGGCTTGGGCGAGAAAACATGCTTAATCTGCGGTGCAGTGTGTAGGATTTCCCACCAACCCACCGTAGACGCACTAATCTCGGAGACTTTGCCCTGTCCCCACTGCAATGTCGTTGTAGAGGCAGGTAGTGCCGAAAGGCCTCTGGAAGTCGCATGCTCAGCGTGCTCCAAGTTTTTCAGAATTACCGAGAAGCCATACAAGGTCGAGATCCAATGTCCGAGCTGCGAGAGAAAACTGAGGATCAGGCCCAAGCCCGGCACCAAGCAACTGAACTGCCCAGCGTGCGATGCCGCGTTCAACGTAACATTCTGACCGTGCCTACGGCACGTGTCGCCAAATGGCATTAATCGACCTCCAGCCACCCCCCTCTCTCAAATAGGGTGAAACTAGCGTAGGTCCAGGGATGGGTACCCGTGAGTGAGAGCAAGTCGACAACTCCTGATGATTCGGAGAGCGCTGATGAGCTAGCGGCTCTCAGGGCTCAGCATCGCCTGGCTACGTCTCCTAGTATGGACTCCATGGCCAGGACCAGGGACCTACTGGATGAGGAGTCAAGGGTCAGGAGCGGTGTCAGGAGAGAGCGCAGAATGCGCATAGCGGAGATGACTGAGAGGCTATCTGGGATGCATGGCGCCATGAGGAAGGCCAACGACATACTATTCGACGAGCAGCTCCAACAGCTAGAGGCTGATCTGAGGGCCGAGCTCGAGGATGAGATCGAGAGATTGGAGAGCGAGGCCCTGGAGAGGGAAGAGAGGCTTCTGAGGGAGGAGATGCTACATCGCCTCAGGAGGGAGGAGAATCGACTAAGGGAGCAGCTTGACCTGGAGAGGGATCGCAGGCTCGAGGCTCACACAGCCAAGCTCAGAGGTAGGCTGAGGGATGAGATGGAGGTCGAGATGGATCGAAGAAAGGCATTCCTGAAGGAACGTCTGGAACTCGAGGCTTCCCAAGCCGAGGAGAGGATGCAGAGAAGGGTCGAGATGGACCTCAGAGAGTCATCCGAGGCACAGGTTCATCGAAAGATCGAGGCACACAGGCTAGAGCAGGAGATCCAGATGAGGGAGAGGCTCGCAGAGTCTAGAAGAGGCCATGAGGAGCAGTTCCAGAAGCAGCTCGATGAGGAGAGCTCTTCATTGGAGTCTGAGATGAGATCCGATGTGGATGCTCGTGTGAAGGTCTTGGAGGAGGCATCGGAGAGGAACGTACTCTCGGAGCTCGAGAGGAGATTCAGATCAGAGAGAGAGACCATGGAGGCAGCCCTGGCACTGAGGAGGCAAGAGATGGCGCTGGAGATGGAGGTCGAGATGGAGCAACGTGTCGCTGAGGCAGCTCGGAAGCGAGAGTCCGAGATGATGAAAAATCTGGAGGACAAGCTATCCAAGAGGGGCGACCTGTCGAAGAAGGAGATCAAGGAGATGCTGAAGGCACTCGAGTCGGAGCTGAAGGTCAAGTGGGAGTCCATACTGGTCGAGGCGCGTCAAAGTGCCCTTGAGCGTTCGAATGGTGACTGATATCGAGCGAGAAATAGGACTCAACTGGATGATTCCGAGATAGTCCCTAATACACGGTCTATCCTATCACTTGCCTCTCTTGCCAGCTCCCAGTAGGCAGCGCTTCCCGGATTAGACTTGTTGGGGCTCTTCGCTATCACGATAGGGGCTCCTTCCAAGGGGGCTTCAGCGATGGCCACGAGCCTTGGTAGCTCGGTCTCGAAGACCCTGTCCCCGAAATACTTCCTTGCCTGCTCTGCCACCTTCTCTCCGAGCTTGCTGTTGCTCTGCACCAGTGTCATGGCGATGCCGAACATCTTCAGGTTGGGATTGATGTTCTTCTGAACATCCTTGATCATCCCAAGTAATTGCCCCATTCCCTCGAGGGAGTAGAACTCCGCCTGAATCGGTATCAGGACCCACTCAGCAGCAGAAAGGCCGTTTATGGTCAGTAGTCCAAGGGAGGGAGGGGTGTCTATGATGACGACATCGAATTCTCCCCTCGCCTGTTGCAGAGCTAGCCTGAGCCTGTGCTCCCTGCCTATCCTGGTGGAGAGGTCTATCTCCACTCCTGACAGGTCCAAATCGGCAGGCAGAACCCATAGATTCCGAGTCTCGATCGTCTTTGGGGCCCCTCTTTTCTTCTCGGGGTTGTGCTTCTTCCAAGACTCTCTCATTGCCACCGTCAGCTGAGCTGGGTTGAGGATGCACTGCTGCAGGGATACAGGAGCATCATCTACTCCTCCCTTGAACAGCTCATTCATTGTGGGACCAAGTGACCTCTTGTCGATACCGAAGGTCGTTGCTACGTTCCCCCTTGGGTCAAGGTCCACCAATAGTACCCTACGTGGCTTAATTCCCATTTCCGTGGATCCCTTCGCCAGGGCTGCGGCCAGATTTACGGCTGTCGTGGTTTTCGCCGTCCCTCCCTTGTGATTGACGACAGCAATCACGACCGGCTCGCCTTCCACGTGTATCACTCCGCCCCATAGTGGTGGCGCTAGTACCGTGAATGTTCCGAATCACTGTATTACTGGAACAGGGACTTCGGACAGTATCTTCCTCATGATGTGGTGCCCAGTCACTCCTCTGATCTTTGACTCCGGCTTGAGAACTATCCTGTGACTGACTACCTGCAGTGCAACTGCCTTGATATCATCTGGGATCACGTAGTCCCTGCCGTCTATGGCAGCACTGGACCTGCTCGTCTTGAACAGAGACTGACTGGCTCTGGGTGATGCACCTGTGATTATTCTGTGGTCCTCCCTGGTCCTCTGTACCAGTTCCACGATGTATGACATGATTGCTGGGTCCACGTGCACGGTCTCGAGCGCCTTCTGCATAGCTACTACCTTCTTGGGGCTGGTGACCTGCTCTATGTCGTAGTCGTCCTTGCCTCTGAGCTTCCTCCTCTGCAGGATGGCCTTCTCCTCCTGCCTGTCTGGGTATCCCATTGACATCTTCATGAGGAATCTGTCCATCTGTGCCTCAGGCAGGGGGTATGTCCCCTCTTGCTCGATTGGGTTCTGTGTTGCCATTGTGATGAAGGGCGCGGGAAGCTTGTGTGTAATTCCCTCGATGGTGACCTGCTTCTCCTCCATGGCCTCCAGAAGTGCGGCCTGTGTCTTCGGCGGCGCTCTGTTGATCTCATCGGCTAGGAGGAGGTTGGTGAATAGGGGGCCAGGCCTCAGCTTGAACTCTCCAGCCTGCTGGTCGTACATGTAAGTCCCCATCACATCAGCGGGAAGCAGGTCAGGGGTGAACTGAACCCTCTTGAACTTGCAACCGAGTGCGGACGAGAATGTGTTTGCCATCAGTGTCTTTGCCAGACCGGGGAAATCCTCGATCAACATGTTTCCATTCGATAGGATACCTATTGTGACTCTCCTGAGGTTCTCTTGTTTGCCAATAATGACCTTGCTGACTTCGTTCATAAGGCCGTTAGAAATCTGGGAAACGGTCTGTATGAGCTCTCTTGACTTCGCATCTCCGGCTTGGGACATCGACATTCTTCACTCACCTACTACATTCAGGCCCTCTTATTCACTACTTGAGTGTTCGGTTCTCGTGGGACGTACAAACTTCATTGGCCCTAGCGGCCCCAGAAGTGGTCGTCCTTGCGATGAATGGCCTGCAACTCCTCTAGGACCTCTCTCTCAGCAGAGCTCAAATCCATCCTCACGAGCTTCCTCGCATGTGACTCCGGGACGTCCACTAGAAGCAAGTCCTCCTCCTCGATCTGCCTACCAGCTGTAGCCCCGTCTATGGCGACTGCGACCTCTGCTCCTTGCATGGCCTCCTTCATCGACTCCTCGCCTGATCGAATCGACTTGATCCTCCCAACCCTGTTACCGTCCTTCAGCAGGTACTGGCCCACGTGTATCCTCCCGGCTAGCACTCTGACTCCCATTACCGCGGGCTTCGATATTCTGAATGTGTGGTCCCTCAGGAGCAGTATCCTGCCTGGGTAGACGATCGCCTCCCTGCTCTCCTCCTCCATCTCCTTGGTACGTCTCTCGACCCATTCCTCCCTCTCTTCCAGAATCCTGTAGATGATATCGGAGCCAATGTGGTGCACACCCTTCTCTGACTGGGCGATTTCGCTCTCGGCGTCAGGAAGGATATCGGTGCTGAATGACATTATTACCCTGTGCAGTGGGTCCGACGCAGCTTCCGCGCTCCTGACGTCCCTCCTGCTGACCTTGCCTATGGAAGCGCTCCTGATGGGGACGTCAACTGCCTGCAGCTCCTTGGCCAAAGCCTCCAATCCCCCGACGGTGTCCGCCTTGATGGACACCCCCTCCTCGTCCAGCTCTATCGAGAGCTCGGACTCGGCGGTGGCAGCAGAGATGGCGCCCTCGCGCTCCTCGTCGCTGTTCACCACTCGCAATGTGGTCCCAGCGAGGACGTTGTCTAGATCAGGGGCCGATATCTTGAGCCCCGACGCAGCGTGGGCGACGTCGGTGTCGTCCCAACGGTCCCCAGCGTCCCTCATCTCGCTCATTCCCCTCGGGCTGAAGAGGCCCTTCACACGAGTGGCGATCCCTCCCTCGGAGGTGGCCACGACTATCTCGTCGCCCTTCTTGATGGATCCCCTGTGTAGAATCACGTCTAGGGTCTTGCCGAGCCCCCTCTCCTCCTTCATCTCCAGGACAGTCCCCTCACCAGACCCCTCGATGTCGGTCAGCTGATCGGTCAGGTACCTCTCAGCCAACCCGATTACCACGGCGAGAAGGTCCTGTATGCCCTCTCCCTCCCTGGCGGATATGGGTACCAGTGCGATGTCCTTAGTGAAGTCCTTGACGCGGTCGTAGCGCTCTATGTTGAGACCCTCCTCCGCGAACTTGCCGACTAGCTCCCAGTACTTCTTCTCGAACAGTGCCATCGAGTCCTTGGTCTGGTTCCTCATCGAGAGTGCCATCGGCCTTCCGTCCTGAGCGTCCCATCCGTGAATCCTGTCTACCTTGTTGGCTGCTATGACGAAGGGAGTCTTGGCGTTCTTCAGAACCCTGAGTGACTCCAGAGTCTGGGGCCTCGCACCCTCCATCACGTCCACGATGAGAATCGCTATGTCAGCTAGCGAGCCCCCCCTGGACCTCAATGTGGAGAAGGAGTGGTGACCCGGGGTGTCGATGAACAGGAGGCCCGGTGAGTCGAAAGTCTTCCCGCCCAATAGCGGGGCGCAGAGCTCGTTCAGGATATCGGATGGTACCTCGGTCGCGCCTATGTGCTGGGTGATACCCCCAGCCTCCCTGTCCATTACGGACGCCCTGGAGTCGGAACCAAGTCCCCTGATGTGGTCTAGGAGCGAGGTCTTTCCGTGGTCGACGTGACCTAGGACAGCGACGATCGGTTGTCTGCGTCCTGACATTCCGACCACCTCATGCTCCTTCCCCTTGAATTTTGGATAATCACTCGTAGATGTGCTTCTCTGCGTCCCTCGCCCAATCGACGAGGCCGTCTGGGAACCAGAGCCCTAGCTCGAAGGCCGCCGTGTCCTCGCCGTCGGAGCCGTGAATCACGTTGTGACCGATGTCCATTGCGAGGTCCCCTCTGATCGTCCCCGGTGCGGCTACCCTGCCGTCGGTGGGTCCGATGAGGTTGCGTGCGACGCTGATCGCGTCAACGCCGGTCCATGCCATTGCGACGACAGGTCCGGATGTGATGAACTCGATGAGGCCGCCGTAGAAGGGCCTCTCCTTGTGAACCTCGTAGTGGGTCTCGGCCAGCTCCAGTGACGGGGTGAGCTGCCTCAGCCCTACCATCCTGAGGCCCTTGGTCTCGAATCGTCCGATTATATTGGCCACTAGTCCTCTCTGTACGCCGTCTGGCTTGATCATCACGAAGGTCGTCTGCATGTCTCCCATGCTCCCGCCGACCCACCACCCCTATTTCAACGCAAAGCATGCCCCGAAGGGGCAGCAATTCAGAAAAACCGTGATTTAGGCCATTTTCCTCTGGATAGTAGGATTCTCATTCCACGAATTGATTTCCCCTTGTCACTCTCATACAAATCACTAACTTTGGATAGCCAATCAATGAATCCCTCGGCATTCTCGATATGTATCGCTGAACCGGCCTTCTTGGCCTGAAGATAGGCCGGGAAAGTCCTCAGTCTCGCATTGATGTCATGAGGCCCCTCGTCTACTGGAATTCTGAAACTATCTAACTTTCTTTCGATTGAGAACATCTCCTTATTCAAAAGGTCATACCAGTGATATGCGTTAATGTCCACTGACTCTTCGAAGGGAAGATTGCACCACCAAGAAGGGATTTTCATTTCAGC
>PBZE01000033.1 GCA_002730095.1 Methanobacteriota archaeon | reverse complement strand
CTCCAGCCATCATTGTCATCATCCGTGTCTTCATTGTCACCTGTTCCATCGCTGTCTGTGTCTAAGCACTCGTTCGCATTGTAGGGAAGTGCATCACTAATGTCATCGCATCCATCGCCATCATCATCCGTGTCAGCGTTGTCACCTAATCCATCGCCATCGTAATCGCTCCATTCCTGCGAGTCTTCTGGAAATAAGTCGGAATTGTCATCAACCCCATCTCCATCAGAATCTATCGCGCAAGTTGATTGATCGCCGCCACACACTCCACACTCGTCCAAGACATTTCCCGCACAGTCACAAGTACCCTCAGGAATGCCTTCACCACCGCAAACGCCACACTCATCGAAGGAATTGCCGTCGCAATCACAGGCCCCTTCGGAGATCCCACTTCCTCCGCATATTCCACACTCATCAACAGTATTATTGCCGCCACAGACTCCGTCACAGTCCAGCTCAGATATAGATGCATCAAATGGCGCGCAGTCGTTTTCGTCATTGACCATATCGTTGTCATCATCAGCGTCCACGATATCGCAAATCCCATCTCCATCAGAATCGTCAGGCACACTAAAGGCCGAGCTTGGTTCGGTCATGCAGTCAACTTCCTCTGAGTCGGACCATCCATCGCCATCGTCGTCTGTGTCAGCATTGCTTCCAATTCCGTCCCCATCTGCGTCATCCCACTCTGTTGGATCTAGGGGAAAGGCATCATATTCATCGTCGTAGCCATCGTTATCGTCGTCAGGGTCACTGTCATTTGGTATCCCATCGCCATCAAAGTCATCTCCCTCAATTGCATCACATACTCCGTTTCCGTTACTGTCAATAGGGATTTCATTTGAATCGAGTGGATCCGTTCCACATGAGTTCTCATCTACGTCATCCCAGCCATCATTATCGTCGTCAGTATCTTCTACAAGCTGTGATGTGGATGTGAATGCTACATTATCGATGTATACGGATTCAGTTTGAGAATTGGAAGTAAATTCGATTTCTAAATTTCCAATCCCCTGAGAACTTATGTCAGAACTAAAACTAGTCCAAACTCCCATGTAAGTAGCGAAACCGCCGTTATTGCCAGTACCAGTGGCGCCGGTCACATTTACCAATTCGACTGTCGAGGTGCTCCCTACAAATCGAATAATTAGATTGTCTGAGGCCTCGTAACTATTACTCGATCCGCCCTGGACAAAAATATCTAGTGACATAGAATCTGCAGCTACAGAATCCAATGATAGAGTAGTCGTCCCATCAACATCGCCCATTTGGTAACCCTGTGCCCCTTCAGTGAAATTTCCCACTGTTCCTGTGTAATTTGCAGTACCAAAGAAGTCCCCGTCCGTCAAGCCCACTCCCCCAGTTGAGGTATAGTACAGAGTAAAGCCCATCTCGTCACCCGTGGATTTGTTGTGAGAGACGTGAGGCTCATTCGCATTGTTCCAGAGATGCCTACTTACAGACTTGTTTCCGGTGTCATAATATTTTGCGCCATTAGTAAAGGGGTCTTCGAAAGACGTGTATGCCACAATCGAATTAGAGGTGCAACCACTAACTACTGTGTCAGGCAAACCGTCCCCGTCCGTATCGGTGTCGGCACAAGGATCATGGGGAAAATCATCATACTGATCATCGGTTCCATCTCCGTCGGAGTCATTGGCTGAGACTATTTGGGCAGATGCTAGAACGATAGTTGCAATAATAATCGGCATTATCAAGCGGCGTTGTGTCATGACTCTCATAAGGGGGACAATTCAATAACGATTGCGCATTGATTCTACAAGTGTAGAAATTCACTTTCCGTTAAACTCTTTGACCTTCCTCCAATCGAGAAGCATGAATCCAAGTGATGCGGCGACCAACATACTACGAGCAGTAGAAGACTCAGGCAATCACTATCGGAATAGCATCCCAATGATTGCTAGCGAGAATATCTTAAGTCCACTAGTTAGAAAGGCATGTGATTCAGATTTACATGGAAGATATGCCGAAGGGCTCCCGGGCAAGAGATACTACCAAGGTTGTGATGACTTCGATACCATTGAAGACATAGGTATTGAATCGGCCAAGCGAGTCTTCAGCTGTAATTTCGCCAATATCCAGTCGACTTCAGGAACCGTTTCCAATATTGCCGCTCTCAAAGCTCTTGTAAATCCGGGCGACACAATTACTGCGGTCTCAACAGCTGATGGCGGGCACATATCACATGCTAGGATGGGGGCAGTAGGCGTCAGGGGGCTGAATTTAGTTACTTATCCATGGGATGAGGGAAGAATGGAGCCAGACATCGATGCTTCACTCGATCTCATTAGGAAAAATGAGCCAAATCTGGTACTTTTTGGGCAGTCGGTATTTCTTTTCCCTACTCCCATGCAAGAGCTTGCTGACGCCGCACATGAATGTGGCTCTAAGGTAATGTATGACGGTGCACATGTCATGGGCTTGATCGCAGGCGGGGTGTTTCAAGACCCGCTAAGGGAGGGTGCTGATGTTTTGACAGGAAGTAGCCATAAGACATTCCCAGGGCCTCAGGGGGGCTTCCTTCTATCCAATTCCGATGATCCGATCTTCCATAAGAAGCTGAACAATTCAATATTCCCAGGAGTCTGCTCTTCCTACCACTTGCATCATGTTGCAGGCAAGGCGGTAGCATTGGCGGAATTTGAGCAATTCGGGACTAGTTATGCTAGAGATATCGTTAGTAACGCTAAGGCATTAGGCGAAGCTCTCTCAGCAGAGGGCTTCGATGTCCTAGCGGAGGAGAGAGGATTCACAGAGAGCCACCAGGTACTGACTCGACACGGGGGGCCAGACTCTGGAGAAGGTATGATGGCTGCCAAAAGGCTTGAAAAATGTGGAATAATTACCAATATGAATATGCTGCCAGGAGATACAAAGGCCATGTCTGGGCCTAGTGGCCTTAGGCTAGGTGTCCCCGAGCTCACGAGGGTCGGAATGGGAGTCAATGAGATGACAGAGATAGCGAGATATTTCTCTAGAGCGCTTCTGACAGAAGAGGGCCACGACTCGATCAAATCAGATATCACGGAATTTAAATCCGAATTCCAAACTGTTAGGTACTGCTTTGAATCTGGTCCTGCATATCCATAAATTTGGTCGATACAGCCCCAGACTTATTCCCCTAAACCTACTCGCAATCCCATGAGCCAGCATCGCTCGACAGCACTATTACTCTGCACGTTGATGCTATCTTCGGGTTGTTTGGGTCTTTTTGAAAATGATTCTGATCAGATCGAAGAAGTAGATTGCCAGAATCAACCCACTCATTCAGATTGTTTTGTACACGTCATTACTCCTGAGGACTGCACAATTCAACAGATTTTCACCGGTGATTCTTGCAGGCCAATGCAGGTCCCTTCACAACTCTCCTACGGAACAGGCTCAACAATCATGTTTGTCGGTGTGGAAATACAGGCACTAACGCCCTCGTTCCAAGGAGACGGCCCCCAGAGCTGGTCAGTTAACCCACCACTCCCTGAAGGCCTGGAGCTGGATGAATCAGGCGTAATCTCAGGAGTCCCTTTAGTGGAGGCAGAAGCAGTTCCCCACACAATCACGGGGACCAATGCGATGGGCTCTGCAACCGTCATCCTAGATATCGTAATTCGGGCACCCATGCCAGAGTCCATTCGCTATCCGATCGACACTCTGACATGCACCTTGGATTCGAATTGTGAAATCGGGCCCCCAATATTGATCGGAGGACCTGTGCAGGCATGGGCCGTCGAACCGACCTTACCAGGTGAGATGGAAATCTCGGAGAATGGCTCTATTTCTGGAATAGTCAGAGTTTTAGGTCACTATAATCTAACTATCTGGGCGAACAATTCAGGAGGTTCTGCATCAACTAATATACAATTGAGTATCACCAGCCTTCCTCCGGATGGGATATCTTGGCCTAGTGGCCAATTTGCTCTTCGCTCTAATCAGAGCGCACATATCCCAGTGACAAACTACGGCCCAGATATTGAAACTTGGGAGATCCTTCCAGAACTACCCATGGGCCTCACTCTACATTCGGAAGGTATCTCTGGCACTCCAACAGAGAGGACAGATTGGATACAATATACCATCTGGGCAAACAATTCTGGGGGCTCATCAGAACAAATTCTTTGGATTGCTATTCACGACCTACGAGCGGATCAATCAGACTTACTGAAAGGCATTGGTGAGACTAACTGGGGAGGTTGGCCATCCCCCATACTGCCTGTAGGAGAGTTTGCATTTCCTATTGGATTCGCTGAAGGGGGTTATGGCTCCAAGATTCCTGTAATCTCTGCCAGCCATGTTGGACGAGGTAAGATTCTAGGCTATGGGCATGAGAGTTGGGTTGATGGGCATGGAGAGGAGGAGACCGAGTTTTCCCTACGTGCAGTTGAATGGGCTTGTGGGGCGAATGCCGATGTAGGGCTTGCCTATGGGGCTGGTTTTGATGACTTCAAGGATGAGCTACAAGAAGAAGGCCACACTGTCCATCTTTCTGTGGCCCCAGGAGACCTTTCTGGCTTAGACTGCCTTTTGGATGAGTTCTGGAACGGTCATGACGATCAAGATAATCAGAATCTGGTCGATTTTATGCTGGACGGAGGGGGCCTAATTATGGGTGGACATGCTTGGTATTGGTCATATTCAAACACAGATTTGGCACATAACTATCCAGGCAATAAGATTGCCAAAACATCCGGACTATTCGTTTCAGATGCATGGGGTTACAATAATGTCGATTTGTCTGATATGCCTCACGAACTATCAACGCCTAATGAGGCCATTAAGGCAATAAGAGGCGACAGGATTGACAATCTGACCTTGTCAATGGAAGATGCGACCGTAGTAGATGAGACCCTATCTGTTTGCACGGGTGTAGTGACTCTAGATTTCAATGAATTCTGGTCACCACTCAGGGAGACGGTCAATGCAACCGGCTGGTCAGTGATTGAATATGGTACACTCTGGCAGGACGTAGGGCACAACATGGGAGAAGACCCGGTAGCGGATACGCTACTAAGGGTAGAGGCCGCACTAACACAGAATCTTCCCGCGGACGAATTACCTGCTCATCCCAGTCATGTTGAATTCCCGGGAGAAGTTCCCGCCAATGCTACCAGAATATCTCGTATTGTTACTATCGATGGAAACCAGAGTGGCCTGCCGAGTAACTTTGGCTACTCTCAGGCCAGATCTCATGTTAGGATGACTACTGGATTGTATGCAGCACCAGGAGAGGTTGTTACCGTAACACTTCCTTCGGAGGCAGTAGACTCGGATATTTACGTTCTCGTGGGGGCGCATAGTGACAATCTGTGGGAAAAGAGTCAGTTGCACCGACATCCAGAGATAGTACGATGGTGGAATGTTGATCAACATCATATGGAGGTCGGCAATGCTTTCGGCGGACCTATCTATATCGCTGTATCTCCAGGGTCAACATTGGGTGTTTTTCAAGTGACAATATCCAATGCCGTAAAGGCCCCAACCTATATTCATGGCCATACAGACGTCCTTCAATGGCTCCAAGAGTACCGTCACGATCCAGCGCCTTGGGCAGAGATTGGCAGTGACCAGTTCATTCTGACAGTGCCGAGCAATGAAATCAGGGACTTGGATGACCCCGATGATTTGATGGATTGGTGGGACGAAGCCTTGGGTATGGAGCACGAACTCTATGGTTTCCTCCCATGGCCTAGGGTAGAGAGGGCTGTTTTCGATACTCAGATTTCAGCAGGATGGATGCATTCCGGATATCCATTCATGGCCCACGACCTTAGTGTCCCCGGAGTAGTCAACGTATCTTACATGGCTGAGAACGGGGATTGGGGGATGTTCCACGAACTTGGCCATAATCACCAATGGATGCCATCGACACTTCCGGGAACAACTGAGTCCAGTTGCAATTTCGCTAGTGTATATCTAATGGAAGAGCTGGTCGGTATAGAGGGGCATGGAGCGATCAGTCCAGACCAGAGAAGCTCACGTATGAGAAGCTACTTCGAAGATGGCTCAAACATCTCAAATTGGTCAGTATGGGTTGCCCTGGACACCTATCTCATCATAAAGGAGGAATGGGGGTGGGAGCCGATTACTGAGGCTCTCAGTGTCTATTACAATCTTCCTAATGATGAGGTCCCAGAAGGCGACATTGAGGAATTTAATGAATGGGTCGTCCGCATTTCAAATTCCACAGGGTACAATCTAGCCCCATACCATGAAGCATGGGGATTCCCACTTACCCAAGCGACATTTGATGCTTTGGAATATCTCCCAGTATGGGTTGATGACCCTTTACGGGGAGAGTACTTTTCTTACTCTGCCATTCTAAGAAATATCTCTTCAACCGATCCGTCAGATGCTACCTCATCTACGATTTCTTGGCAAACTTACGATAATGGTACGGATACTACTTTGATGTTCTACTATGGTAGAACAGACATGGGGAATCAGACTTCGGGCTGGGAAGGAAGTAATAGTTTCGGCAGCACAAATGTAGGTAATCACTCACAGACCATTTCTGGTCTAACTTGCTGCGGAACCGATTACTATGGCCGGATAAAGGCGTCTAATGCGGAGGAAACAGTTTGGTTCGGCCCGATCAATTGGACAACGGACTATCTTCTCGATTAGAGGCTCATTTGCTGATTCGACGTAGAAATTCTTCAATGCAAATGTTTGGACAATGCCGTTGATGCAGTATCGCCAAGGGTATCCAGACCAGAGTGTGCCCTATTGTGGCGACGAATGCAGGAAGAAACTCCAAGCGAGCCTCTCCTTGCACGGCCAAAGCGACAACCCCCAGTACTGCGAAGTGAGCTACATATACAGTTAGGGTGATTCTCCCCAATGGTTCTAGGAAGGACAGGCTATCTCCCTTCCAAGGGTCTCCTCCATCCGCCTCATTGCCCTCAAGTATCCTGTGGGCTAGTAGAGCGAATGTCCCTGAAACAACTAGGAATGCAGGACTGGCTGGGAAGAATGTTAGGACGGCTTCTCCCTCCGTTAGCGCCCATGGGATATCTCTCAAAACTGCAAATACAATAGTGATTGCCGTTAGTATGAGGCCCATTGCAATATATCGTTCTCTTATCAAACGACTCTTTGAGGTATCATGTACCATAGTTCCAAGGACGATATAGAACATCCATGGAATGACTGGATATGTCCCATTCCAAAGAAGTCTAGATATCCACTCTGTCCCCCCTGCAGACGATACTCTCTCCCACCAAGTCCAGTCTAGGCCAGATGCATCTCCCAGAATCACCGGAGAAACTGCCATGGCAAGCAAAAGAGATGCCCTTGCACGCGCCCCTAGGCCCACAAGAATTGGCGCCGTTAGAGCGGCCACCGCCAATAGGGTGAGCACTCCAGGGGTGTGCCACTCAAACCTTCCTCCCCTATCGACATTGAGCAGAATATTGACTAAGATCTGGCAGAAGGTCAGAATGGCCACCCTGGGAATCATCCAATTAATCCACTGTGATGCGCCCATTTGTCCCTGAGATGACCTACGAGTAGCACTCATGTGCATCCCCCATCCTGATATCATTATGAACATCGGAGCTGCCATTCCGCCGAATGCTGCGGCCATGAATGCAGCTGGATCGCCCACTGTCATTCCCCGTGGCGGTATTATGGCTGCTGTGTGCACTTCGACCATGCACAATACGGCTATCGCTCTTGCCCTATCGATATGGCGCAGCCTCATTTTATGACCTCGACAATTCTCGATACCAATTGAGGTTTAGAATCTGTTACTGAGATAGATGAAAGCAGCCTTTCAGAAATTTCCGACTCTTCTGCACCTCGATGATAGATCGTCCCTAGGTCATCTCCATGCTCTACATAATCTCCCACCTGGACGTCCAAAACGACTCCAACACTTCGATCTATGCCCTCGTCTTTGGTCAATCTACCTGCACCAATTTCAAGACATATTTCGGCAATTTTCATGGCATCAATATCTGTAATCCAACCATCTTTACGGCACTGAACAGTGATTGACCCCAGTTCGCTATCCAGAAGTCCGAGCCCCTCCATAAGTGAAATATCAGTCTCAAGAATCGAAGGGTCCCCGCCCTGTGCAGTCACCATTTGCTTGAATTTTTCAAAGGCGCTCCCATCATACAAGCTGTCCTGGATCATCGTGGCTCCATCCATAAAGTCGTTACAGGCCCCTTCCGATTCCAATAGTAGACCTCCTAAAACGCAAACTAACTCTTCCAGATCAGCTGGGCCTCTTCCACACATGGTCTCGACACTCTCCAATATCTCCACAGAATTTCCTATGCTGTGCCCTATCGGGCAATCCATGGTTGTTAGTACAGCTACTGTTGAGATGCCCAAACCGTTGGAGGTGTCCACCATCGATCTTGCTAATTCTCTCGCCTCACCAATTTCTTTCATGAAGGCCCCCCTTCCGAACTTTACATCAAGCACAAGTGACGAAAGCCCTTCAGCTCCCTTCTTCGAAACTATCGATGAAGTAATCAGAGGCAATGACGCAATAGTTCCTGTCACATCCCTTAGGGAATAGAGCCTTTTGTCAGCAGGGACCAGTTCCTCGGTCTGACCTACCATGGCTAGTCCGATTTCCCTAATCTGAGATTGCATCTCCTCAATGCTCAAGTTAGTTCTGAATCCGGGTATGGATTCCAATTTGTCAAGAGTCCCACCTGTATGCCCAAGGCCTCTTCCAGAAATCATTGGAACTATCATCCCACATGCTGCTAATGCAGGGGCCAGGGGGACAGAAACCTTGTCTCCGACGCCGCCAGTGGAGTGCTTATCGACCAGAGCCCTCTCTTCTGCGCCCCATTCTATTGTCCTTCCAGACTTCATCATTCTATTAGTGAGCTCAATTATTTCTGATTTAGACATTCCATTATCGTAAACTTCCCTGAGCCACTGAATAATTCTGTCATCTGTCAGATTCCCATCAACAACGCCGTCGATGAAATCCTCCATCGACTCCGCCATTATTCTTCCTCACCGAGATCAGCCTTAATCTCATCCATGGTTTGCCCCGAATCCAATCTCCATTGAATCTCATCCCTGGATGTCTTACTCCTGTCAAAACCGAAACCGTCTAGCACAATTCGCCCATGTTCCCCATCATCCTTCCCCTTAGTCAAAGATCTGGAGTCGATGGAAGACTTGTCAAAGCTAGTACCCTTTAAGATAGCCATTTCATTTTTAGCGTCATCGAACCTATATCCTGAGTCGTCCACGAGTATCTCCTCAGTGGAACTGGCAGGTCTCCTGAAAGAGAACCAGGCAGATACAGCTAGAGATAGTATTGACAGTACGATTAAACCGAACAAAACCCTAGCGCCCGGCCTAGTCATAGCATCCTCTCTGATGTTGATAAATCCGGAGTCATCATCTACAGGTGTGCAAGCCATCTCAGTACAAACCCATTCTTCACCCATACATACACAATTATTGCATACGCCTTCAGACTCGTTTCCTGGTCGCGTCTCGCCATCAATACATGGCAGCTCTGGTTCGTCGGGTTCGTCACACCCCCATTGCTCGCCATCTGGCACTCCATTCTCATCGGCGTCCCCTGAGAGCATCGCAATGTTCGGCGACCGAAGAACACTCTGTGCAAAATCTCGTTCATTTCCATCGAAAATACAGTCTCCGTCTGTATCGGCGACAAGTGGATCGCCACCTAATAGGAACTCATTCAAATTATCTAGCCCATCCAAATCCGGATCCATTGATTGCTCGCTCAGAGCAGTGCCGATTATTGCTGCAGAGTGACGATTCAAACCATACAAATCTTCACAGTAGTCAGTCATAAGGTCCCCATCCGAGTCAGTTTCGGTGTCAACCCTGTTCCAATCTTCCTCGAAAGTGGTTGAAAATTCAGCAGTCACTCCTTGATCATGAATGAGAATCCCCATCTCCCTGTTTCTGAGGGCCGCACTTGAGCCCCAGTTCATACTACCGATTAGGACACTAGAGCCATCAACGATCGCTCCCTTGTTGTGGAGCTTGGTGATATTGTCTGATGTTGACATCAGTCTTGCAGTTGTGTCAAGTCCCTGTGTGCCATTCCAATCCGTGTTGAAAAGATGAATGGTGTCTCTTATCTCTTCGTCCCACTCAGCATAGAATCCATTCAGGATTAGTCTAATTTGGACCCCCCTGGTTGCAGCATCGTGTAGTGCTTCG
>PBZE01000032.1 GCA_002730095.1 Methanobacteriota archaeon | reverse complement strand
TCATTTCGCGTAAATCCCGCGGACATGGTCTAGTGGTTATGACAGCAGGTTCCCAACCTGCTAACCCGGGTTCAACTCCCGGTGTTCGCACCATTTTCAGCTTCAACCATGCGAAGCCTGATGACACCAAAAATTAATGATAGGATACAGACTAATGCTGCTAAATTTGCCACAATTATGGAAAATGACCCAATCAGAATTCCATAAATAAGCCACAAAATTAGTGCCGTGGAAACAAGAAAGAATGTTGGAAGAGAAATCCCCTCATGCAAATCTTCTATCCAGACCTCTCTAATTTGTGGAATCCAAGCAATTACTCCCAATGTACCAGCAATCAAACCAATAATCTCGATGAAAGAATCTTGCATATCAACAGCTCACAAATCATCCCTATCGGACTTACCATCTTTATCCCAGGTGTAGATTCCCCTGCCCGTCTTCTTGCCTAAGTCTCCTGATTGCACCAGCTTCTCTAATAGTGGATGAGGAAGATACGATGGATCCCCAAATGACTCTGCCAAATTGTTCAATATATCCCTTCTTACATCTAGTCCGACTAAGTCTGAAAGCTCTAGGGGCCCCATTGGATGTCTATATCCAAGCTTCATTGCAGTATCGATATCACTTGCACTGGCCACTCCCTCAGCGAGCATCCTGATTGCCTCATTTCCAAGCACCACGCCTAGTCTACTTGTAGCAAAACCCGGGATATCTCCAACTACGATAGTAGTTTTTCCCATGGCCTTTCCAATTTCTATAGTCTGCTCAAGCGTCTCCTCAGAAACCAAATCATGCTCTATAATTTCTAACAGCTCCATTAGAGGAACGGGATTGAAGAAATGCATTCCTACAACTCTCTCAGGACAGTTCGTGGCAGAAGCGATTTCAGAAATTCTGAGTCCTGATGTATTTGTGGCAAGTATGGCATCCTTCGGAGCAAATTTTTCTATTTCAACAAAAATAGCCTTCTTCAGCTCTATTTTCTCAGGGACCGCTTCAATGACCAAATCGACTCCTTCAAGTGCCTCTTTCATATCATCCGACCTGAGTAACCTTCTCGACCAAGCCTTGACATCTTCCTCTGAATTCTTACCTCGAGAAATCCCCTTCATCCAGAAATCGTTGATTGAAGAAAATCCTTTGTCCAATGAATCAGAAAATGCATCGTATAGTCTGGTTTCCCATCCTGTTTGAGCACAAACCTGTGCGATTCCGGAACCCATAGTCCCGGCGCCAATTACAGTCACTTTGCGTACGGCCACGTACCTACGAAGAGCATCCAAGAAATAAGACGTACTCAAGCATCACGCCCGTATGCCGCTAGAGCTGACTGAAACAACCTTTGTCGAGGTACGTCATGCTCTAGGAAGCATGTGAATGGAGCTACGTCCTTCAGAAGCTCAATCGCTGAAACATAGGCGCCATAGATGAAGGGATCCGCATGTTCCACTGGAGGTATCATTATTCCCAATTTCTCTAGTCCCTTGCGAGTATCCTCATCCCAAATCGAGTATGTGTGGTGAGTGAAGTGTAAGTAAGCAGACAATCTCTTGATGTCGGACTTCGCCTTTTCAGTCAGACTTTCGATGAGTAAGGTATCTGGATACCTAATTGCATAAAGTGAAAGCATTACTTCTCTCTGCGTCTCTTCCCTCCACTTTCTCCTAGGGATTCCCATCCAGTCATCAATTTCATCAAGCATATCGGGCGTATAGGGCCTTCTAACTGTGTAAAGAAGATTCTCATAGGTTTCCGGATCTTGATTTTCAGAGTGATGGTGTTCATGAAAGTATTCAGTTAGGTGTTCAAAGAAATGAGCGCATTTCTCCTTATCAAAAACTGTCAATGAGTGAAACTGCATGATTTCCACCTATCCCTTCCACTCACGGTACTGAATCCACTCTTTCTTCATGTATTCATTTACCAGTCTATCCTCATCTTCATCAGTTGGAAGTACACTGGACAGATATTCCTCATACTCACTATCTGAACCTTCGAACAAGTCCCCGTGGACGGTGTAGCTCTGTCCTGCGTACTTTCCAATTCCTCTCTTGAATCTGTCAGATGGTATGTAGAGCTCAGGCTCTCCCTCCTTCCTGGACTTACTAATTCTTACCATTTCCTTCCGCAACTCTTCGAAGTAAAGCTCCCTGCTGGCCTCATTCAAGTGTTCCCTATCGGCTTCGATATCCGACTCTCTCTCATCATATCTCCCCTTAATTCCGTATACATAGGCCCACTGAGCGCTAGTCGAGTCATCAGTACCGAATAGATCCAAACCAGTACTAACCCACTTATTGATATATTTCTGTAGCAGTGCTATGGGAATTACTCCCTGCTTGACGATTCTTCTGAGGCCATTGGCCCCAGTCCCCAAATGAAACGACTCTTCTTTCAGCATAGGTCCCATGCTTGCTGCCAGTGGCTTAAACGAAGATGTGCTCAGCATCTTGAGCTGATACTTGCCGTCCCTGTCAATGAAGTGTGTGAAGCAGAAAAAGTCTAGCCAGTGATCTATAGGCTCATTGAAAGATCCGAGTATTCTCGTTCCTTCCTGAGCATTTCTTTCTAACAACTTTGATGCCTCTCTAACGCCCTGCTCCCCGAAGAAAGTACACAATAGGTATGCCATCTGCCATCCATGGCGCTGCTCTTCACACATTATCCTCAAAGCTGATTTTCTGTCATATTCTGTAGGGGCAGAAGCCAGAAGGTGGTTTTGTTGCTCCACGCTAGCGAATTCTGTATCGCCCTGAACGCTAACCATGGTGATAATTGCATCCATAATATTCTGCTGCGGAATTTGCATTCTCCTATTCCACTTCGGCATTCCTTGGAAGTCTCCAAACTCAATCTCGTTTCCTGCGGTATCCCAGTCAAACTTGATGTCGAACCTGTAATCTCCAAGCCATGATGGATCAAACCCTATTCTGGTTTGCCATTCACTGAAGTCGTTTATCCAAGATTCGAAGTTTTGACTGTAACTCTCTACTATCTCAGTATCTGCCATGACCTCCGCTGTGATAACAGGTATATCAAACGACGTATCGGAAAATCCGCAAAAATAAACTCAGTTCCCTTCGAATCTAGGAGTTTTCGTCTCCACATATGCCTTAATCCCCTCTTTGGCATCGTTGGACTGGAATAAATCGGATTGCAACTCTCTCTCCAAAGCGAGATGATACTCAAGAGGGATTTCTAGCCCGCTTTGGACACTTCTCTTGATATTCCCTATTGCTTTAGCAGCGGCAAAAGGTAGAGTGAAGCGACCAGAATAATCCAGAACATCCTGACGGAATTCTTCCAGACTCATCGAGTCGTAAATATCGTGGACGAGATCCATCTCACGAGATTCTTCGAATGAGAATTTCCTACCTGTGACCATAATTTCCATTGCTTTGGCCTTGCCCACAAGTCTGGACAAGCGTGCTGTCCCACCAGTTCCGGCAAGGACTCCAAGAGCAACCTCCGGGAGCCCCACCTGGAAATTCCCTTTCCTAGCTACTCTGATGTCTGCTGCCATTGCTATTTCCAATCCCCCTCCAACAGTGTGGCCATTCAATGCCGCAATTACTAGCTTTGGAGTCTGCTCCAAGCGAGATAGAGTTTCATTAGCATGCAGACAGAAGAAGTATTTGTATCTAGGAGAAAGTTTGTTCAGATATTTTATGCTAGCTCCAGCAGAGAAGAATTTCTCGCCGTGTCCAGTGATAAGAATGACAGAAACACTATCATCAAATCTCGCACTCAGTATCGCATCATCAATATCATGCCACATCTCACGAGTATAGGTATTTACGGACGTTTTTCCTTCGGTTAGGGGCTCACCAGCAGAGTCTGAGCACAACTCGATAATTGCAATTCCGTTCTCTGTTACTCCGTAGTTAACTAGATTGTTCTTCATTGGCTTAAGCTCGGGCCATGACGTCATGGGCATTCCACTAGGGATGGCCATATCAATCAAACGGAGGACCTCATAGCGTCAAACATCGCTGTCTGGGAAAGACACCGCCCCTCCAGATTTCTTTATCGCCTTCCATTGCTCTGATATCTCTAAAGCGCGATCACTCTGTTCCCATGAGTCTCTACGAAGGGATTTCCTAAATGGCATTCTAGTGACCATTCTACCATCATCCAGTCTTTTTCTTCTCAGCATGGCAAGTTTTGTGACTGGCCACAGCATTCTCCTAAATATCCCAGGGGTGTATACCCATCGCATGAAATTCAAGCCATCTCCCTTCTTGCGTTGATCCCTCATCCAGTATCTAGCAACTAACTTGAAGCCCCTATCTCCAATACGATTCATCAGGAATCTATTGGTAGCGCTAATCTTGATCAGTGGTACGAGCCTCTTTCTGACCTCAGACTCGTAGTCACACTCCCCCAAGATCGACTTAGCTGCCAGAACACCGCTGGTAATTGCGTACCTCATCCCAAATCCCCACATGAAGTCTTGAAGCCCTCCAGCCTCTCCAATGTAGTATCTACCTTCATGGAAATATTTGTCAGGCAAAGAGAAATCCCCCTTGCCACCAACCCGCTTTATTGGCCTACGATTTAGTTCATAGTGACTCTCATACCAAGCAATCGTCTCATTCAGGTATCTACCGCTCTTCTTCTGCTTCCTCCAGAGGCAAGTGCAAATCAGGCCAATCCCATCTATGATAATCAGATATGAGTAGGCACCAGGGGCTAGCTTGTCATTCAGTTGGAATGAAACATGATTGGGATGGTCCGTATGAAATATTTCGCCAAATGCAACAGCGCTGGAATCTTTTGGACCAGCAGCTATGATCTGACATTCTTCTGGGTCCCTCCTAGATCTATAATGAATGGTGGCCCCAGCTTCAATTGCCATCTTCTTGAAGCCCTGGTCGATACAATGCTCATCAGTCCCCCTCTCCACCACTCTGAAAGCTATCCCATCAGTAACAGGCTGTGTGATTTCGTCATCAGGATGGATTAGGTCTACAACGCCGAATGAGTCCGATTTGAATGATTCAGGATCCAAACCCCAATCTCTCATTTCGTCAAAGAAGTCCCTGCTACCAGTCCAATTTTCTAATCCTTGGAAGTCGCCATCAAACCTAGCTCCGCTATCGCCTCTAATTTCATGGACATGCACATCATATCCATTTTTTGATAATATGATCGCAGCCGACAGGCCTGATAGGCCAGCTCCGAGAATGTGCACCGGATCGCTTTTCACGAATATCCGACTGGAGTCATACGCTTCAACAGTTGGGTTACATCCGGCGAATTCAAGTCTTATATGGTAATGCGAGACTGTGTCAGTACACGTTTCGGTTGAGCCAGAAATTCTTGATCCGGACTCTCTCAAATCTAAATTAGATATTGATGGCTGTGGAAGTGTAGTTTCCTTCGTAGGCATTACAAGGGGCGAAGAAGGAGAATCAGAGGTAAAGAGATTGGAATTTGATCACTGGGAGGAGAAGCTGCCCACTGTTCTAGAGAAGATCGCCTTAGATGCCCTAGATGAATTTGGAATTTCTTCAGTTGTAGTCGCCCATAGAATCGGGACAGTCTTGCCTAAAGAGCCAATAGT
Source organism: Methanobacteriota archaeon (assembly GCA_002730095.1). Lineage (GTDB taxonomy): Archaea > Thermoplasmatota > Poseidoniia > Poseidoniales > Thalassarchaeaceae > MGIIb-O5. The sequence continues at coordinate 13,344 of PBZE01000032.1, read as the reverse complement.
ATGCATTCATGTTTCCTCCCCTCACAGATCCGAGGGATTCAGAGCATGCTCTAGAATCATTGACGAATTGAAAATTCAGGCACCACTCTGGAAAAAGGAAGTCAGATCGGATGGTGAATTCTGGAAGTCCGGTTTGGGGTGAAAACTAATATTTCCCGGATGAGTCAATCTACACATTACCTAATAGGAGCCTCTGCCTCCCGCATACGATGGACGAGACAATAGAAGCAATTACCGATATCGGCTCGAAGCAAGACGTCTTTAGAGAAGCTACTGCCACTGGTTTTCTTAGATTATCAGAGGAGAGCATCCGCATTGTTTCAGAAGGAAGATCGACCAAGGGCGATGTAAGGGAAGCTTCCACCGTTGCAGCTATACTGGCAGTCAAGGAAACTCCTAGGACGATCCCGCACTGCCATCCCATTCCAATTGAAGGATGCTCAGTTCAATGGAATATTGAAGAATCCGGAATAAGATGCACTGTATCAGTAAGGGCACACTGGTCCACCGGAGTCGAAATGGAAGCACTATGTGGGGTCAGTGCCGCACTCCTCTGTGCCTTCGATATGTTGAAGTCCAAAGAGAAAGATAATCACGGCCAATATAATGGCACAATTATCGAACAAATTAGGGTTCTCGAGAAGAAGAAAGGTAGCCGCACAGTTGAATGACTAGGTGCTCTTCGGAATATCATGGCGACAGCAGACTTGACCAAATTATTCTTGGAAGCTACAGAAGCTGCGGCTGTAGCCGCCTCTCCTTGGAGAGGTAAGGGAGATGGCAAGGCAGCCGATGGAGCAGCAGTCGAGGCTATGAGGGCAGTCTTCGACAAAGTTCCCTTTGATGGAAGGGTTGCGATAGGGGAGGGTGAAAGAGACGATGCTCCGATGCTATGGATCGGCGAGCCATTAGGATCTATGCAGGGGCACCCAGATGCACCGAGAATAGACATCGCGGTTGACCCCCTGGAATGCACTAACCATGTTGCAAATGATATGCCAAACGCTATGGCCGTTTTGGCAGCTGCTCCTCGCGGCTCATTATTGCATGCTCCTGATTGCTACATGAACAAGATCGCAGGTCCGCGTGAGCTAGAAGGTCAAATCAGTCTAGATGAAGAAACTTCGTATAATCTCGAATCGGCATGTTCGATCCTCGGAAAAAATCCCTCCGATCTCAATGTAGTGGTAATGGATAGGCCTAGGCACAACACTCTGATCGGAGAGATTAAACAATTTGGCGCAAATGTCATACTTATCGGCGATGGAGATGTCTCTGCCGCCCTAAATGCCGCAGACCAACATTCTAATGTCGACATGCTCATGGGGATTGGAGCTGCTCCAGAGGGCGTAATTACAGCCACTGCCCTAAGGGGATTGGGGGCTACATTTCAGGGGCGACTCGTCTTCAAGAATGATGGGCATAGGGAAAGAGCTGAAAGAATGATAGATGATGATATCGAGAGACTCTGGGAAAGAGATGAACTGTGTTCATCCGAAGACTCAGTTTTCATTGGTTCTGGGGTATGTGACGGAAGGACCAAGGGAGTCGAATTCAATGATGATGGAAGTGCGTCAGTACATTCTGAAATAATCGATGTCGCTTCAGGCCAACATAAATTTGTTTCTTCGAGAAGAAAATTCTAGCATTCTACTCAGAACTATTCAACGATGGATTCATTTCACATCGCCCACTCGAAATGTTGGAATGGCAATGAATGTGGAACTCCTAGAAAGAACAGCAGCAGAATTAGTGGCTTCGGGAAAGGGTATTCTCGCCGCGGACGAGAGCAATGGAACCATGTCAAATAGGTTGATTGCAGTGGGAGTAGAGCCATCTGCGGAAGCTCGTCGTGCATATCGCTCAAACATATTCGCTACTCAAGGATACGAATCTGCGATCAGCGGAGTCATATTGTTTGATGAAACCATTCGACAGACTATGGACGATGGGACCCCGATTCCAGAATATCTCGCAAGCAGGGGAATCCATCCAGGGATCAAAGTCGATACGGGCGCCAAGGAATTGGCAAATTATTCAGGTGAGAAGATCACAGAGGGACTAGACGGACTTAGAGAGCGCTGTGCCGAGTATTTCCAGATGGGTGCACGCTTTGCCAAGTGGCGGGCAGTCATCCGTATAGGGGAAGGCATGCCATCAGTGGCTTGTTTTTCGACAAATTCACATGCCCTTGCGCGTTATGCTTCGATTTGCCAAGAACAGGGACTGGTTCCAATAATAGAGCCAGAAGTCTTGATGGAAGGTAGTCATGATGCACAGCGCTGCTATGATGTGACTGCCGAAGTCTTGAAGAGAACTTGGACTGAATGCAGGAATCAGGGAGTGCATCTTCCCGGAGTACTTCTCAAACCCAACATGATAATGCCAGGCAAGGGATGCCCAGATAAGGGGTCTAGGGACGAAGTTGCTAGGATGACAGTTGAATGCCTGACCTCACAGGTTCCAAAGGAGGTTCCAGGAATTGTCTTTCTCTCAGGAGGGCAATCAGATGAAGATGCAACTGCTCACCTCAATCTCATGAATGCAATGGATATCGATCATCCGTGGGAATTGTCATATTCCTATGGGAGGGCGCTCCTAGCTCATGCTTTGCAAACTTGGGCTGAGGGCTCAAACGAAGCCAGTCAAAACGCATTCAAGCACAGAGCAAACATGAATAGTTTGGCAAGATCGGGCGATTGGAAAGTGGAACTAGAGAACTAGTTGTCCTCTATTACACCAGGTCTTAGTTGCCATACACATATCTCGTATCTTCCAGAGAGAGCTCCGCCTCTCTTAGTTGTTGAAACCTTCATGATGTCCTTGTCCTTTGAAAGGACATTTCCGAGTTGCTGAGGAGTAGTGCCATGCCTCATTGTGGTGTTAACGTGCTCTAGAATCTCAGTGGTATTGGCCTCTCCTCTGGAATGTAGAAATTTCTTGATTTTTTGCCTTAGTCTCGTAGTCCTCATTTTTACTCCTCCTTTGTGGGCAATCCTCGCTCATGATGAGCCACCCACTCTTCGGTCGCCCATTCCGAAAGTGGGTATTCGCGGCCTGTGATTCCGCTTCTTCTCATAGTTCCAATTCTGATTATCGAATCATCAGACTCGAGCAGTCCAGAAATATCGGCCTTGGAAGACTTGAACTCATTCTGATCCTCTAACCACGAAACTATTTCCGCGGTGTTTCTTGGCCTTTGAGATACAAATGTTCTGATCATTTTTCGGATATTTTCCGACATTATGTATCTCTCCATCTCGTGTCTACCGGTCCCCGTATCCTACCCGATATGCACAGGATAGCAGGCACCGATATAACCGTTCTGTACGATTTCACTAACTTTAGTTACTTAACATCACACAAATAGATACAATTTTCGTTGAGGAATTAAGTGTTGAAATGGAACCATGTACTTCTCCAATGGAAATATGTAATAAAATGTAACTACATAGATGAATTTATTACAAATATCTTATGTGGATTAATTAAGTGGTGGTAAATCATGTCGAATGGTGACATTTCTTCGGATAGAATGCATCTTTCATCAAAGCCCTCCAAAATAAGGAGCAGGAATAAGAGGAGAATTCTGAGGTACTTGTCCGAGAGACGATCTACGGTAAGCGAGATAGCCAATGCAACTGGAATTAGAGTTCCTCACGCATCAGCAGAGATAAGGAGATTGAGAAACGACTCACTGCTGGACAGTGACATGCCTTCTGGGAGTAGGGGGGCCAGACTTCATCTGACAGAGGGCGGCTGGGCGGCACTAAAGTCAGATGAACTGGCATTAGCTTCCGAAGCGACTCCAATATCCCACGAGGATGGAGAATACTGCATACTTTTTCGTGATGGCCCGAATCTTCTTTTGGGACTATCTCGGTTACCAGACTCTCCTCTGTTGCCTATTCCGGATAGGCCCCCTGGAGGATCGGGGAGCATAGAATCCTCCAGTGGAACCGAAGGGGTTCCTTGGAGTTGGGCAGTATTGATGGAGAGGTCCCCAAGGTGGATTGATCTTTCTACTAACGAATTCACGTCTTCACCACCAGTCTATGATAAGGGGAAAATCGAAACATTCTCTGAGAGCAAATCGATTATCGGGATAATTAGAGCAAGACTTCTGGACGAAGAGAGGCCGATAGCCATAGCACCTGGAAAATGGTTCCTTGGGCCAGCTTACAGGCCCAAGCCACCACTACCAGAGAGTTCTATGCACAGAGGTCCGTGGGTTCTTGCCAAATGTCATGAAATGTCCCCAGACATAAGGCCCTCATCCGCGATTGCTGCTGTTGTGTCAGAAAAGCTCCCTAGGTCCATGTTACTCAAGGCAGCTAGGAACGGATCATTGATAATTGCCGATTTAAGTGGATTTGAATCCTATGGCGATAGGCTACCAATCGACTCTCTAGAGCACTGGATTTCTATAGCCCATCCACGACTATCTGAGGCGGAAAGAAATAGAAGGTGTCAGGCTTTGAAGGATCGGATATTAGGGGCCAGAAGAGTGAGGACTGAGGACTCGACATGGAGGAGATTCAGACAGGACTGGGGAAATTCGGAATTCTCATCTTCTCCGGATTTGCCAAGGCTCCTCAACACCAGAGGTTTAGGAAAGGCTGCTTCCGAATCACTCACAAGGTGGGCATTATCTAATGATGAAAACCTGCCATTAGTGATCGATATCCCAGATGGGATTTCAAAAGATCTAGCGAGCTCTATTTCAACTAGCCCCAATGTTAGAATGGTAATGATGGAAAAAGAGATAGCGACATTCTCAGGAATGGACCGTATCATTGTTGATCCTATGAGGCCTTTGCCATGGATGATCCTCTCAACTAAAGGAGGCAGAGAGGTACCAGTCAGAATTGTAGATCCAGTCCTCCATTCTCCAGATACCCATGAAATATCCGCTTCTAAGAAAAAGCATTTTCATATCACAAATGAGCTAGAGGAGCTTGTAAGTGCGATAGATGACAAAGAGTATTCATCAATGGTTAGATCGGCGATTTCTCAATATCCAGAAGGAAACGAAGATTGGGCAAATCGAATGGAGGCCAGATATCCAGTAGCAGCTTGGATAGCATCTCCGCCCCGTTCAAGATGGCCGAGATGGCAGAGACTAAGCTCCAGACTAAACCCGGAATGGCTCTCAATTCTCGATTTTGATCACTTACCTCTCGAAGGACTTTCGGAAGTGGCAGATTTAGCTCCACAATCAGTTTTAGACGTTTTCTCTATTGAGTTCACACGTCTTCTGAGGGCAGATCAGGATACTGCACTTAGGTCTAGGCCCACTATTGACCCAAGAAACGCCACCCGTGGTTCTTCATGGGTTGCTTCTCAATTGCTGGCGAACTCTGCTTGGCTGCCCGAGGCACTTCATGAAGATCTCATCGACTGGTCCTTGGAGGTGTGGCTCGCCAATCCTCCGATCAAATCAATCAATACGATCAATGGCCTGATGTGGCTTCTTTCATCCAATCAGGAGAATCTGAAGGAGAAGGAAATAGGTATTCTGAGAAAGATACTTTCCAAAGCTACGGATTTATCTAAGGACCATGATATGAGCTCATGGGCCACTTTGAATAGAGTCACTCCGAAGAATGTGACTCCCTCGTTCGAAGAGATTAAGCAAATCCTAACTAATATGCCACTAGATTGGTGGGCACATATATCCTCAGATTTACTTGAACAGATGCTACAAGATGACAAAGCGTACTCCTGGCTTGTTAGTAACCGTATATCTTGGCCCGCAGCAATTCTCAGGCCAGTCGGGTCTGTGAGTAGTTTCCCATTTCATCGTTCAATCAAATATGGAGGCTGTAGCTCATCAATTAGGGGACTCCTGGCCCGAAGAATTAGAGGAAAGGAAGACATCCCTTGGGAGGCTGAACCATTAGTCGATTTATTGGAGGCACTAGATGCATTGAATGAGGGCAGGACTCCAAAAATTGGAAAGACTCACCCGATGGCTGGGTGGTTAGCACAACCCAGTGAGAAGTGGCCCGAATTCAATTTGAAGGAAATTTCCGATGGTGATAAATATGTCATGGAAAGGCTGATAATGAAACTTTCCGGTTTTCATCAAGACTTGGTATCCAAATCTACATTTGACTAAATTTGGTAGACCGTTGGGTTCATGACCTATCGGGTGTGCGGCAAATCGCCCAACGGCAACACCATGTTGACAAAACCCCCTCGCCGGAGGTTGAGGATGAAACATGGTACCACGTATGGGTAGCCATCTGTCGAAGACCAGTGGGATCATCTCCGATGAAATGAACACTGGCGCAAATCAGATGGCCGGACCGTGTTAGGTCCCCTGAGGACCCGTAGGGGATGAATCAAGGGACTACCCCATGGTCCGACAGACGTCCCGGGGTGGGTCAGGCGCCCGAGCCTAGCTGTGAAGGTCGCCGTTACGCCCCGGGGCACACATTCTTCCAAAGCCCTCAATACTTCTCCCTGCTACAGAATACCGATGAAAGCCCTAGGTTTAGTGGGCGGGACCTTTGATAGATTCCATAAAGGTCATAGAAAATTGTTGAATGCAGGACTTAGTGAATGTAAGAATTTGGAAATATGGATGACGTCTGATTCTCTGGCAAAAGGTAAGGACCATAGGATCGAGTCTTGGGACAAAAGAATGAAACTCATTATCGAATCATTGGGGACTGACGTCCAGGATAGGATATCATTCCATATCCTCGAGGACTCATATGGGCCAGCCACTTTCAGACAGGACGCCGAAGCAATAGTTTGTACTCAGGAAACCACAACAAATTGTGAAAAAATCAACTCTCTAAGATTACAAAACTCTCTTCAGCCATTAGACATCATAATCGCCGATCACGAATTGGATTGGACGGGCGAGCCAATTTCCAGTTCGAAAATCAGGAGGGGGCTAATAGATAGGGATGGTAAATCATGGCTACATGAGGAAATAGGATTATTCAACCTAAGCCTAAATAGAGATGTTGAGTTATCTCTGAAGACGCCATTCGGGATACTAATCGAAGGAGAAGAAGAAGACCCAAAATTAGCCATGAGAGAGGCATTAGACAGGATATCCGACTCCAAAGGTCCAGTAATCGCAGTGGGAGACGTTACTGTGAAGACTCTGCAAGATCTGGGACGTCCTGCTGATATTGCACTGATTGATGGAATGACCAAACGTCAGAAATGGGCCGAGGCCTCGGAAATTGATTACGGACTCTTCGATATAGTGCTTAATTGTAGTAACCCAGCAGGACGGTTAACACCGGATCTATATCGGTGCTGTATTGAAGCAATTTCCAGATTTGGATATGGCGATGAGCCGGATAAATCACAATCCACCCTGATAGTCATTGATGGAGAAGAGGATTTAGCACCCCTAATTATTCATCCATTGGCCCCACTTGGGTCAGTAATACTGTATGGTCAACCCGGTAAAGGAGTGGTAATCAGATTCACGGACCTTGATGCAAAATCTAGATGTAGAAACCTACTAGAATCAATGGATGGAGACTGGTCAGGAAAAAAATGATTATTCAAGAGAGTGATAATCTAAAGAGGAAAATCCCCTGACTAGGATACTAATTCCCTGACTCTTCCAGAATCCCCATTCCGACTCCGAAAGAAACCAGAACAGCAGCCACCGAGTAAACTCCCGGGTCGACCCAGGTATTTTCCAAAACACTCCACAATATGTAGAATAGAACACCAACAGCGACCAGCCAGCTTGCTAACAACTTCCCAGATCCTCTTTCCGAGGATAGGAGGCACTCGACAATACAGCTGGGAAGGCCAGAAAGCCAACCGATGAACCCAGAATCATGGATTTTATTCATCCCTCTGGCGCCGAGTCCGATCAGAGCTAATCCCAACAATCCAAATATAGCATCGTCCATCACGAATGCCATGTCAGAGGTGGAAGGATCCCTGACTCCACTAAAGAACTCAATCCAGAGGACCTTCTTCCCCTCTGAATAGGCCCCTATGGCAATATTGACTACTGTTAGAAATACTGCCCATGAGCCCAGTAGCGTTAGAGCGGCTGACAAGGTCTTACTAGGACGCGTCAAAGATTTCATCCATTCCGATTCACTCATGGTACAACGTCCCCGGGACTTGGGACTTCTGTATAATCATTGTCTGAGTGCCAATGAACTCATAACCTGCTTTGAAGGGCGTATTTCTCTTCAGATGCTTGAGCTACTAAGGCCTCGGATTCGCTCAGAGTAGAGATAACGTCTATGCCTCTAGGAACAGCAGAATTGACTTGTTTACTCCTTCCATGTCTGCCCCTGCTGACATTCCTCGCCATTATCAGGCCGAGGGTATCCAGCTCATTAAGCAATGAAGAGATTCTTCTGGCTGTCAGAGGCTCAACACCAATTTTCAGACAGGCATCAGAATACGTCCTGAATACCTCTCCAGTACTGATATTTCTGAGGCCATTTTCCTCGTTTAGTTTGATAGAGAAAAGAACTAGTTTCTGGTGTAGTGGGAGGGTTTTCAGAACTGGTGTGACCTGATCGTATTCCAATTGACTCTGTGCCAACCTAACGTGTGGTGGGGAGACCATCCCATGTCCCTCCTGCTCAGCCTTCTGAACTGATATCCTTAGCAGGTCCAAGGCCCTTCTGGCATCTCCATGCTCCGATGCAGCCAGAGCTGAACATAACTCTATCACACCGCCACTTAGAGAATCTTGCCGTAGCCCAGTTCTAGCCCGTTCCTCTAGAATGTCCTGAATCTGCACAGCTCCGTATGGATGGAAAACCAAGTCCTCTTGACTGAGTCTTGAGCTAACCCGAGGGTCGAGATGTTGGGTGAAGTGGAGGTCGTTACTGATTCCAATAATACAACATCTAGATGTCTTCAAGATGGTATTGAGATTAGTCAGATTGTAGAGTATACCATCTCCTGCTCTGGCCACAAGATTATCTATCTCATCCAGAACAATGATGTGAACACCTCCCTCTCTGTCCATCCTTGAGATTAGTGTGTCAAGGACTCTGTCTGTAGGCCACCCAGTGAATGGAATAGGGGGGTCTCCTCTGCGTGATAGCTGCGAGGCGATATTTTGAACCACCCTGTACTTCGTGTCTATGTTCCTACAATTTATCTCATAGCAAAAAACAGGCTCGCCCATTTCCCTTCCTTTGGCGAGAAGCTGTGAGAGTACATATCTTGTAACCACGGTTTTCCCTGAACCAGGAACTCCATAGAGCAGCATATTCGAAGGTATATGGCCGTTTAGGGCATCAACAAGATTCCTGACCAGGGTATCAACTTCTCCCGTTCTATGGGGGAGACTGTCGGGTTCGAATGCGTGATCGAAAGCCCTCCTATCAATGAATAGACTTTCTTGACCAAGGATCTTTTCGAAAATGTTTCTTTCCATTTCCTAACACTCCTTGTACATACTGGTCAACTACCCTCCTACTCCCCATCTGAGCAGTCGATTAGCCAACGCGGATTGACAGCGAGCAAGCTCCAGATAATAAGCCTCTCTGAAGAATTGATTGTCTCAGTCACTTTACAACACCCAAGTGTGTAGTGGTTTACTTTCTACACTTTGTAAATTTTCTTAGAGAAACATTACCTTCAGTATAACGAAAATTAATTTTTTTACCTGATGTTATTTTCACACTTTGAGATAAAATTTCCATACTATTAAACCCTCAATAAGATAGATTGGTGGATAAGCCCTGTCTCCAAATTTTCATCCACTAAAGAGGCTTGATCATCTATGCCCAGAATGTAGATCCTAGATTATGCTATATATATCTGTAATTTTTTTTAAATTTTATTTATAATCTCAAACGACCCATCCTCGAAGATTTCAAGACTGTCAAAATCTTCAAGCTGGCAAATTGTTTCGGGCAGCGAAGGATTCTGAAAACCCTCTTGTCGTCCCTTTGCAGATGAGTAGTTGTGAGTCACTAGGATTTTTGCATGGGGATTTCTTTCCGATAGTGAAATCACATCCGAAGGGCGATGGTGATGAGGGAAATCACCGATGTCAGGCACTCCCATTTCAACTACAATCACGTCCGCCTTCGGAGCTCTCCGGTCTATCTCAGGACATGGCCCTGAATCTCCACAATGAAGCATTCGAAAGCCACTGGAATGAATAAGTTCGTAGCCATGAGGATCAGTTTCTGGATTGTGATTGACAGGGAACCTATTGAACTTCCAATCAGTATCTCCGACATCTCCGTCTTCCTCTTCATTCCAATTAACCATCGTATCCAGGGATTCTAGACTTCCGGGAAACCCCGTTTCACACAAACCACTCAAGATTTCTTTGCCCCCAGGACGCAAGTAAATTTCCAGGCCAACCTCCATCTCTCTATTTGTCACAAATTTTCTCTCGAGCATCATGAACGGGAACCCGAAAATATGGTCTCCATGCCAATGAGTGAATAGCAGATGGCGTATTTGCCCACTTGAGTAGCCTGATCTTTTTAGTTGAGTGATAACAGTTGGAGGTGCATCAATTAGGATATCCCCATCGATCAGGGCTAGCGCATGCATCCTTCCGTGGGGGGAAAATGCGTTTCCTGTTCCCAGGAAATCTACTCGCGGCATGGGCCTCGGATAGGGGTCAGTGACTTGACCTCATCGCATTTATTGCCGCAGCTGGAGATTCCATATTCCATTTATTCATAAATGGGCTTCGTCCCGGCGGTTAGTGATACAATGGCAGAACCACGCTCAATCTTGATTCTCTATGGCTCTCAGTCAGGTAACTCCGAGGAACTCGCCGAGCAAGCAGGGAAGGCTTGCTCTAATCATAACCTAATTGCTGACGTCAAGTCCATGGAGGATGTTCAGATTACAGATTTGCAATCCCAAAAAAGAGTTCTGGTATGTTGTAGCACGTGGGGAGATGGTGAACAACCCGACAATGCAGAAGATTTGTGGGAAGCTGCAAACAGTGGTGCGATTAGTAGCTTGAGTGGATTAAATTTCTCTGTCCTCGCCCTTGGAGATACATCATATGACTTATTTTGTGAGTCTGGGAAGGAGTGGGATGCTTGGTTTGAGAAGATGGGTGCATCTCGAGTTCACCAGAGAGTTGATTGTGATGTTGACTATGAACAACCCGCCGCAGAATGGATCGCAGCTGTAATTCCCAAGATGGCTGACATTGAGGATGATGTTTCGGAAATCGAGGATAACTCTTCTGAGTCAGTAGCTCCGGAAGCAAATATCGAACCACCTAAAGAAGTAGCCACAAAGAAGGACAAATCTCAGTGGTCTGCCAAAAATCCATATTCCTCTCATTTGACAGAAAATTACGTTCTAAATGGTGATGGTTCCGGTAAAGAAACACGACACATTGTTTTCGACCTCGGTGACTCGGGGATGGAATACAAAGCAGGAGATGCACTTGGAGTCATCCCTTCATGTCCTCCAGAACTGGTGCAAGAACTACTAGACGCATCTAACCTAAACGGCGATGAAATAGTGGAAACCCATCAGGGTGAAAAAACAATCACTGAAGCGCTTTCGAATCACTATGAAATCCATCGTGTATCCAAGAAGTGGATTCTTAATCTTGAGGAGAGGGTTACCAGTGAAAAGCCATTGGAGATAAAAATCTCATCCAGGAAGCGGGTTTCAACCAAGGATGGGGAATTAATAGAAGATTGGACAAGCTCAGATGAGGCAGGGGATTCCCCCGATGGATACCAAGAGATTGGTGTCGCGCTCAATCCTGCAGAGACTCTTTGGAGGGATCTTTCTGAAAACTCAGAATCGATGGAAGACTATCAGTGGTCAAGGGATTACGTTGACGCATTACAGGATTTTGGACATCTGGGATTCACCGCCCAGCAACTAGTCAATGGAATGGACAGACTCAAACCAAGACTATACTCCATTGCTAGTAGTCCGGATTTTGAACCCGGCAAGGTTCATCTCACGGTCGGCATAGTCAGATACAACCATCATGATAGAGATAGGACAGGACTTGCCACCGGATATTTGGCAGATAGGTGCAGTGTATATTACAAATCGAAGATTGATGTTTTCATGTCCCCGACTCGGTCCTTCGTACTCCCCGAAGATGGGTCCAAGGATTGTATTATGGTCGGCCCAGGAACTGGAATCGCTCCGTTCAGGGCGTTTCTACAACAAAGAGACTTGAACGGAGATACTGGTAGGAATTGGCTATTCTTTGGCGATTGGACAGAAGAGGGGGAGTACTATTACAAGGAGGAGATGGAGTCTTGGAAGGAAAGGGGCATCTTGGATAAACACGACTTAGCTTGGTCCAGACAGGGATCAGAGAAGGTGTACGTACAGCACCTAATGAAGAAGAATGGTGAAGAAATTTGGAACTGGATCGATGGAGGGGGGTACTTCTATGTCTGTGGGGATAAGAATTACATGGCAAAGGACGTGCATTCCACACTTATTGAGATATGCTCAGAGTTTGGAGGGATGACTTCCGATGAAGCCAAGGATTTCGTCGAAACAAAACTGATGAAAACAGAGAAGCGATATCTCAGAGATGTCTATTGATGCTCCCTTAGGGCATCATTCTTCCGATTCAATCATATGGTTCCCATATCACCGTCGCCTCGATGTTTAGGAGGGTACTCATCGCCAACAGAGGAGAGATAGCCCTCAGGATTCTTCGGTCACTTAGGGCAATGGGTATCGAAGTGGTGGCTATTCACGGTAAAGAAGACAGACTATCCCTTCCAGTAAGGTTGGCCGATGAGGCTGTTTACATACCACGCTCAGATCCTCTGGCATCATATCTGGATATCGAGGCAATCGTAAGTGCGGCTAAAGAGGTAGGTGCAGATGCAGTTCATCCAGGATATGGTTTTCTCGCTGAAAATCCGATTTTCGCAGAGAGGCTTGAGGAGGAAGGAATTACATTCATAGGTCCAAGTCCCGATGTTCTTCGCCTCCTCGGGGATAAGATTGCGGCTAGAGATGCCATGGTTAAATCTGGAATTCCAGTAGCTCGTGGCTCAGATGGGCCCGTGTCTGATCCAGAGGAAGCGTCCATTCAGGCAGCGGAAATCGGTTATCCTGTCATTATCAAGGCCTCTGCAGGCGGAGGGGGGATTGGAATGCAAGTAGTAGAATCCCCCGAAGACTTCGACAAGGCATTGAGAATTTGTCAAGGCAGGGCCAAATCTGCATTCGGGGACGATAGGGTTTTTCTCGAGAAGTTCATTCAAGGCGCTCAACATATAGAGTTCCAAGTCATAGGAGACGGAGATAGGGCAATTCATCTTGGAGAGAGATTCTGCTCTATTCAGAGGAGGCATCAGAAGATTCTGGAAGAAGGTCCATGGCTGTCAGAAGAGGTCAGGTCAGACCTGG
>PBZE01000031.1 GCA_002730095.1 Methanobacteriota archaeon | reverse complement strand
TATTGGGCGTGTGGCGCAGCTTGGAAGCGCGCTTCCTTGGCATGGAAGAGGCCCCGAGTTCAAATCTCGGCACGTCCACCATGATACTAAGATGCTCAAGCTTAGTATTCTGAACATTCGTCTTCCTCATCTTCCTGCGATTGTAAATTTTCTGAAGTATCATATGAAAAATATCAAATATTTTTTCATTCGTTCAGAAATAAAATATATGTCTGTAACTATTTGTATGGTATACTGATTTTTCTATACGTACATTCAATTAATAAACCGCCTCTTATTGCAAACTCCTTATGGCGACTAAGTCAAAATTGGAGTACATCTGGCTAGATGGATACGAACCGACGCAGAATATGAGGAGTAAGACATTGGTCAGGGAAAATTTCTCAGGTAAAGTGGAGGATTGCCCGATGTGGTCATTCGACGGCTCCTCTACAAAACAAGCCGAGGGAGGGGATTCAGATTGTTTGCTGAAGCCTGTGGCTATTTTCCCAGACCCTCAGAGAATCAACGGTTATCTCGTGATGTGTGAAGTTCTGAATGCAGATGGAACCCCCCATCACAGTAATGGCAGGGCTACGATCGAAGAAGATGATGACGATTTCTGGTTCGGGTACGAACAAGAGTACTTCATCATGGATGTAGATACTCAACTCCCACTGGGTTTCCCTGTAGGGGGATACCCTGGTCCCCAGGGCCTATACTACTGTTCGGTAGGGGGCAAGAACACGCATGGCAGGGATCTCGTTGAAGAGCACGCCGATTTGTGCTTGGAAGCGGGAATCAACTTCGAAGGAATCAACCAAGAAGTAGCGTGTGGACAATGGGAATTCCAGATTTTCGCCAAGGGGGCCAAACAGGCAGGTGATGAACTGTGGGTGGCACGATATCTCCTTGACAGGCTGACTGAGAAATATGGGTACTACATCGAATATCACCCCAAGCCAATCAAGGGAGATTGGAACGGGTCAGGAATGCATGTCAATTTCAGTGACGGTAGAATGAGGGATGAAGGTGGGGAAGCCCTATTCACTGAAATTTGTGAAGCCTTCGGAAGGAATATCGATGCACATATGTCAGTCTACGGGGCCCACAATGAACAGAGGTTGACTGGCCTACATGAGACCCAGTCGATAGATCAGTTCTCTTACGGCGTTTCCGATCGTGGAGCTTCTATCAGGATTCCAATTGGCACAATCGAAGATGGCTGGAAAGGCCGCCTCGAGGATAGAAGGCCCGCTTCAAACGGCGATCCATACAGGATTGGAGCGGTCGTAATTACTACTACTAAGTCATCATACTAGATAGTAATCTGGCTACCTCGTCCGCACAACCCCAAGAGAGGGTCACTCCGGCTCCACCATGGCCATAATTGTGTATCACCTTCTTGCCTGAGGGCAACCTCTCTATTTCGAGTCTGACTTCTTTCCTCGAAGGCCTCAGGCCCACTGACATTCCCACGATTTTCGATCTGTCTAGTTCGGGCCACAACGATTCACACTTAGCCAGTATTTCCTCTGTATCATCATCCCTAATATTCTCATCCCAGTCTCCTCTCTGAGCAGTGCCTCCGAGAACTGTCACATCTCTTCTCGGAATCGTATAAATTAGAGATTCTGGACGCTGATCAAACCTTCCGAATCCGGGGTCTTGTGTGGTGTACAAAATCTGCCCCCTTACTGGCTCCAAGTCATGGTCATTGCACAGCTCCTTCCCACCAAGGCCACAGCAATTTACGAGTACTTCACCAGGCAATTCAGAAATTGAATTGATCTTCACGATATTTATTTCTCCACCGAGTTCCTCAAATCTCCCCATTAGCCAAGGCATGTAAATCTGCATCTCAATCACTGGAGCCTCTATCTCCCAGCCAAAGGCGTATCCCGAGGCAATTTCTTCATCGTCTAGGATCCTGAAGTGAGGAATCGAATCACTCCAACCGGGAACCTGGCATTCCTCCTCAAGGAATTCCTTTCCCATTCTCATGGTAATGCAAGAAACGTCCTCTTCTTCCCTAAGACGAACCAACTCATTGAATGTTTCAGCAGACCATCTATTGGTTTTCTCTAATGGCTCGACCAAGAACGGATACCACCAAGCGGCTGCAGTATCAGAAACAGTATTGGGACTGATACTTTCAGCGTAAATCCTCACATTATGACCTGCTTCTAATAGTCTAATTCCCGTACTTAGTCCAGAGACGCCGGCCCCAATTATTGAAATGTCTATGGCGTTATCGGGCTTGTTCATACACACCCGTCCGAGAATAACCTCATGAGCATGCCGCTCTTCGACCGAGTATGCCCAAGATCAAGAGGCCGTCGAAGGGATGGTGGCGTCCAGAGAAGTACAAGAGGATCTTCAGGAAGGGCCCAAAGGTTGCCTCCAGCGAAAAGGGACTTCCCCCTTGTCCATCATGCGGAGAATGGAGTATGCAGAGAGATGGGATCAGGAATGAGCTATTCTGTGGAATTTGTGGCACAGTCATGTAATTCGCCAAGACAATACGTCACACCCTCCTCCGATGAATGCCGCAGTGATGAGAAACCGCACCGGGTGCAATAGGCATCAAGAGTGATGGGCGATCTGAGCGGCACTAGAGGTAGGTCACGATCAATGCCATGGTATTCCACATAGCATGTGCAACAATTCCAGGGATCAAGCTTCCAGTTCTGATTCTTATCCATCCGTAAATCACCCCCCCTATTGTCGCCATACCTATCACGTATGGATCAAGATGGACTAGGCCGAAGAGCAAGGAGCTAAGAAAAATGGCTGCCCATTTCCCATGAAGCCTATTTATTGAATCTAGAATATAGCCCCTGAATAACAGCTCTTCGGTTATGGGAGTGAGAATGCAAATCGAAATGAAAGTGAGAATTATGGCAGTGTTGGAAGACTCCCAAGAGGTTCCGCCCGGTAGCTCTGGTATAGAGGGCTCTCCAAATATCGATACGAACATCACCCCGTAAATCACTACCAAGATGTTATCCACTATCATTGCAACTATTGGTATGGCTAGGCCATATGATAGCGCTCTCTTTAATGAACCAAGACGAATGAGCTCTCTCGTCCTCTTCAGGCTTCCGTCTAAGTAAATGAATAACAGAATAATTGGAATCAATAATGCCTCAATAACAATCGAGGCAATAGAGAAAGCAGGACCTTCTCCAACGCCCAATATGATCAAGAACAACCAGATTGCAATAATTCCAATATACAATACTATCATCCAAGTCACAAGGAATGATATGATTACTGCCCATGATGTTAGTTTGTTATTACTAACCCCTTCCGAGGAATAGTCGATGTTTGGTTCAGGGGGAAAAATCGGCTTCATCGTGAAGAAATTGACGAAAGCATCCTGAATGCTACTCCCTCTGCCCTCCATGTTGGCCGAGAACCCACTGGTCTATTCACTTGTTCCCCGACAAGAGCCCTGATTGAACGAGAATTAGGGAATCATTCTTGACCGGAGGACTACGCAGTTGACTTGATAGTATACATGATAGATATCTCCGATGAACAGATTATCTCTCTATTCTTGGTCTTAGGTTTGCTCATAGTGACAAAAATCAGGGACATGTTGGATAATGGGGGAATCCTCGCAGCGCTCACGGTAGGTCTTACTGTATCACTAGCAGGTCACTGGACTTGGCTGGTAGTATTGATGACATTCTTGATAGTGGGATCTTCTGCTACTAAGTGGAGGTATGAAGAGAAGCTCGCGATATCACTAGCGGAGGCCAATGAAGGCCTCAGGGGGTGGAGGAACGTTCTTGCAAATGGAGCTGCGCCAATGCTGGTCGCCCTGATTCATTGGCAGTATCCAGATTCCAACTGGGACTACTTAGCCCTGTCTTCTTGTGTGGCAGTGGCTTGTTCGGACACCCTTGCATCAGAGATAGGCTCATTGGATACTAGGACTAGGAGCATAATCAACCTTCAAGCAGTCCCCCAGGGTACGAATGGGGGGATGTCCCCAACAGGAACCCTAGCTGCGATATTCGGGGCTCTGTTGATCGGCGTATTCGCAGTTATTCTACCTGTAGAGGGGGGGATTGGTTTATCCGCCCCGATTTTCATCGCCATTGTCTCAACAATAGGTTGGATCGGTTGTCAAATAGACTCTCTTTTGGGAGCTCTTCTGGAGAATGACGGGTACATGGGAAAGCATACCGTGAACTTACTAGCAACATGCTCTGGAGCGACATTAGCGGCCATCGTAAACAGCCAGCTACTCTAGGAACTGGTAGCCGTTGGGTTTGAACGCCATAGCCCTCAGCATGACTCATGTCAGGGACGGCCCCAAGGTCCAGAGTCATGATTGGGACGGCATTGTTCGTTCTGTCATTGATGATCGTATCCCCTCTTGCGGCCAGCCAGTCTACAACTGGGCCGGAGGGGCCGGGTGAATCTTGGGATCTCCCAACTACGCACAACCTGTTCCTGAAAGGTGATCTCAGCGAACCGTTTCTCGACAGAAACTGGTCTAAGCTGACAGGTGAACCATTGGGCAGGGCGGAATTCACCAAGACTAGCTCCGCACTGTCTCCGAACTTGATCGATATTCAATCCGCACCGCTCTCGGAGTCTCTGAGATTTGAAGGAAACGTCACTGTGAAGCTATTCGCATCCCTAGAGACCACCAACGACGCCTGTCGTTTATCGAACGTGCTTCCTGGCTCAGCAGGTTCAGAGACATCATTCACGGTCTGGCTTAGCATGGGCTCGAATCAGATTATGGCAGAGTCGTCAACAAACTCCCTAGCTATGGAGGAGTCATTTGGATTGGCTCATGAATTCATTGTTCAGGTAAGTGATGTAAATGTCTCACTTTCGTCAGGTGACATGATCTCTCTGAGGATTGATGTCCAGCACGAGTGCCTACAGGGAGGAGTACTTTGGTGGGGGTCATATGATGCTGGCTCCGGAGTAATTCTTGACGGACAGATACTAGACCCGTCTATAGAGGTTAAAATAGACTCTAACAGGATGGCGAGGGTGCAGTTCACCCCTCTTTCGCCATGGGGCGATTCTGACTATGATTGGCAGGTCATCGAAATCGTAGGCCCTATGGATTGGGATGAAATGGTACATGGTAACGGAGATGAAGAGCAGCGTCTGGATCATTTCGAGACTCCACATACTACCCTCGTTGGAGAGGCAAATCGAACAGTAAGGGCGTGGTCTACTGACAAGCCCCTGATGCCTGGAAAATACATGATTGATGGATGCTTCATACTTACCGATCAGGATCCTAGTAATACCTGCCACTCAGTTGGAATGCTCAGATTCGAGGTTTCCGAGGACCCGGATCCACTCCTTGGAAGCTTCTGGGCGATAGTGATAGTGCCCCTGTCGATCATCTTATGGATTGCCTTCTCGATTAGGGAAGCTACACTTCCCTTGATATCGTATTTGGTAATACTGATGTTGGCACTCTCTGTTCTAGGTCCCGCAGCCAGCCTTCCCGATATAGATACAGAAGGAAATGAGGGCAGGGGTGCTGCACCATCATTCATCCTCCTATCACATAACTCTGACCAAGGCGCAGTATCACTAGATGACTTGCTGGATGGCTCGGACGCGGTAGTTGTAGGGCTATTCCAATCTGGATCTCCATATGCAGAACATCAGAGAGGGGATTTTGAGTCAGCGAGTATTATCGTTGACAACAAAGTAAGCTTTGTCCAGATAGCTACCGGAGGAGACCTCTCCGCTGTGAATCTTAATGGACACGCTCTGTCCATAAACGAGTCTTGGCCATTGCTGATGGATGAATCCGACTCTAGCACTGGTTTCGCATTCCCAAGTGGGCCAACAGATGCAGTCATAGTAATAGATCCGGCCGGATTTATAGCATCTTGGAGTCCCGGAACTATGCCTCCCAATCAGATCAAGGATGCTGTTGAATCAGGACTCAAAGGATCGGGTAATGGGCCATATGACTTGCTTACCATGATTTTGTCAACAGCCCTTCTCCCTCTCCTAGTGCTATCCCTGCCGACATCCAGGAAGGATGACGAACCAGAAAAAGGAATGAATCCATTCGCTGGCGCTATACTGACCGTATGTGCGGCTTCCATGGGGTTTGCAGTTTGGGCAATCCCCGTCTCATTGCTAGCATCACTTGGACTGGCTTCATCATGGCTACTGGTTGAAATAGCACTTTCACTGATACTGATTTATCACGGTATTTCAATCTTGATTAAGGGATCAATAATTGAAATAGAAACTCTGTCCAAGATTCTGCATTCAAGACTCCCTGAGTCCTACAGGGAATGGAGGGGCTCAGATGAATTCGTGCGTGACGCATATCTGGGCCTATGGCTGGCTTGGCTGGCTTGGATCAAATCCCCCTATCTGATTCCTCAGGGAATCGGCTCGATTGCCAGATCTGGAATACTGGGAGCAGTGTCATCAGTACTTGTTTTGGCCTTATTCCTCTTAGCAGCAGGACTGGTGGTAACAATAATCAGGACGATAGCGTCCTCTTTCGGCAAGACATCTTTCATACTCGGACAGATGAGTAAAGGGATCAGGCCCAGGGCTTGGGGCATGGCTTCGACAGTTTTTGGTTTCTGGATGCTAATCAGCCTTATCGTGCTAACATTACAAGTTGGCCTGTGATGATTTTTCAGCCACTTCGACCGTGACCATCATAAGAGTGGGTCCCTACGGATGACTACTCCTACGGGGGTATAGTATAACCTGGTAGTACCGCGGGCTCCAGTTGCACGGGAATGACGACGAGTGGGTATCTGATGGATCTGATGACCAACTGGAGCACCGACCCGTCGCAACCCGAGAGCGTGCGCTTGCCGGGTGCACGCTAAAGTGGGAGACACCCGCTGATCTGGGTTCAAATCCCAGTGCCCCCACCATTACATGCATCAATCTATGATTTTTCGTAGACCCTTGAAAGCGCTTACTTCATTGGGGAGCGCTTTTTCGCTCATTCGATGAATCGCACTCCAACAGTGGTATTCTTGGTGATGATTTTGTTATCTCCGATGATAGGGAGCATCTCCGCGCCCTCCGTTGACGCACAAACCCCCCAGTCAGCAATTAGCAGCATTCAGAAAATCGAGCTTGGACATAGTGAAAATCCTCCTCTGCAAAACCCAATATGGTGGGACTCAGGTTCTGATTGGTGGGATACTACTTCATTGGACTCAGACAGGAATGGAATCCACGATTCCCTACAGTCCGAGCAAGGAAGGGTGAATGTCGGACTGTCATATTCCAGAGAAATCTTGGAGAGCGACATCAATTTGCTGTCATCCATAGGCTTTGATGTAAGTGTGAAACTCCCAGTGGTGGATGCATTACTTCTTGGAGATGTCAATGCATCTGACATTTGGCAGCTATCTAATATTGAGGGCGTCGTAATGGTTGAGAGGTATGGGTCCTTGGTATTCTATGGGGACGTACAGACTCCGGCTGTCAAGGCCAGGAACTCTTCTGAATATCCAGTAGGGGCATGGGATTTGGGAGTATCTGGAGAGGGGATCAACATTGCAATGGTAGATACTGGAGTCGATAATGAGCACCCGGGTTTGAATGGGAAGTTTGTCGCTGGCTATGATGCAGTATGCTTCGTTCACTCTGACCCACAGTGCGTCCTAGCTGGTGGCAGACAAGATGACGGTTCTTTCGATCCCGATGATGGGAATCAACATGGAACCGCTTGCATGGGAATGGCTAGTGCGAATGGAATAGATGCAGATGGCTCTCAGACCGATTACTATGGATCAGCCCCAGACTCCATGTTAGTGGACGTGAGGATTGGTACAGATGTCGGAGCAGGCCCCTTCGAAAACTATCTTTTGGAGCAGGAGTTCTATGAATCGGCGATGAATGGTTTGCAATGGATAATCGATCACAGAGATGACGCTTGGCCGGGCGTGTCAGAGGAAAATCACGGAATTGACATTATTTCACTCTCATGGGGGATAACCAGCCATGAGGGTGGAGGATCAGATGGTACCGATATGCATAGTAGGATCCTTGATGAGGCCATGGAATTAGGAGTTGCAGTTTCGAATGCCGCAGGTAACGATGGAGAAAATAATGACGGACTATCCGGAATGAGTGCCTCTTCCCTATCGATCACTGTAGCCTCAACAGATGACAAAAACACCGTCGACAGGGATGACGATACCATAGCCAGCTACTCCTCACGAGGTCCTAGAAAGGATAACGGCGATCAGAACCCACTTAACGAATTGATTCCAGAGATTAGCGCCCCAGGAACTAATATTATTCAAGCTGAAGGATGTGTTTCCAGTGGGGGATGTAATAATTTCATTGGAGGAGATGCTTCAGACAATACGTACACAGGGCGCGGCAGTGGCACGTCCTATGCAGCTCCCGCAGTGACTGGAATAGTGGCGCTTGTCTGGGAGGCAAATGAGAACCTAACTCCACTGCAGATCAAGGAGATTCTCAAGCATACCTCTGAGCGTCGCGGGGAGCCGAGTGCCCCAGAAATTGATCCATATTGGAATCGTGAATTCGGATACGGGATGGTAGATGCACTCGCCTCAGTCGAACTTGCCAAATTTCTGAAAGAATCAGAAAGGACATCGATAATAAATCACAATTTACAGAATCACCTAATCAGTACCAATGAATCAGATAATGGCCTACTGAATATTACAGGGCACTCTTGGGGGCAAGATGGTAGCATAGACAGGGTTGAGTATAGGATCGATGGGGGGGAGTGGTACGAAACAACATATTCAGCCACCCCAAGTGAAATCGGCGCACTAACTCCTTTCATGTGGCATGTAATACTGGACACCGGAAAAATAAATTCAGGCAATCATACTCTTGAGGTGCATGCAGTTTCTGGTGATTGGAGATCGCTCCCCGTGTTCTTCGAGTTCCATTCGAATAAATCAAGTTCAGACTCTTTCGAATTTTCTCCTGTCATAGTTGGGGCATCCGCCATGATTGCATTTGGATGGGTTGCTTCAATCGCTGTAACAGGCTCATTTTCTCCTCTTTCAGCCATTCGAGTGGCAGAAAAATTACTGCATAAGCGTCAAGATGAAGGAAATTCAGAAATTCTAGTTGCTGAGATTTTTGATCCCACTTCGGATGATGTAGAGGTTTGACAGCCGCCTTGTTCAAATCCTAGGCCATCTCTCATGTGCACATGGTGCGCTTCTCCGACCGGGCTAACAGCATCCGTCCAACCGGAGTCAGACGTATGTTCGACATGGCTGGAGATGATGCAATTCAGTTCGGCCTAGGGGAGCCAGATTTCCAACCACCGCAGTTGGCTATAGATGCATTCGACAAGGCCATGAGAGATGGAAGAAACAAGTATACTACTACTGCAGGACACCCCGATTTGAGGGCAAAAATAGCGTCTCTTTGGCATCACTTGGTACCAGATCTAGATGAGTCCAATGTATGCATAACTATGAGCGGTACAAATGGACTACTGGACATATTTCTGGCATTGGTAAATCCCGGCGACAATGTCCTTATTCCTGAGCCATACTTCCCGTTATATCCTCCAGATGTTGAGATCTGCGGAGGATCTCCAAATTTCTATCCTTGCAGGTTTGAGAATGGCTTCGTACCTACAATAGAAGACTTGGAGGATAGAGTAAACCCGTCTACTGTAGCGATACTGTATAATTTCCCAAGTAATCCAACTGGTGGCAATGTCAATCCAGAGCAGAGGGACGAGTTGGTTGAATTTGCTAAGAGGAATGATCTCTGGATAATTACTGATGAAGTGTATGATAGAATCGTCTACGATGCCCCGCATGTGTCATTTATTGGAGCAGGTTATGACAAAGTAATCATGGTCCAATCGTTCTCCAAGACATTTGCAATGACTGGATGGAGAATCGGGTATCTATTGTCTCCAGACCAACAGGCCATGGAGCAACTAACTAAGATGCAGTATTATGTTACAGCTTGTAGTAATGACGCCATGCAACATGCTGTTCTCGTGGCTCTAGAGAAGGCTCCGGATTATCCAGAGTCTATGAGGTCTGAATTCAAGAATCGTAGAGATCTGATTTGTGAGAGGTTGAATGCGATGCCAGGAGTTTCTTGCCATATTCCGACAGGTGCATTCTATGTTTTCCCAAAGGTCGAAGTCCCAGGAATGACAAGTGAAGAAATCGCTATGTCGCTGCTTGAAGGAGGCGTCTTGTGCTCCCCCGGAACTGCTTTCGGATCTGCTGGAGAGGGCCATCTTAGATTCGCATACACCATCTCCAGGGAAGATATCTCTAGGGGGATGGATAGGGTAGAGGCCATTCTCGCAGAACTAAGAGGGGACTGAGGACTTTTCTTGATTTCTGCAGTATTAATTGTATTATTTGCAACTTCCTCATGGTACGTCCCAAGTTTAGTACAGAACAATATAGGGGTTCCTTACGAAATAGCTACATCAGTGCTAATATGCGGTTTTGCCGGTTTCAGTCTATGGTCGAACGGCCCCAATCCCGTAATGTTCGGACTGATAATAGGATCAGGCTGGTTCTTTTTGAATAGATTCTCAGACTTGGTCTTCCCCGCCCCTTCCGAATAACTCGAACGGAAGATCGATCATTTCGCTCTGTTCGTTATCGGCCCTTTCGTGGATGATACTTGACACCCCGAGGTCTTCCAGGGTCGGTGCAGCTTCTGGGATATCGGGAGCCTCAAGGGATGGCATCTGTAGATTTTCTAAACGGTCTTTTGGGTCCAGCATCCATTCTGGTAGGCCATTGGAGCCACCAAGGACAGAAATGGATGTGAAAGTGGCCAATGGAAGTACTGATATTGCTATCAGGAAATCAATAACAGCACCCTTCGGGACCTCAGCATCTGGAGAAACTAGTTTAAGCACAAAAGCATCTATCTGCAAGTCATTCCAATCGCTGTAATCAAGGTTCAGCCATCCGAGAGATGTCACTAGTAGTAGCCTTGCGGTGTACCAGAAAATCACAATAGGCAGTACCCATGAGAAAATAGAGAACCTCCAGATAACAGTCCTCAGAACCGATGCCATTCCAACTAAATGACGTGAAATCAGTGGCTGAATCCTCATAGCAATCCATAATGATGCCAGATATCCCGCCATTCCAAGCTGGAACGCAGTTCCGGGCTTAATCAACGAGCTTGGAAAACCCTCTATGATGGCCAACGGGACAGCAATGAGAATTATCTGCAATGGTACGGCTATCAATTGTAATCCTCCGTGTACCGCAATTAGATCGTAGCCATCTCTGGAAACACGTTTGTCAACCAATCTGGCCATTCCCCCATAGGGGCTGGAACTGACTGATAGCCTGGACATATCCACAAGCTCGGGGTCACCTTTCCTAGTTCTAAGCCCGAGAAAAGATGCCAGTCCTCCCCTATTGATAATGAAATATGGCCTGAAGCCCCCTAAGGCCAGTGCTAGGAATAGTGAGAAGACCCCATAGAATATGCCAGAAACAACAATCCATTCTACCAAGTCCGTTTCGACAGTCACGGAGAAGTTGCTTCTGTCTATATCCAGAAGGTATCTTGTTGAAAAACCAAATATGGGTATGAGTGTGACTTGCAAGAATACCAGAAGAGACAGAGTCAACCTATTCCTTAGTGACTCATCCTTATTCATAGCGACACGGGCACGCATGTAACCATAAGCTCTTCACTAGATTTTGGATGATTATGATGGCTTATCAAACCCAATGGCTAAACGCAGCCCAATTTATTGAGGGGGTTGAACGCATTGTCCCAACCTTCATACATGTAGTTCAGCCCCCAATTGTGTTAGTATGCGCATCGTATCTCCCCTGCTATTGTGTTCTTTGCTATTGGTTACCTCAATGGCCCCCATTCTCGGAGGGGCAGGGCAGCTTGATGAGGACGGCCAATCATCAGTACAAGCGAAGTCTCTGATTGACTTCGAAGTCACATCTATCGAGATAGGCACTGGATCGATCTCCGCTCTAGAGTGGTCACAGCCCGATGGTAGTATTCAGGAGTATGTCATCAGGGGCCAGGAGATACAGATTGAAGTAACTTACACACAAGCTGGGACATCCAGTCAGCCAGCATATGCAGACGCAACTCTGCAGATATGGCACCCTGTAGGGTTCATGATCGACGAGTTCACATCTAACATGACACTCTCTGGTCAACAATCAGTGGTGCAGCAAATAACATGGGTTCCCAATATGTCCCACAGTGCACTAGATGAATCTGGATTCCTTAGCGGGGGTATCCAATTAATCGGAATGGTCGATGGCGGCCTAGCCGATGACAATCAAGATAACAATGATTTATTGCGATTGATGCCCGTTGCCATCTGGCAAGATTCCATGGAAAATGGATTCTGTGGCGATACTGATGGAGACGGAGTCAATGATTGTCCGAACACTCCATACGCGAATGAACCAGTCTGGGTTGGCGGAGGATATGAGGCAGACGGCTCCCTCTCAGCAGATCCAGATACCTATGGGCATTGGAGGATGATAGACTCAGACGAATCTGCAGATGGAGAAAGGCATTGGAGGGTAGCTAGGGATGGTTCCGATTACGCGAGCAATAGGCATGACAGACTATGGTGGGGCTGGTTCACACCATTCCAGAATTGTGATGATCCAGGTCACGGATTGGGATATGGGATACAGGACCTATCACTCAGCGAAAAATATGGCTCGAGATTCTGCAAGATGAACTTACGAGGATTTGATTACCTCTCGATGCAGATGGTAACTTATGCCTGGGGCCAGATGGGCCCAGGTGACTCCATTAGTGTTGAGGCCGACGCTTCATCCTCCGTGGAGTCATACAATTACACTGATATCGGCCTTTCCCCGATAGACGATGACTGGTCCATGAGTATCTGGAATATGACGGGAATGCACAAAACCGGAGAATACAATTTGGCGTTCAAATTCGATTCGGATAGCTCTCAAGCATCTGGCGGGATAGCCATAGACTCTTTCCTCCTGTTTGCGATAGAAAGGGTGCCACAATACACCGTGGATGTTGATTGTGATGACCCGCTTCCAAATGCGTACCTTGTGGTTCCGGCCGAGGTTAAGTCACTTTATTGTAGAATTACAAATAATGGATATGTCGATGTCACTTTGAGACTTTTCACTGAAGTTACCAACGAGAGTTGGATGTATGGATACCCAATCAGAATAGATTCCAATAATCCTACTGATCACGATAACTTTGTCGTGACAGATGTGGTTAGGGCTCTGGACACTACTGATGTTTGGTTCAATATTACCATTCCCGATGGGGCCAATGTTCAGGAGATGATGTGGTTCGTGGACATCAATGATGGCACTACCAATTCCACTAAGGCCACCATCGGTCTTCCAGAAGTTAGGGGGATTCCACTATCGGTCCAAGCAGCTTATTCATGCAAGCTTGAGCCGGAGACTCTGGCTTACCCCGATGCGACAATTCTTCCAGGAGGCGAAGCCACTATACCGATGAAGTTCAAGAACACTGGAAATCAGATAGCGACCTGGAATCTAGGGGCAACGTTCGCCGATACTTCATGGGGTCCTGAAAATGTAGAGTGGTATGACGATCAGGGTCAGATGATTACTAGTTTAGATTTAGCAATCAACGAGGAGTTAGACCTATTCGCTAAGATCTTGACCCCAAGCCAAATTTCACCGGGCATCTATCAAATAACACTCATTGCCAGTGGAAGGGCCCCCGCACAGTTCATGTCAACCCCAATGGTCGAGATTGAGGTTCCAATTCTCTACGATATCGATTTGATACCATTCTCAACTCAGTATGATGCTCCCGCGGACGGCGTATTTAGGTCAATAGAGGTCATGCTGGTAAACAATGGAAATTCCGAGGAGGCGTTCGACCTCTACTTGGACACTAATTGGAGACTGGGGGCTAATCTCAATACAGACAGGACTCTAGGGATAACTCCCTTTGGAGGGGACTCGACTTTCTTCCTGATGCTTCCGATGCCATACGGCCTTGAGCCGGAGACCTATGAAATCAAAATAATCGCAAGGAGTGTCACCGACCCGTCCTATGAAGTTTCCAAGAGGGTGTATCTGACTATCCCAGAGACCAACCTTGTCGAGGTAGAGGATCTTGATATGCTCCAAGAGGTTTTCAGAGGAGGTGACGCACCCAGAACTGTAAATTGGGAAGTTACCAATAATGGAAATGTGGATGACGCATTTTACATTGACTTCAATCACTTACCGGACGTTTCCGCTGAAGCGACAAACCTAGTTTCCGACTCGAATGGCCTCAGGACTCCCTACATAGAATCCGGCGGGTCGTACAATGTTACAGTAACATACTCGTTCGGAGATGACGCGTTCGGGGACAGAACGATTTCTATGATTGCGACTAGCAAGGAAGCGCAGGGTTCTGAGGTATCAGTATCGGGGACGGGCGCCGCAGAGTTCCACGTGGGAGACCAAGGATGGATAGTATTGCTACCTCCGAACGATGTAACCATTTCTGAGTCCGACAATGACCTCGAGCTCACATTCAGCGTCAAGAACGACCATCCTACCGATGCACAGCTCGTGAGAACGGATGTAGATAGGGACTCTGACCTCTTCTTTAACATTGTAAACGCTAGAATAGAGCAGGAAGATAGAGACTTCGTCCTTGATGTGAATACCACTAGACTGATCGTAGTAACCTTGGAGATAACCGATGAAAACCTCGATTCTCTCTCCCAGGATTCAATGACCTTCGAATTAACTCTTGATGTTGACTCCGATATAGATAAAATTTCCAGAACCGTAATGGTCACTCTCGTTAGGCCTGTTCCAATAGATGATGGAGTTTCCGCCGGGGAAGCCGCATGGCTAGGAGGAAACATTCTGTTCTTGGCTGTTGGCATTGTGGCCTTTTTGGCGATATTATTAGTTGCATTTAGGACAATGAAGACTGCCACGAGTCCACTAGAGGAGATTTCGACTTTGGATGACTACGAGATGTCGGTGTCTGGCGATAATTGGATCGGCCAAGGCCCCTTGCCAGAAATCCCCCCTCTCCCCTCATCCGATGAGGTTGCCAACTCAATGTATGGGGGCACCAAGGAAATTTTCGAGCAGACCCCTCCACCAATCCCTCAGTCAGAAGATGTTGGTGACTCGGGGACAGTGGAGGCCGAGGAACAAGAGGGGGCATTGGAGGATGCCCCAGATGGATCCCCTCCTCTGCCTGAATCGGGATTGCCCGAAGGATGGACCATGGAACAATGGGCTCATTATGGCCAGAGATGGCTAGACCAGCAGAAAGACCAGTGATCCAAACCTACTTGCCTCAGTGCGAGCCCTTATGACCCCCCCTTAGGTGAGCGCCCTCTGAGATTAAGGAGTTCAAGCAGATGTACGGTGGTCAGCAACCAATTTTCATATTAAAGGAGGGGACAGAGAGAACTAGTGGTAAGTCAGCTCAGAGTAACAACATTGCCGCGGCAAAGGCAGTGGCCGACGCAGTCAGATCAACATTGGGCCCTAAGGGAATGGACAAAATGCTAGTCGACAGCATGGGCGATGTGGTAATAACAAATGATGGTGCAACAATTCTCAAAGAAATGGACATTGAGCACCCAGCTGCAAAAATGATTATCGAAATTGCCAAGACTCAAGAGCAACATTGCTACGATGGTACGACAAGTGCGGTTGTTATTGCTGGAGAACTTCTCAAGAGAAGTGAAGACCTGATCGAACAAAATGTCCACCCCACTGTAATCTGTGAAGGATTCAGACTCGCCTCGGAGAAGGCCTCGGACCTTATTGAGTCCCATGCGCTAAAGGTAGATGAGGAAATCCTCAAGGAAGTCGCGAAAACCGCGCTCACAGGCAAGAGTGCAGGAGCGGTGAAAGATTTCCTTGCTGACATCAGTGTAGCTGCAGTTGTAGCTGTGGCACAGACCGACTCAGAAGGGAACACTGTCGATGTTGACGATATCAAAATTCAGAAAAAGCAGGGCGGTTCAATCAGAGATAGTGCCCTCGTAGATGGGATTGTTCTGGACAAAGAAAGAGTGCACAGCGGGATGCCAAAGTCTGTTTCAGGAGCCAGTATTGCCTTGATCAACTCAGCAATCGAAGTCAAAAAAACAGAGGTCGATGCCAAGATACAAATCACTGACCCAAACATGCTTTCTCAGTTCCTAGACGAGGAAGAGCAGTACCTGAAGTCGCTTGTCGAGAAATTCCAGTCCGTGGGTGCCAATACTGTGATTTGCCAGAAGGGAATCGACGATCTAGCACAGCACTACATGTCTAAAGAGGGAATATTTGCTATCAGGAGGGCAAAGAAGAGTGACATGGAAGCTCTTTCGAAGGCTACTGGGGCCAGGATCGTTACTAACATAGACGACCTATCATCAGAAGACCTAGGCTCAGCTGCCAACGTCGAAGAGAAGAAAATTGGTGATTCAGACATGGTTTTCATAGAGGGATGCCCTCAAGCGAAAAGCGTTTCCGTTCTTATCAGGGGCGGAACAGAACATGTCGTAGACGAAATAAAGAGAGCTTTCGATGATGCAGTCGGAGTAGTAGCGGTAGCTCATGAAGATGGGGCCGTCCTAACTGGCGGTGGCTCCGTTTTAGCAGCTATAAGCAGAGATTTGAGATCTTATGCAGAGAGAATTGGAGGTAGGGAACAGATGGCAGTTGAAGCCTTTGCAGGCGCACTAGAGGTCATTCCACGAACCCTCTCAGAGAATGCAGGATTGGATCCTGTCAACACAATAATTGATCTTAGAAAGGCTCATTCAGAAGGAAAAAGCCACTTTGGAGTCAATGTATACGAAGGTGGTGTTGCCGATATGAGCGAGTCTAGGGTTCTAGAGCCAAGCAGAGTGGTCGAGCAGGCAATCCAGAGTGCGTCCGAAACAGCAGTAATGATACTGAGAATTGATGATGTAATTTCCAGTCGTGGCGTCTCCCCCGGTGGTGCTGACGAATTCGACGGATTGGACATGTGATCCCATCTCGTTCCGGTTTCTACACCTATCTTGAGAAGTCCGAAGCATCATATTCAATAATCGGTAACCAGTGGAAACATTGTCCAGCCTACGGCTGGTGGGTGTTTGAATGTCAGAAGAGAGCGTTTCAGCCGGGGAAGGAATCGAAGAGTTCCTAGGCTCAGGAGACAGGTCATTAGACGTTCTCTTCGGATCTCAATCAGGAAATGCCGAAGGCCTGGCTTCAAAATTCGTCAAGACCGCGAAGTCGTATGGATTAGAGGGTTCAGTCCATGATATGGACGGTTTCGACTTCAATTCTTTATCCTCGAAGAAGAGAGTCATAATCGTGTGTTCAACATGGGGCGAAGGGGAGCAACCCGATAATGCAGAGGAGCTTTGGAAGTTTGCTAATTCCGAAGCTGCATCGAGATTGGAAGGAGTACATTTTGCTGTTTGTGCTCTCGGCGATACAAGCTATGAGCTATTCTGTGAATCAGGCAAGGAGTGGGACGGCCTCTTCGAAAAGCTCGGAGCCACTAGAATCGTCGAAAGGATCGATTGTGACGTCGACTATGACTCGCCTGCCTCTGACTGGGCGTTAAAGGCGCTACCTGCTTTGGCGGCAGTGGATAGTTCTGGAACCTTCATGGAAGGAATGGTCGATGAGATCACAGAGTATGCAAGTGGTTCATCTGCTGGGGCCGGAGGCGAAGATGGGTTCGTAGTTCCTGTGATAGAGGCCGAAACAATTCAGGTAGAGCTTTCCATATTCAGATTTGACCCTTCCGTCAATTCTACCGGCAGAGACTCTTGGGCCTGTGCATTGCCGGGTCATATCTCTCTATTAGATGCTCTACGGGCGATTAAGGACGGTCATGACGGCTCACTTTCATTTAGGGATGGAAACGACGATGATCCCTCTACTGCGATTTCTGTCAATGGCAGGTTAGTTATGCCGGGAAGAGTCAGGGTGGACAGTGTCTTGTCTACTAGGGGTGGATCTGCCATTCTCCGCATCGACCCCATTCCCGGGGCAGAGGTCATCAGGGACTTAATTGTGGATCACTGGGCCTTGGAGAGGAAGAGGGAATCTTCCCGGCCATGGATGGTTGCCGCCACAAGGGAAGGCATCCAGACCCCACAGGGGGTAATAGGGCCCATGGAACAATCGACCGCTCTAAGAATTCACTCTCTGGCAAACTTTGACAGCGCACCCCTCCTTCATTCCAGCTCAGACGCCGTTCCATATGCCAATGGTTTCCTCGGACCTGCTGTCTTGGCCAGTTCATGGGCTAAGAGAAATGATCCAAGGACCGCTCCAGAGAGAGTGGCCGAGATCGACTCCATGATGAGTTCAGAAAATGGAATCAAGGCCGAGACCGATTTAGCCCCAATATTCCGCAGATCAGGATATTCTAAATCGGTATCAGAAGGACTTCTCGAAGCTAGAACTAAATCATTAGAGAATGATGCTTTCAATGGCAAGTTGGGCAAGCATGTCTGGTGGTATTGTTGGACAGTAAAAAGTAGTGGCAAGGTGAATGATACAGTCCTCTACAGGCAGGTCTTAGGGCCAATAGGGCTGCTAGGAAATCTCTTTTCAGGAGTAACTGCAAGGATGATGCTAGGATTTACTAGGACTGGCGGAAATGTCCTAAACAGTTTGTTGGGAATGGTTGCCCCTCCTGCAGGAGTTGGAAAGATGCCCAGGCAATTCAACTCATCCGTTACCAATCACCATGAAGTCGTGGCAATATACAATGAATTGGATGGTAGATTCTGATGCCTCTTAAGTATGCATATCACCCTGGGAACGTGGCCCATAGCGGTTCTCCAGAAGTAGCAGATACAATGGAGGCAGTAGCGAGAAATTTAGACCTCGAATTGACCCATCTAGATGGTGCGACTTCATGTGGAGCTGGAATAATTAAGCAGGCGAACGAACGTCTCCAACTGGCTTTGAATGCGCGCACTTTCGCCATGGCTGAGTCACATGGGCTCGATATCATTACCCCGTGCGCAGCGACGGCCGGTAATCTAAAACAAGACTTGGAGAAGCTTCGCTCAGATCCAATATTGATGAAGGAGACTAATGATGTTCTAGCAAAGACATGTGGCATGGAGTTCTCTGGAGAGACAGATGTCCATCACCTTCTCCATGTAATCGTTGATGAGATAGGGTTGGATAAAATACAGAAACTGGCAGTCAACAAGTTTGACTTCAGGGTAGCCGGATATTACAGTCCATATTTCCAAATGGAGGGGGCATGCGGCGAGGACAGTGTCAATGATCCAAACTATTTCGAGCAGCTTATTGATGCCCTTGGTGGAGACCCAATAGACTGGGAGGGAAGGGTATTGAGTGTGGGAGCTCCTGGAATATTCTCCGAGGAGCCAACCGTACTCAGACAATCCGCTGCAGTAATCTCGGAGGCCAAGGAGGAAGGGGCGGACATAATCGTGAGTGCATGTAACCTCTCCCACTCGATAATGGATATCTACCAAGGAAAGGCGTCAAGAGCTACTGGAATTCCGACAAATATGCCTGTTATCCACCTAACAGAACTTCTATCGTTTGCATTTGGTAACCACAATACCCGTTTCGCGCAGCTCAGAACTAGGATTGCTGTTATTGGGGACTAGTCTTGGAAATCTTCCAAACCATATTGCCCCCTGGGCCTCAATGACTCCGAGGGCATACTTCTAGCCTCCTTGACACTGTTAACAGATCTTGTTCCATCGGTCTCGGACATCGGGGTCCGGCGCCCCTCTCTCTCAGATTTAACAAAATCAGCAGAATCAATCACAGTTCCATCAGAAATAACACTGAAGCTTTCAAGATTAGAAAGATCAGAGTGATGCGCCCTTGGCAGACTTCTCCTTACTCTGTGGACGGCCCTCTGCATATTTTCTTCCCTCCTCAGCGCAGCTGCCCTAGCTCCCTCATCCCTGGTCCCTTCAGCAATCAGAACAATGACTTCTCCAAGTCTCTTCCTACCGGTCCTGCCTCTTCTCTGAATCGTCCTGATTTCACTGGAAACCGGCTCGTAGAAAATTACAAGATCAGCCGAAGGAATGTCCAATCCCTCTTCCCCGATTGATGTAGCTAGCAGGACATTGGCATCCCCCTCTCTAAACTCGTCAAGCCTCCCTACCTGCTCCTTAGCGGAAAGGCCCTTTCGGCCGCCCCTGGAAGATTGTCCAACAAAGCGAACGGGGGACACTCCCTCGAGGCCTTCCAAGGAAAACTCCAGAGACGCGACAGTATCCCTGTAATTGGCGAATACGATTATCCTACTCTCTGGATCTCTCCTAATTCTCTCTCTAACCATTCTCCTAACAGCGCCGATTTTGGAATGGATTTCATCCATTTCCATAAGTTTCCCTCTAAGGTCCCTGATTCTAGCATCTCTTAGGAAATCCCTCACGGATTTCTTACCCCCGCTTTCTTCGTCCTCAAGCCTATCTAAGTATTCTCTCGAGGCAGATACTCCTTGACTCATCAAGCAGTTAATTAGATGGTGCAATCTCATCGCTATTGCAATCTGAGAAACCGACTGGTATCCGCTGGCCTCGCCTCTGCCAATCGCCGACTTGGCCCTATCCATCGCGTTAGAGAGTCCTGAGAAATTAATCATTCCAGGCATTATATATCTCCCCAATCTTCTTTCTCTGTCAACAATTCCTCTCTGCCAAATTTTGAAAGGTTCAGATAGCTGGACCATCTCCTCCGGCACTATTACAGTTATTTCTCGGACTTCAAGCTCTGAGAGGTATCCTCTGAGCATTTCTTCTCCAGAATTTCTGATATGGATTCTAACGGCTCCAGTCCGGTTGCAAATCTCCCTGACATTTTCAGGTCGGTGGCCCGGACTAGCTGTCACACCAAGGATATGCGGGTCTCCGTTATCTGAGATGTAATGGTCACAGACTTGGGCCATTGCATGTTCTCCAGTGCAATGATGTGCTTCATCCACTATTAGTATGGAAAAATCTGACAGATCAAGTACCCCATTTCTAACATCGTTAACTACAACCTTGGGTGTTGCGATGATTAATCTTGCTTCAGTCCACTTCCCCGATCTCTTGGACGGGGGTATCTGGCCAGTTATCGAGATAATTTCATCTTCCAACTTCAAGACATCTCTCATGGACCTAATGTGTTGCTCCACCAAGCCTACAGTCGGGGCGATCATTATCCCCCTGCCTCCCTTGGCCAATTTTTCCGAAATCATCATCCATATCACAGCAGTCTTTCCTGCGGCTGTTGGCATCACCAATAGCATAGAGCTAGATAACGCCTCATCAACGGCTTCTAGCTGATATGCCCGGGCTTCAACGATGTCATCATTGAGCATGGCATGTCTGACATGGGGTGGCACGGATACCTCCATTATCTCAAGGGTTGAAAATGCTTTCATTGAGTCCCATCTAGTAATAGTCAAGAATTTCATTCCCCGATTCGTTCATATAGGGTATGTTTGTCGGAAGCTCGCTCACTACGTGAGGTACCAGACACCTGAAGGCACTGCAAAAGCATCCTCTAATCCAGCATTCCACTCGGAAAGCTGGAATGGTGTCACGGTACTTCCATGACGTGGTTAGCCCGGAAAAACGCCGTTTACGGCAATTTTTCGGTAAATTTGACAAGGAGGACTTGAATGGCCGACAAGAGTAGACCCCGCCGAGGTAGCATGGGCTTTAGCCCTCGCAAGAGGGCTCTCAGAAAGTTCGGAACTATCCAAGCTTGGCCAGAAAACAATGAATCCGACGTCAGGGTTCTGGGTTTTGCAGGTTGGAAGGCAGGAATGACCCACGTTCTCATGAGGGATACTAATCAAAACTCAACATCGGCAGGCCAGGAGATCAGGAAGGCAGTTACAGTAGTAGAGGCCCCTCCAATGAGAGTACTGGCTGTCAGGGGATATAGGATGACTCCCTATGGTATGCAAACCGCTGGTGAGGTTTGGGCTGACTTGTCTGAGTCCAGTCCGGACGGACTTATGCCAAGACTAGCAAATCAAACCCGTGGAGAGAGGGACGCCGAACAGGGCAGGAAGCCTGCCAAGAGGGGAGGCAGGATACCCAATAGAGCAGGTTCCGCTGAGGGGGCTCTCGAGTCTCTGAAGGATCAGGATCTCTGCGAAGTAAGACTAATTGTGGCTACACAGCCTTCAATGGTCAAGAGCGTTCCCGGCAAGACTCCAGAAATCATGGAAGTTGGCCTAACAGGCAGTGATAACATGACGAAGCTCGAATGGGCTTCAGAGAGACTCGGGGGCGAGATCGAAGTTTCCGATGTCTGGCAGTCCGGCCAAGATGTAGATGTAGTTGGAGTCACCAAGGGCAAGGGCTGGCAGGGAGCTGTCAAGAGATGGGGAGTCAAGATCCTAAGTCACAAAAACAGCAAGAGGAGACGTCAGGCAGGTAACCTTGGAGATTTCGGTACGGGATATGTAAGAAAGACAGTCCCTCAGGCTGGACAGATGGGATATCACCAGAGAACAGAGCTCAACAAGAGGATTTTGAGAATCTCAAATCCCGAAGAATCAGAAATTACTCCGGCCGGAGGATTCCTGAATTATGGGGAAGTGAATAATCCCTACATTCTATTCCAAGGTAGTCTTCCCGGCCCATCTAAGAGGATGCTTAGATTCCGTGATCCTATCAGGCCTCGTCCAGAGAGCACAGAAGTCGTACTAACCTACGTCAGTACATCAAGCAAGCAGGGGGTATAGAGTTGAAGGTTAAGGCATATGACTTGGTTAACTCCGTCGAGCAAGAGGAGCTAGATGCTGGACTATTGGCCGAATCATTCAGCGTTGAGGCCAAGCAAGGCAAGGCAATCACTCTTCCTGACGCATTCCTATCGGAAGTTAGAACGGATCTAATACGCTCAGCCGTCCATTCATCCAGAGCGAACCGTCGACAGGCTTACGGGCACAGGGAGCACGACGGAAAGAAGGCCCCACAACCCGGAATGAAACATTCAGTGGAATGGTGGGGCAAGGGAAGAGGCGTATCCAGAATTATGAGGAAGACGGGACAGAGGACTGGTGCACAGAACCCTCACACCCGTGGCGGCCGTCGAGCACACGGCCCTAAGGTCGACAAGGATTGGTCACAGAAACTCAACTCAAAGCAGAGGGCCTCAGCCAGAGACTCTGCGATAGCAGCCACAGCAGATCCATCAATGGTATCAGCGAGGGGTCACAGATTTGCTGAAGGAACAAACTTCCCGATAGTAATAGACAACTATGTCGAGTCCAGGGAAGGTTCCGACGAGAAGTATGACGTCGAATCATTACCTCTACAGTATTCAACAAGAAAGTTCGTGGCAATGATGGAAGGAATGGGCCTAGGGGAAGATCTTAGGCGAGCTAAGGATGGAACCTCAATTCGAGCTGGAAAAGGGACTATGAGGGGAAGAAAGACAAGAACGCCAAAGTCTGTTCTTCTTGTGGTCTCAAGTAAGGAGGGCCTCCATAAGGCCGCTTCAAACGTTCCAGGGGTAGATGTTGTCGTTGCCAAAGATTTGTGCGCCGAGGACCTTGCTCCAGGCGGAGATCCAGGAAGGCTGACTGTATGGACGAAAACAGCCATCGAGGCATTGAGGTGAAAATATGAGTGATCCGTTTGACATTATTGTGATGCCGTGGATTACTGAGAAGACTCTAGAGGCCAGAAGAGTATCCGATCCAGATATTGGATTCCTGCAAAATAACAACCGAATAGAATTTATCGTTCACAGGGACGCAACTAAGTCCCAGATAAAAAAGGCAGTAGAGGATTTATTCGAAGTCAAGGTAGCCAAGGTGAACACCAGAATTACCATCACTGGCAAGCACGCATCCGTGCGTCTTGCGGAGGGATATGACGCAGAGGAGGCTGCACTCAAACTGGGTGCTTTCTGATGAGGTGATAATATGGGCAAGAGGACACGTTCACAACGCAGGGGTTCAAGCCCCAAGAATAAGGTATCTAGCCACAGGTTCCCAGCAGCCAACAATCTTCCTAGGGTCAGTGATGAAATTGGACAAGTTATCGGACTAATTCATAGTCCAGCCCATACTGCCCCCCTGGCAAAAATCAAGTTTGAAGACGGTACTGAAGGCCATATGGCGGCCCCGGAGGGAATTTCCGTAGGTCAGCCTGTATCGTTTGGGGAAAATGTCGATCTCAGGCCAGGAAATGTTACAATTCTTGGAAGCATCCCTGAAGGAACTCCTGTATCTAATGTTGAGTCAAGGCCTGGTGATGGAGGAAAGTTCGCCAGATCAGGCGGCAATTCCGCTACTGTTGAAAGCAGAACCGGAGACAAGGTAAGAGTTAGGTTACCTAGTGGGAGAATCAAAGAGCTCTTGGCCTCATGCAGAGCTACAATTGGGGTTCTTGGAGGACATGGTAGGACTGAGAAGCCCCTCATGAAGGCGGGTGCGGCACATTACAGGGCTAAGGCTAGAGGAAAGCTATACCCCACCGTATCTGGAGTTGCGATGAATCCAGTTGATCACCCACATGGCGGAGGCAACCATCAGGCTGTCCACGGTCCAAACTCCGTTAGTAGGAACACGCCCCCAGGTAAGAAGGTTGGAAATATCGCTCCACGCAGAACTGGTCGAGGAAGAGTAAGGCAACAGGAGGTCGAGTAGTTTGGCACGTCGTTCTAAGAAGGCTTTCAGATCCCCAAAGCTCGCCAGAAGGCAGGCTAGGAAGAGGAGATCTAAGATTAGTGAGAGGAGGAAGAAAGAATTCCTTTGGAGAGGATATACCCTCGATCAGCTTCTAGAGATGCCTCTGATGCCTCCAGAAGAAGATTATGAGGCCATAAGCATCGCCTCACTGATGCCTTCACGAGCTAAGAGATCAATAGTCAGAATGTACGAGGGACTCAATCCAGAATCCGAGAAGCTCCTTGAAAAGGTTCGTTCCAGCGATGGAAAGAAGGTAATCAAAACACACTGCAGGGGACTCTATGTTCTTCCAGAAATGGTAGGTAAGACGATTGGGGTCCACAACGGAAGAGAGTTCGTCAATGTGGAGATAGTCCCAGAGATGATCGGCCACTCCTTGGGGGAGTTTGCAATTACAAGAAAGTCCGTAACGCACACCGGCCCAGGTGTCGGTGCAACTAGATCCTCAACCCATGTAGCATTGAAGTAGGTGAAATAATGAGTAGAAGAACAGGTAACTCGCAGAGCGGATACACCCAGCTTCTCGAGGGATCAAACCTTGTTACAGCAAGAGCCGTCAATGTCGACGTACATCACAAGCATTGCTATCACATAGCCAAGGCACTCCGTGGGATGAACGCATCTGATGCAATTTCGTATCTTGAGGACGTTATAGACAAGAAGAGAGCAGTCCCCTATGTCAGAAGGTCTCGAAGAGGAAGAGGCGGAAATACCATGGCAGGTCACAGGAAAGGAAAGATGGGCCCAGGAAAGTATCCAAATAAGGCCTCCAAGGAATTCATCAAGCTTATCAACAGCGCTATGGAAAATGCTAGGCAGAGATTTGATACGATAGATCCTGAGGATATGACAATTACACATCTAGCTGCCCACAGGGGCCAGATAGCCAGGCACTGGAGGCCTAGGGCGCAAGGTCGAGCAACCCCCAAGAATCACTATCAAGTAAATCTAGAAATCTTCCTTGAGTACTTCGGGGATGAAGATGAGGGGGATGATTTCTGATGTCACAGAATACAGTTAGGACATTCATTCATAGAAATGTAGAGAGGCAGCTAGTCAGGGAATACCTCCTCAAAGAAACAGAGAGGGCGGGTTTCGGAGGCCTTCAATTCCAGAGAACTCCTGAGGGGACAAAGGTTACCCTACGGGCCGAGCAAGTAGGGAGAGTTATCGGGAGGAAAGGGAAAGTCATCCGTGAGCTGGAGACCAGATTGAGAGATGATTTCAAACTCCAAGATCCAAAGCTAGAAGTCGAGGAAATTTCAGAACCTCGCCTGAATGCACAGGTTATGGCTAGTCGAATGGCAAGCTCCCTTGAGAGAGGCTGGTTCTTCCGTAGGGCCGGTCACAGCACTGCACAAAGCATCATGGATGCAGGTGCTCGAGGCTGCTTGGTCACTTTGAGCGGAAAAATCACCGGGGCTAGGCACAGGGTCGAGAAGTTCCAACAGGGCCACATAAAGTTCTGTGGTGAAACTGCCCTACAGTTCATGGATGTAGGATACTCAGTAGCCGTCAAGAAGCTTGGTACAGTCGGTTGTTCGGTCAGAATCATGAGGCCGGGCGTAAAGCTCCCTCATGAAGTCACAATCATGGATAGGCATGAAGCTGGCCTTCCTCCCCTGGAGGATGTTTCCTACATCATCCCCGAAGAGGACGAATCAGCCGATGTAGTCGAAGAGCCAGCACCGGATGCCGAGGACGTAATCGACTCCGCATTGGAAAGAATGGCCGAGATCGAAGTAGGCTCAAATCAGGAGGAAGAGTGAATGTCACACGTTAGCCCTAGGGATATCGAGACCATGAGCTCCGAGCAGCTTCACAGGACTTTAGACGACCTAAAGGACGAGCTACTGCAATTACGCGCACAGCAGGCCCTTGGCGGGTCATCGTCAAATTCTGGTTCCTACAAGCAGACTCGCAGAAGTATCGCAAGAATTCTGACAAAGATCAACCAAAACTCCAAGGGGGGTGAGTAGATATCTGGGATATGCAATACGTGTGGCCTTCCACAAGAGGTTTGCATCTGTCAGGAGATTGCCAAGGAGCAACAGAAGGCAGTGATTTCCGTAGTTCGCAGACGATATGGGAAGATGGTGACTATCGTGGAGGGAATAGACGATTCAGCCATAGATTTGGGGCAACTAGCGAAGATTCTCAAGGGGGCTTGCGCAAGTGGTGGGACTGTGAAGGACCGCACCATAGAGCTTCAGGGAGATCACAAGAAAAAGGCAGCCAAGGTTCTGGAGCAGAATGGCTACAAGGTGGAGGTGAGATGATGACAAGGATGATTAATTTGCCTTGGATTTCACACAATCTTACCGTTCTCGAATCAAACGACCCCTCCTTGGTGGGCGTTTCCGGTACTGTTGTCGAAGAAACGAAGAGGACAATTATCGTACGCACCGAGTCACGTGAGGTCGCTCTCGCAAAAGACATCATCAAATTCACTATTGACTCTGGAGAGCCGATCATTGGATCCCTAGTCACTCAAAGGGCAGAGGAAAGAATAGGAAGGAGGTACTAAAATGACTGAAATAAGAGATATTGGAGTCGATGTGTTGCCCCCAACTGGAGAATGGGATGGAGATGCTAACTGTCCATTCTATGGTAGCTTGAGGCTCAGAGGGCAGATAATCGAAGGATTGGTTTCCACGACTGGAATGTCAGGGTCAATAGTCGTCGAGAGAGAGATTACTAGGTACATGAAGAAGTACGAGAGATATGAGAAGAGGACCCGGAGATATGCCGCACACCTTCCTTCGTGCATTGGTGGTGTCGAAGTAGGAGATAGGGTCAGAATAATGGAATGCAGGCCACTATCAAAAACTGTGAATTTTTGCGTAATTGAGAAGGGGGAAGCGGAATGAAGGGAATTCCAGGCAGAGTCACTAAGGCGCTTCCTTCCCAAGCGAAGCTGGAGTGTGCAGACAATACCGGTGCCAAAGTAGTACAGCTTATCACCGTCCTAAGCAAGGGAGGTGTAGCTAGGAGATATCCAGCTGCAGGAGTTGGTGACATGACAAAGGTGACTGTGAAAAGAGGAACTCCTGAAACTCGTAAGCAGATGTTCAATGCCGTTGTCATCAGACAGTCTAGGCCGTTCAGGAGAGTAGATGGAACATGGGTTCAATTCGAGGATAATGCGTGCGTGATAACTAATGAGCGTGGTGAGGTCCAGGGTTCGGATATCAAGGGCCCGGTAAGCAGGGAAGCTGCCGAGAGGTGGCCTAGAATCGCTGCTACCGCAAAGCAGATCGTGTAGAGGTGAGAAGATGACAAGAAGCAGTAAAGCAAGCAAGCAGCGCCTAAGTCAATCAGACGCCCCCACACATGTGAAGAGGAAGAGGATGAGGGCAAGACTGGTCTCAGACGACCCCGATCTAATCAATATCAGGACGGTTACAGTGAGAACAGGTGACGAGGTTGAGATTGTCAGAGGTGATTTCGGACATCCGAACAGCGTCAAGTCGGACACTAGGGGGAAGAGACTCGGGCAACCCAGAGGAAGGGCCGGAATAGTCGCTAAGGTAGCAAGGGTAGATACTGGAAGTGGCATGATCTTCGTCGATGGACTAACCAACACGACCGCAGATGGTAAGGAAGAAGCAGTACCCATTCATCCCTCCAATGTCATTGTCACCAAGTTATTCGAGGGAGATACATTACGACTCAAGAGACTCATTGAGAGAACAAAGGGAGGAGATTCAGAATGAGTAGTAGTCACATGAAGAGACTGACCATGCCTAGAAGCTGGCCTCTTCCCAGGAAGTCAACAATCTGGATTCAGAAGCCCAATCCATGTGGGCACCCGTTGGAGAGATGCATGCCCCTAGGGGTCATACTAAGAGACATACTTGGCGTTGCACAAAACAGGAGAGAGGCCAAGAAGATCGCCCATTCGAAGTTAATCAAGGTCGACGGAGAGCTAGAAACTGATACTGGCAGAGGGGTCGGGCTGATGGACGTCCTGACAGTTGGAGATGAAAATTTCAGATGCATTCTGGATACCAATGGAAAGTTGAGATACAGACCTATCCCTGCAAAGGAAGCATCTACCAAATTCTGCCGTGTCACAGGAAAGACCACGATCAAGGGAGGAAAGACACAACTTCACCTGCATGATGGAAGAAATATGATTTTTGATGAGAATCCGGAGTACCGAACGGGCGACTCACTAGTGATCTCCCTTCCAGATCAAGAGATCAAATCCCACTACAAATTCGAGGATGGATCCGTAGCATACCTCACTGGAGGCAACCACATTGGCGAGATGGCCACTGTGAGAGGCCGTGAAATCAAGAGGTCATCAAAGGCAAATGAAGTTCAGTTTGATGATTTCGGAACCATAGCAGACTACGTTTTTGTCGTATCCAGCGAGTCTGATATCCCTGTGGAGGCACAATCATGAGTCAGTCAATGAATCCTATGAGGGTGCCCCGTATCACTA
>PBZE01000030.1 GCA_002730095.1 Methanobacteriota archaeon | reverse complement strand
TGATTCTCTATGTCCCGTATCCAGTGATGAGGCTGAAAGATCCTCAGACAATCCGGCCTTGGAACAGATCGCCGATCCATATACGCGCCCCAAGTTCAACCTTGATGCGACAGTCCTAATCAGGTCACTCTCGCTCTCATCCAGAATCTCTCCAAGTACTTTAGAATCTAGTTTGCGAGGATCCAGTGATTCTGGAGGGGGGATATAAGGGACTCCCTTTTTCAGGACTCTACTCGCATATTTGGCATGCGTCAGCGGTTGAATTATAGTTCCCGACTCGTCTAGAAGCAGAACATTTCCATCCCTAAATAGCTCTATGACTAAGGACATTTTTCCCTTGCCGTGTTCAAACTCTAGGGATAGAACCCTGTCAAAACCAAGTTGTGAGACTCCTATAAACCTAGAATTCCCGAGATGTTTTCTCAGCACCATTGCGAACTGTGAAGGATTCGGAGGCATCGGCCTATCCCTTGTAGAGTTGTATACTCTTTTTCCCCTCACTATCACTAGATCGGTATTTGCATGCCCCTTCTTGCTCATGCGTAGTACGACCTGCTCATAGTGCGGCTGGTACGCCTTTCTGACTCTGGACCCTATCATCTTGCTAAGCTCAACGACGGTTCTTGCGACCTCGAAAGATGACGTCTGCTCGCGCATTGTATCATGCCCTCGTCTTGGAAGTACTTCATCAGCCAATCGATATATTTCCGGGTTTCTCACACCAATGACTGGAACTCCTCAATTTCTGCAAGTACAGAAGCTTCATGCGCGTACTGATTAGAAGGGACCTCTATGAAAATCGAGTCCGGGATACTGTCGACAATCCTCATTGCCCTCTCCATCCCGTGGAGTTTGTCAGAGGATGCGGTCATCACAGCACAGGGGAATGAAATCCTACTTAGGTCGCTTGGAATGGAATAATTCATCAAAAATCTGGCTGATAGATGCATTTTATGCAAGTCCTGTGAAAGTAATGCCCTCCTGTATCTTATTTTCTGCCCTTCCTCCTTTACTTTTCTCTCTACTGCCCAAATAACCAATCTTTTGATCGATGAATGGGTGAACTTGGGAATTGGTGACATTATCAAGAGCCTGGCCCAAATTGGGAACTTGAATTCGGAGTTAGGCGCAAGGAGTATCGAGGTTCTGCCAGAGAGTGACCCCCTGCTAAATGAATCAATCAATACCGTGGATCCTAGAGAGGAAGAAAACCAGTCAACATCAGGGCTTTGTATCCCATAATGATTCAGAACTTCGACAATATCGGATGAAATCCTTTCGACACTGAAATCAGATTTAGTCATCCTACCACTGACTCTTGAGCTCCCCTTTTCCCTAGTCTCGATATAGACTATCTTCCTCCGACTGGACCATTCAGCGATTAGAGGCCTCCAACCCTCAAACACAGAACCCCATCCGGGAACAACGACGACTAGCCCCTCTCTCTTCGGGTCGTCCGGTGTCCAAGTGACGACCCTCAATTGAACATCTTTGTCGGCTTGGACCCATTCTTCCAATACTTTGGATCCTCCGAACTCTGGGGCCTCTGACCAGTAAGATTCCAAACGGCCCTACCTCCTTCTTCCGCCGCCCGATCTTCCGCCGCCCGATCTTCCGCCGCCCGATCTTCCGCCGCCGCTTGAGCGACTCCCCCCGCCGGAACTACCTCCTCCTCCGGAGCGGCCCCTGGTTGAGTGCCCGCCGCTTGAGCGACTCCCCCCGCCAGATGTTCTGGTGCGTCTCGAACTGAATCTTCTACTTGGTTTTCGATAATGGACGCCGGGTCCCTCATTGTACCCCCATCTATTTCCATAGTGATTATTGATGATAGTGACGTCATTTCCATCATATCCTCCATGGTGTACAACTCCGTTTCTGGTCACATAAGAACCGGGTGGGGTATTGCTGAGCCTAACCCAAACAAATGAGAATATTACCAGAATCACCATTAGTCCGAGACAGCAGAACCAAGTCACGGAAAAGAATCCTTCGGGAGTATTCCCTGGCTGGTATGCTTTCGATGTATCATCCTCATCAACCACTATGAGAATCGTCTTTCCATCACTGTATTCATTCATTATTTCCACAATACATGAGTCCCCGGAAAGAGTGTTGAATGACGCAGGGCCGTCCCAACCATCAAGAAGTCTAGTGGTTATTTGGCTAGTATTGTCCGAAGGGTCGAGATAAGTGACTGTAAGGATCGCGGCGCACTCGTAATCAGTCATCAAGTTGGGGCCATCGACATAATGGAACATTACTTCCGTCCAATAAGTGGAAGCA
Organism: Methanobacteriota archaeon; assembly: GCA_002730095.1. GTDB lineage: Archaea > Thermoplasmatota > Poseidoniia > Poseidoniales > Thalassarchaeaceae > MGIIb-O5. The sequence goes on along the minus strand of PBZE01000030.1, from coordinate 11,513 downwards.
TCTGAATTGCCCAATCTAATGGTGAATACCTGAAATTGACTGGGTTCAGAATTGGCATAATAGATTGGTACAGAATCCCCAATCTGGTAGTGTCGTTCCATAATTTCCAAGCATCCATATGATGTTAATATCGATGGAGTGTATGCCCAATCATTGTACTCAGTACCATTGACGTTCCATGTAAGGTATAGGTCGGCATAGCATTCGTACTCCTCAACATAGTAACTATCGCAATACTCGTATCCTTCCTCGTCAGTCCAGCAATCTTCGTACCAACCGCTCAGGTCATCCATGAACCAACCAGTTCCATTAGTTCCGTCTCCGGTGATTTCCGCCTCTCCTGCAATCCAGAAACTATCTTCTTCTGATACAATGGTAGCTGAAACCTCAACATATGTCGATTCATTGATTAATCCTACAGTCCATATCACCGAAATAACCACTGCAAAAACTGTGGCACAAGTCACAAAGATGGCCTCTCCCCGAGTTAGCCACCACAATCCCAGGACTCCACTACTCGCAGAAACTACAGGAGGCTCAGGACTTCCCTTTTCATCCTCAGACGGGCCTCTCTCCGAATCTCTGGGAGAGGGGCCACTTTCCGATAGGCGCCTCTTCTCTGCCTCCATCCTCGCCAACTCAAGCTCATGCTTTGCCTCAGCGATCTCCTGCTCTCTCTCAATCCTCTCGGCCTCTGCATTGTTCAGGGCGTCTTCCACGAGCTCCTTGGAGTTCGGTGGTTCTTCCTTACTCTCCTCATCCCACCACCTCTCTGTCATGATGCCCCCTTGATGGGCGCTCGTTTGAATGTTGACCCTAATCCAACAAGAAGTAGCTGCCATCCCGCAGCTCTACCTCGCCAGATGAAATCAGTGCCTTGAGATGAGACAATGTCTGATCCAAGCAAAGCAAAGGATGCGCGTCGGGAGTGTCAAGATATGCGTATTCGGATATCCTATCCAATGAATCTATTCCTGATGCCACAGCCTCCAGAACTCTCTCGTGTCTCGCGGTCCTGTGTCTGATGTATTTTCCCAATAGCTTCCTTGGATTGGTACAGGGAGGGCCATGGCCCGGGAAAAGCATCGGTGGAGACATGTCATTGAGCCTCACCAAACCATCGATGTATGAGTCCATGTCCCCTTCAGATGAAGGAACAAGAATTGTGCCTATGACCACGCAGTTATCCCCGCTCACTATCCCTGATTCGCCGACTAAGCAGAGATGTCCTGGACAGTGACCCGGTGTTTCTATGATTTCCCATGTGGTCGTCTCAGTAGGTCCCTCCAGAACTATTTTGTCTCCTTCGCTTAGAATTTTGCAAGGATACTCTGAGGGTATTGACTGAATAGTTTCACGACTCGCCCAAATTGGAGCTTCATATACACTGGATATCATGTCTAGGTTTCCGATATGGTCGGGGTGTCTATGGGTGAAAACGGTCGCAACAATCACTGAGCCCATTGAGGTCACAATATCTATCTTCTTCTTCAGATATGCCAATGAATCGTCCGTTTTTGATGACGGATCAACCACTACACACTCGCCACCTAAATCCCCAATGATATAGCAATTGGTATGTGTCGAAGGAGGGATAGTTTCCGTTCTAAGGGGAAACGCCTCTACACCGGGCGCAAACTCAATCCTGTGGTCTCCAGAGGGAGGGTCAGAACTCAACTTCTTACAAGCAGCAATGAAATCTCCAGTCTCAGAGGTCTCCCTGACTAAATCCCTAATCAGCGTTACAATTGGAGGAGGGATCCGGATTTGGTTTTCTTCCCATTTTTCAATCAGAACATCCGGCCTCCACCACCTAAAGTCATCGAACTCAGACCTTCCGGGGGGAAATGTGGGCGACGCAGAAGTCTCACCCATGGGAACGTGAAAAAAGTAATTCTGGAATCTTCTAGGTGAAAAGGGAGGTGTGGTCCTATCTGTCACCATCTCGCAATCGAACATTTCGATGTTTAACGATCCATTCTGAACTAGCTTCAGCCACTCCTTCTTATCCTCACATACCAACTCCCTAATCTCTGGAGAAACCTGGATAATATTTCCCCTTCCATCGGGAGAGAGTCCTACTTCCTCAACCATCTCCCTAAGTAGGGCGAAGCATGCCAATTTGTAATCAGTTTCCACATCTAATTCCTCATTCAAAAGCTCCGCCGAAACACGATCATCTTCACATATCCCGCCTCCTGGGAAAGCCCAATAATCTGGAAAACTTGCTAGCTCAGGGACTCTATGTCCAAGTAGAATTTCATGACCATTTTCACATTCCCTGCTGAGAATCACAGAGGCTGAACGAATGACCACTGGGGTATCGAAAGGAGGCAGAGTAACTCCTTCAGGTAGCTCGGCCATGAGCCTTCGATGGGATACGAGACTTCAACATGGCGCGGCAATGTTTGATTAAATGCCATGACTTCACAAATCATGGGCGACATGATTACGATCGGACATAAGGATACCAAAACGGGACACATGATGTCAGAATTAGAGATTCCCAACTTCGGACTGGGCGTATATCTCATGAAGGATCCAAGGGAATGCAAATCTGCGGTTTCACATGCAATAACTTGCGGATACAGGCTTATCGATACCGCTACGGCATACGGAAACGAGGCAGAAGTAGGCCAGGCAATTAGAGACTCAGATATTCCAAGAGATGAAATTTTTGTAGTTACAAAACTCAGAAGGCACCATGCCACAGGATATGAGGAGGTTCTACAGAGATGCCAAGAGAGTATGGAGGCCCTTGGCATTGGCCCAATCGATCTCTATTTGGTCCATGCTCCACCTGTGGATATCAGTGCAAGGAAACCAGTCTGGAAGGCCATGGAAGAATGCTTGGAAAGGGAATGGGTCCGCTCCATAGGGGTCAGTAATTATGGAGAGCGACATCTCAATGATATGCTAAAATACGCAAGAATAATGCCTGCTGTCAACCAGATAGAGATCAATCCATGGCTACAGAGGCCTTCCTTGGTTTCAGCTACAATTGAATCAGGAGCTACTCCGATGGCATATTCCCCTCTGGCAAGGGGGCACAAGGTGAACGATCCATCATTAGTTGAAGCAGCCGAAATCTTGGGTTGCACTCCAGCGCAAGCAGCGATAAAATGGTGCATAGATTCGGGAGCTATCACTATCCCCAAATCAAGTAATCTTGATAGAATAGTGGAGAATTTCAATTCTCGAGATATAGATATCACACCGGCAATGGAATATTTCCAATCCATGGATGAGAATTATGTCTCTGGATGGGACCCAACAGTAGAACCCTGAGGATTGACAATGAATCAACCAGAGACGATAGAAGAAGAATTGGCAATAATCGCAGAGGCTTTAGAGGCAGGAATCGATCCATTTCCCCCTAAGAAGGAGGAGTCCGGCTTGATGAGAGCATCTCTTGGGTGGTTCATGATTATCATAATGTTTAGCTGGGTTTCGCAACTTCTATACAGATCATTGTGATTGGTAGTCCCTCCCGGATTCGAACCAGGGTCATGGCATCCAGAGTGCCATATGATGGACCACTACACTAAGGGACTAGCATCATCCCGACACAGGTCCAATATTTCAACGAATCCGAGCGCTTCAATAATCATCTGGCTCTGAAACCCGCATTAACTTCCTTCAGACTTTCAGCGCTAGGGCGCAATTCGGCCTCCGAGAGGCCCATCAGAGGGGTATCTGATAGTCCTAAAGTATCAGTCGCTGTGGGCTGATCTGGATTGTAGTAGAGTAACCCAGTCACGTGGCGCCCCTCCTGAGTAGCCTCATGTATTGCCCTCAAAGCTGCGACTGCATCCCTTGGATCATGATCATCAGAAACCGTCTCCAACCTCAAAGTAGAGCCATCGAAGAGAGAAATGTCACTGAATTCTCCCTCTGGGACCTCGACTTCAGAGAGAGGCGAGAAATGGGGAATGTAATCGACAATGTGCAAGACCTCGTCATTCGTCTTCACGTAATTGTAAGATCTGTATGACTCATCGTTGTTGGCGAAGGTCACGCATGGAGATATGACATCAATAATCGCCATTCCCCTGTGACTCATCGCGGCTCTCAACAAGGCGGTCAATTGCTTCTTACTGCCAGAGAAAGACCTAGCCACAAATGTGCATCCAAGATTAACTGCCATGGCACAGAGGTCAATCGGAGCCTGTTCGTTTGCAGTCCCCTTCTTCTTCTTGGATCCCTTTTCAACAGTAGCACTATACTGCCCCTTTGTTAATCCGTAGACTCCATTGTTCTCAATGATGTAAACCATGTCTAGGTTTCTTCTTATGGCATGTATGAATTGTCCAATTCCGATACTTGCAGTATCGCCATCTCCTGAGACTGCAATGAATGACAAATCCTTGTTTACCATATTAGCGCCAGTTGTTACCGAGGGCATCCTCCCATGAACAGTGTTGAATCCATGACTCTTGGCCAAGAAATAAGCAGGAGTCTTAGACGAGCATCCTATCCCGCTCATTTTTGCAATTCCTTCAGGCTTGATTCCGTTCTCCCATGCCGCCTGAATTATGATGTTTGAGATTTGGTCATGCCCGCATCCGGGACAGAGTGAAGACTTGCCCCCTTTGTATTCGGACTTCTCAAGATTCAGTACATTCAGTTTGACCATATCTTCACCCCTCCAAAACCTCGATTACCCTGTTTGCATACTCCCTAGCCTTAGGTGGTAGCCCGTCACTGTATGCGACGGAGAAAAGCTTTGGAATCAAATGCGTGGGCAACTCCTTCCTCAGGATTCCGTACAGTTGCCCATCACGGTTTATCTCCATAACGACTACCCTATCGTGCCTTTCAATGAACTGTTCAACTTCTGAGTGATAGGGAAGGGCCCTAACCCTGCAGGTGCTAACCGACATGCCTCTTTCCTCAAGGAGGTCATCAATCTCGACGATGGAATTCTCCATCGATCCGTAGAAGATTATCCCCACTTCTCCCTCGTCCTCCTCGCGAATGACCGGTGCAGGCAAGATATCCCTAGATCCATCTATCTTCCTCTTTAGACGCTGCATTGCCTCGTAGTATACTTGCGGATCCTCGGAGTAAATCCCATCTTCATCGTGGCCAGTGCCTCTGTAGAGTATGGGGGCAAGTCCACTTCCAGGCAGAGTTCTGTGAGCAATCCCATCTCCGTCAACGTCCCTATATCTCCCAAAGTTTGGAATCGAATCCATTTCTTCTTGAGTTCTGATTACCTTCCCTCTGTCCATGTCTTGGCTGGGATACTCGAATCCCGAGGTACTCCACCTGTTCATTCCTAGGTCTAGGTCCCCGAATCCGAAAACTAGAGTCTGAAATCTCTCGGCGTAATCAAATGCCCTCCAACCGAACTCGAAGCACTCATCCACCGTGCCCGGAATCAATACTATGTGCTGAGTGTCTCCATGACTGGCTTCATAGCACATTGACAAATCGCCCTGTTGTGTTCTTGTCGGCAAACCAGTCGAAGGCCCCGTTCTATTGATGTCCCAGATAACTCCTGGAACTTCTGCGAAGTAGAACAGTCCGATGAACTCTGACATCAGAGATATTCCCGGCCCACTAGTGCAAGTCATTCCCCTGCCACCGGCCCAACCAGCACCCAGTACCATTCCTGCAGCAGCAAGCTCATCCTCTGCCTGAACAACGGCACATGTGGAACCACCATCTCCATCTTCTCTCAGCTTTGGAATCCAATTTATTATTGACTCAGCTACGGAAGAAGAGGGAGTAATGGGATACCATGATAGCATGTTAATCCCTCCGTAAATACAACCAAGTGCGACTGCTTCATTTCCTTCGATCAAGAAAGTATCGCTCGATTTATCTCTCGATACTGCAGCGAATTTACAGACGTCGCCCCAGTTCTCTGAAGCATACGAGCGAGCCTCTGATATTGCCTGCAGATTCATCGAAATCGCATTCTCTTTACCTCTGAATTGCTGTTCTACAGCACTCGAGATAGCATCCTCCTCAATTCCCAATAGATGCGCTATTCCCCCGACATAGTACATGTTTGCCATCAGCCTCGCCATCTTCGGGCTTATTCCACGAGCCATCGAAGTCATAGGCATTCCAAGGCAAGTACAGTCGTCCCTGTCAACTGGTAGCTTTGCATCCTCATTGTAGATGATAATGGTACCAGAATCAAGTGATGCAAGATCTTTTTCCCATGTGTCCTTGTTCATCATGATCTGTATGTTGGTCTCATCCCCTGGAGCTTGATATCCTCTATCGCTGGCTCTGATAATGAACCATGTGGGCAACCCAGAGATATTACTTGGAAAGAGATTTTTTCCACTGACCGGGACGCCCATCTCGAAAAGTGAGTGAAGTATAATCAGATTGGCCGACTGCGAACCTGTACCATTTGCAGTAGCGACGTTAATAGTGAAATCATTGATGATTTTGTCCATTGAACTTATTCCCCGTTGTCGAACGCTGGTGTTCTCGCAACCTTACGCGGCACGAGTCCGGTCTTAGCCGTTCCCCCGCTTTATGTTCTATTTTCCCTCCCCCCATCTTCCGCTGCCGTTTTGAAGGAAAGCAGGCTCGCGTCTCTCATGCCCGTACCAGTAGAGCTCGCTAATTCATGGTCCTTAGCCGAAGGAATGATGGAAAAAGGAAATCATAATTCAGCTTTGGATGAGCTCAGAACGTCATGGGATCTATGTGAAAATGACTCTCAGAGGGCCAAGACTCTGAAGATGGCGGGAGACGCTGGCACTGCGTTGGGTGTCGACGATCCAGATATGCAGAGGGTTCACTGGAGGAAGGCGCTGAAGAACTACAGGAACTCAATGAAGATGGACTCTAAGAACAAGGAAACCAGGAAGGCCATGAATAACCTCTCTTCGATGATGGACGCTAATGCAATATCCAGGGGCGTGGGACTCCAACTAATGGATGAGGGAAACCCCACTCCATTCGGCCTCTTCGCCATCGTGGCAGTGATAATGATGTCCTTGGTAGCTGTAAAGGTAATTTCTGATATGTTGACCGAGGAAGAGGGGAATCCAGTAGTCTCTATGGATGTCTCCTACGTGGATTCTGAAACAGGCCAGAGGACAATGGGGACCATTGAGATAGAGCTCTTTCAAGATGAAGCTCCAGTGCATGTAGAGAACATGTTGCTACATGCATCTCAGGGCAACTATGATTCCACAATTTTCCACAGGGTCATTGAGGATTTCATGAATCAAGGAGGAGATATTGACAACCAAAATGGCGCTGGAGGTTATGCTGCAAAATGGTTTGGCTATTGCAACGGTGAGAGTCGAAGCAGCTCCAGTGCATGCGGACAAAGCCAGTGGACGATACCAGATGAGGCCAACAACGGCCTCAAGCACGGTCCCGGAAAACTTGCCATGGCCAAGACAAGTGCAGAGAATACTGGCGGTAGTCAGTTCTACATTGTACCAACTGGGAGCACGCCAGATTGGCTAGACGGCGTTCACACCGTTTTCGGTGAAGTCATCAGTGGCATGTCACACGTGGATGCAATTAACGGCGTACAAACTGAAAACGACAAACCAGTTGACGATGTCATCCTTGTTTCAGTTTCTGTCAACTGAGTGTCCTGCATTCTATTCAGTCAAGTTGATGGGCAACCCTCATTCCCACAGGGATGGGTGTGCATGTCATTCGAAGATCCGTTCAATAGCATCTCGACCTTTGAGACCGCGAATGGAAGCACTGGACAGTTTCATGATCTCAATGCACTCGAAAAGAGCGGATTGTGCCATTTGGACTCTCTCCCGTTCACAATCAGAAGCCTACTTGAAGCAGCACTTAGGAAGTGCGATGGCTTCCTTGTGACAGAGGAAGATGTTAAGAAAATTGCAGCTTGGTCACCCGAAATGCAACCATCTGAAATTCCATTCTCCCCGAGCAGGGTCATTCTACAGGATTTCACCGGAGTTCCTGCTGTGGTAGACATAGCAGCTCTTAGGGATGCCATGGTAAACCTGGGAGGAGACCCTGAGAAGGTGAACCCCCAAGTGCCAGTGGATTTGGTCGTCGATCATTCTGTACAGGTCGACTTCTCCGGACTATTTCCAGATGCAAGGGAGAGGAATCTGGAGATGGAGTATCAGAGGAATATGGAGAGGTACAAATTCCTAAAATGGGGGCAACAGAGTTTGGATAGCTTCAGGGCAGTCCCGCCGGGGAGGGGTATTGTCCACCAAATAAATCTCGAATGGATAGCGTCTGTCGCTCGCGAGGAAGATGGTAAATGGATTCCAGACACACTCGTAGGCACGGATTCTCACACTACCATGATCAACGGCCTAGGTGTCTTGGGATGGGGTGTCGGCGGTATTGAAGCCGAGGCAGTCATGCTCGGACAGCCGATATACATGCTACTTCCTGAGGTAGTGGGATTCGAGTTAAGTGGGAAGCCAAAAGCAGGAGTGACTGCTACGGATGTAACCCTGAGGATCGTTGAGCTTCTGAGGGAACATGGGTGCGTCGGCAAATTTGTAGAATTCTACGGGCAGGGCCTATCGAATCTTAGTCTCCCAGACAGGGCCACTATTGCCAACATGGCCCCTGAATATGGCGCTACCTGTGGCTTCTTCCCAGTCGATGATATTACACTGGACTATCTAAAGCTCTCAGGAAGGGAGGAATCTCATATTGAGAATGTAAGGAGGTATCTTACAGCTCAAGGACTTTTCAGGACTCAAACTACTCCATCGCCCAAATTCACAACATCACTATCACTGGATCTGGGAACGGTCACTCCCTCTATGGCAGGTCCCAAGAGGCCCCAAGACAGGGTCCCACTCTCGGGGATGAAGAGTCATTGGAGGGACAGTCTGAACGCTCCTGTAGGTCACCAAGGTCACGGAGTTGATCCCTCCAGAAACTCCGATAGGGTTGGAGTCAGCGGGAAAGACTGCACTTTGGGACATGGGGATGTAGTAATTACCGCAATCACCAGTTGCACCAACACAAGTAATCCAAATGTCATGGTGGCAGCCGGCCTAGTCGCCAAGAATGCACATGAGAAGGGCCTGAAAATCAAACCATGGGTCAAGCCAAGCTTAGCCCCCGGAAGTAGGGTTGTCACCGAGTACTTAGATGCCAGCGGACTTACTCCCTATCTAGAAGAACTCGGATTCAATGTCGTTGGCTATGGATGCACAACATGTATAGGGAACTCTGGCCCTCTCGATCAGGATATAGAGGAGGCTATAGATCAAGGAGATCTGGTAGTCGGGAGCGTCCTATCAGGGAATAGAAATTTCGAGGGAAGGATTCACCAGAAGATTCTGGCAAACTATCTTGCTAGCCCCCCTCTAGTGGTTGCGTACGCTCTTGCTGGAACTCTGGACATAGACTTCGAGAAAGACCCCATTGGAGAGTCAGAGGACGGTGATCCAGTAATGCTTGAAGATATCTGGCCCAGCGATCAGAGTATTCGCGATGCAGTATCCTCTTCCATTGGCCCTGAGATGTTCAAGGATAGGTATTCGGATATCCTGGAGGAGCCGAGGTGGGATTCCATCCCCAGTTCACCCTCGCCCCTTTTCCCTTGGGATGAGGAATCAACCTATGTCAGACTACCTAGCTTCCTAGAGGGGATACCTCTCAACCCGCCGCCTGTAACACCAATTAATTCTGCCAGAGTCCTACTAAAGCTCGGCGATTCTGTGACTACAGATCATATCAGCCCTGCGGGCGCATTTCCACAAGACGGACCTGCTGGAAAGTATCTTGTTGAAAGAGGAGTTGAAAGAAGGGATTTCAACTCATTTGGCAGCAGGAGAGGTAATCACGAGGTTATGATGAGGGGGACTTTCGCCAATGTCAGAATCAGGAACCATCTCGCACCAGGTACCGAGGGAGGATTCACTACCCACCTTCCGACTGGAGAAGTAACCACCATATTCGAAGCTAGCAGGAAGTATATTTCAGAAGGTACGGATCTCGTAGTTATCGCTGGCTCACAGTATGGCACGGGAAGCAGTAGAGACTGGGCGGCCAAGGGGACCCTGCTCCTAGGGGTGAAGGCAGTTATTGCCACTTCTTTCGAAAGAATCCACAGGTCAAACCTAGTGGGGATGGGGGTATTGCCGCTTACATTCCCTGAGGGCGAGGATTCCGACACACTAGGCTTAGACGGAACTGAGGAAATCAGCATACCCGCCTCAGGAGAATTGGAGCCACTATCACAGATTCTCGTAACTGCGAAAAAGTCAGATGGGTCGGTCTTATCTTTCAACGCGACCGTTAGGCTTGATACGCCTGTTGATGTTGAATACTACAGAAATGGGGGAATTCTACAGACTGTGCTTAGGAAACTAGCAAGTCAGTGACGGATTAATAGGCTATGAACTACACTGGATAATCGGAGGGATATAATGGGACACTCAGACACAGTTAGATTTCGCTACAGGTCCAAGGCCGAAGATATTGATATTGTACTCGAAGGCACCGAACAGCTCGTCAACTCAGTTAGAACAGCCATAGGAATAAGTGGTGCAATGGGCTTCGTTAGACAAGTTTCATCTGGTCAGGAGGGAAATGATGTCGGCATTGGAACTCCAACCAGTCAAATTCCTAACCCAGAGGAATCCCTTCCGGGGCCCCCTCCCGATCCTTCTCGGATTCCTTCCGTTGTCAGGACGGTTGGAGAGCTGGATCTGGAAGAGAAAATTTCAGGTCTTGGAACATCCAAGCAAAGCGACCCGGACATCGCAGCTCTCGAGGAATTTCTGTCCGAGGTTGAGCCTCCCGAACCGCTATCAAACGTACTTTCCGTCGACCCAATGGCGGAGGCATGGCTACAGCTCATCCTAACAATGGTGGTTAGGGAGCATGGGCATACATCCCTTTCAATCTCTGACATACATCGCTTGCTAGGAGAGAGAGTTAGCAAGGGAGAGGTGGAGATCAAGGTCTTCCTAGACAGGCTTTGGAAGCTCGGTAAATTGGAAAGGATTCATGGCGGCGCTGAAGATCATTACTCTCCAAATCCAAGCTGGTTAGAATCTCAATAAATGTATTTTCCATGATACAACCCCTATGGGGTTGCAGAAACAACCCCCCATTAGGCATAATAAGGAAATGAGTTTCCCAGCGACCATGTCGCTCAGTCCGCAGACCGCACAAGATAGATTTAGAGAGGGAAGAAAAGCATTGTTGCTCGTATTCCTATTGTTAGCAATGCCACTCGCATCATTTGTACCTGGAGCCAGTGCATCTCACATAACCCAATACGCTGTCCAGAGAGATCCTTCTGATGTTGCAGTAGGGGATTTGGATTGTGATGGGGACAATGACATCGTCTCAGCAAGTGCAATGGGGCATTTCATAACAACACTATACAATGACGGCTCTGGCGGATTCGCGGACAGGCAGGACGTCTTTATCTCGAACAACAATTCCCAGAGGGCGGGCTTCGTGGACACCGCTAATGGTGTGGATGTAGAGATTGGCGACATTAACGGCGATGGTGCGAATGACATCATCTACTACCAAGAAAATATCAGGTTTGTCGG
>PBZE01000029.1 GCA_002730095.1 Methanobacteriota archaeon | reverse complement strand
GAAGATGACGACGACGATGACGAAGATGACGACGACGATGACGACGACGATGACGATGAAAATTCAAAAGAAAACTCAAACAGTGGGATGAAAAATCAACCAAGGACAATTAATACATCACTCAAGTTACTTGCATACATCATATTCTTCACACTAGCAATAACCGCTCCTTCATACCTTTTGGATAAACCAGGCGAGTCAGAAGAAGAGTGACTATCAATTGGCTTCTGGATTCCTAGCGATTTCATTTCAGAAATTATGGTTTGTAACTAGTTGAAAGGTGGTTCAAAACCGGCCCTCCGAATTATGATGTTTGACCAATCCAATCCAAGCAAGCATCATGTGTGCAACTGGGTGGGCTGAAGAGCAATTTTTCCTCTCTATCAATAATGTCTATGATTAGATTAGAATTCAAGCCCTCAGAAATCTCGACTATGGAGCTTGTGGAAGCAGGCAGGTAGTCCTCGCCTGTACTGGCAAGTGACAGGCGTATGGTGTGGCCTGCCTCAATCTGAACGTCCATGGCGAAGAACTCCATCTTGGCATTGATAGTCTCAAAGATTGGTATCCAGGTTTGTTCCTGATTACCTCCCTCATGATACCTCAGGTCCATTATGGCGTGGCCGATGTGTATGCATGTATCCCCGTCTTCGGAACAGTCTTCCAATAGGGCATAGATCTGTCCCCCAACAGTGCTTGTGGAAACATCGATGTGCAATCTCGGTAAGCCAGAGATCCAAATATCCTCAGTAAGAGGGGCGCTCTCATAAATCGGTCCAAAGTTACCATTCGGAAGTATCCTTGTCGTCCCACCTGCTACGTTCGAGAGGGACCCTCCCAAATCAAAGGAGAGGGTTTCCATATTACTCGGGGGGTATCTTTCTTCAATCCTCCATTGTCCCTGATTAGACTGAATCTCCACAAATAGTCCGGGCTGATCTCCAAAATCCTTCAGGTACCAGTCGAACCATTCCAGTAAATCCTGCATCCAGTCGAATCTGACCATCTCGGGATATGCTTCTCTGCCCCTCCCCTCTCCAGAGCGGTCGAAGTGATAATCAGGCCTGTCTGGATAATCGTGATCCCATTGTCCAAAAAGCCCCTTTGATTCAATTCCAGCGTCCTTAAGTTGATTGATCACAGGAATTGCCATGTGAGGGTCGACATTCCAATCATGCATCCCTTGAATCAAGTATACAGAGCCCTTGTAGTTCTGGAGGACCCTCTCCAAGAAATACCTCTCTTCCCAGTAAGTGCCCGCAAATTCACTTCCCCAAATGTATGCAGAAATCCCCGTGCCGGGGCCAATGATGTAATCCGGACACATGTTTCCAATATCCTCCTGATCGCCATCCATTCCATAAGACCCATAAACTCCATTGTGCATTATGGCCGCCCTAGCTTCACTGCTACCGTTTTTCCACATCAGCTCCATTACTCCAATTAGTCCGGAAATAGGGACAATCGTCGCTAAGTGCTCATTGCCGAATGTTGCGGCCTGCCATGGCGTGGATCCATCATAGGATTTTCCGATCATGGCGACTCTGCCATTACTCCATTCCTGGGTTCCCAACCAAGTAACGGCGGCATCAACACCAAGTTGCTCAGCATTACCCATGAGATCCATACAGTGATTGGACCTACCTGTGCCCATTACAGAAACCTGAGCAAATGCGTACCCATGAGGTAGTATCTGATCAATGATCATCTGACCGAGCCAAGTCCCAGGAACTTCTATCGAAGGAGTCTCCACACTAATTTCATCGAAATAAGGGCCAAATTCAGCAATAACTGGAACCGCTGTTCCCTCTGGGACTTTGGGGAGCCACACAGCGAGGCTGACCAATCCATTCGGAGCAGAGCCCCCCTCGCTAAGTGGCAGGTCGAACTCAACAAAATAGTGAGTCGAGCCCCATTCGTTGTCAGTCTCCAATAAATCATACTCGCCGTATTCCATGACAAAACCATTGGAGTAATTAGTTAGATATGGCCATTCAGATCTTTCCCATACAGGAACTCTTTCGTAGATGCCTAGCTCCTTCTTAATTTCCTTGATAACATCATCGACAATCCATCCCTGCAGTGAGACAAGAATCAGTATTGAAGCTAGGAATGAAGCTGAAATGTATATTTTAGCCTTCATTGAAAAAAGACCACTTCTTTCAGGCTTCTGATATGGGGTAAATTTCCTGTACCCCTCATCATCAATAATCTCCCCCTCAATCATCTGAACAAACCCTCCAATTTGACGATACTATTCAGGGTTCCCCGTCTATGGTATTTTCTTATTCAAATTAGTACCTGAACAAATCCATCTTTTACCCTTGTCTCATAAATCCCAAGATTCCTTTCCTTAACAAGGGAGCCAACTAGTTTTCCATAGGGGGGGAATAGAGGAAATGGTGCCCACCTCACTAGTTCCCCGTCAGATATACGGTGGGTGGTCTGGTGAAGGGGGCAAGTCACACACCCGTCTTCGAATTTCCCACCCCAAGACAACGGCCATTTCATGTGTTTGCAAAGTCCCTCGGTCGCGTGTATGGCGCCCTCTATTTTCACAATCATCAGAATCTTACTTCCGAGGTTCACCATTTTCCCCTTTCCTTCCGATAACCTCTCGTCTTTGATAGCATCTGTCCAATCCATGAAATCACCGAATACTGGTCATTCCTCCATCCAGATTGAGAATTTGCCCAGTTAGATTGTCCGGTGCGTCAGTTAGTAACCAATCAATGGCACCAGCAATTTCGCCAGGCTCATTAATTCTATTCAAGGGGATCTTGCTCACTGCTGCTTCCTTGGAAGACTCAGTTTTGGTTATTGGAGATGCAAGCCTTGTGTCAGTCAGCCCAGGTGCTACTGTGTTCACTCTTATTCCTCTCCGGCTGTATGTGGCAGCGGCAGATCGCGACATCGACTCCACTCCTCCCTTTGCCGCTGAAATGGCTTCGTGGTTAGTCAGCCCAACTCCGGCAGCAACACTAGAAGTGAAAACTAATCTCCCTCCACCATTTCGTAGCATGTACTTACAGGATTTAGAAAGCACCAAGAAGGCAGACGTTAGATTGGTCCTCAATACATCCTCGAAGGCGTCAATTTTCATTGCATGGGGGGGTCTAATCGATATCGATCCCACCAAGTGAGCCACCCCGTCCAATTTCCCCGAGTCGATTGCTTCGAAACTGTTTACAGTATTTTCAACAAAGGCCTCATCAGTCGCATCGCCGATATGGATCATCACACCAAGTTCCTGAAGCTCTTTCATCCTAGATAGGTCCCTACCAGTGGCACATACGGTATGCCCCTTGGAAACTAATGATTTACAGAGAATCTGGCCTATATCGCTACTGCCTCCGAATACCAAGAAGGAACCCATACACACGCCTCCAAAACATCAACTAGCTTTTGATGGATCTGCGGTGAATTCCCAAGAATCAAGTTGAAGCTCCAATTTCCTCCAAAGAACATCATTATTACCGGCTGAACTCATGCACTTCCATGAACGGACTTGCATATATACAGTCGTTTTCGCATAAGGCGATAGTGGCATCAAATCTGTTTATCGGACAGTTTTTGATTCAGAATTTTCAGAAGACCCCTCAACGTGACCTCACTTATGCCAGATACCTTGCAAACCTCGCTCTGCGTCCTAGGGGAATCGCTTTCTTGGGACGCCCTGTAAATTATCACTCCAGCTATCCCAGAGGGCTTCTTCCCCTGCCAAGATAGGTCATCCTTTACCAATCTCCACATTTCTCTAACTCTGCCGAGTACTTCTGGCTTCATTCCTAAGTCAGAGTGGAACTTCTCGAAGTACTCTTCAGGCCCTGTGATATGGTGGGCGCCAAGGAATCTTGACACTAATCGAATGGTTCTCTTCAACTCTTTTAGCTCTACATCTTTTGTCATATCAAAGGACTCTGCCACATCTTCTATCCTCCGGGGGATTTTGGCTTCCCTCGCTGCTACATAGACACATGCGGCAGAAACTCCTCTAATGCTCCTCCCTGTTACCAGTCCCCTGTCAACAGAATGCCTGTAGAGTCCAGCCGCTTCCTGCTCAATCTGAGGGGGGAGGTCCCCTCTGTCTCTGATAAATTGCATCGCTTTAGCAAGATTCCTACTCCTACTGTCCCTGGTCTTACTTCTCTGATCGATTCGTTGCCTTCTCCTCCAATCTCTCAGTGCCTTACCAGACATGCCATGCCTCTTTGCCGCACCAGAAGTCAGATCCGACCTTCTGATTTCAGTGGAGAGGCCCTTGTCCGATAGTGTTAGGGTTGTGGGCGCGCCGACTCTACTCTTGTCCTCGCCCCCGGAGTGATTGGTCCATTCCGCGCCAAGGTCAATCATGTTCTCCTCAGCAACATATCCGCACTCTGAGCATGACGTCTCGCCCCTTATTTCGTCGGTGTCCCAAGAACTGGACCCACAAACGGAACAAGGCCTGAAAACTGATTCGGTCTTCCTACTTTCAGAAGGCCTCATAGAGGGAGAAATCGCTCTTCTGCGGCTAGACTTTACACGCTTCGCCGAATCAGAATTTCGAGGCTCGCCAGTCTTCTCTTCAATCATATGAACCAGTAGTTGTATAGTCAAAGCTGCCATACTTAAACCTGCGCATCAATTGATCTCCTCGTGCAATGGTACGAATCATATTTCACTATCGTCCCACGCCAAACTTATTCTCCTCCCCTCTCTCCCTGAGGCCATGGAATCTGTGCCCCTCAAGACTCCACTTTACCAATCTCACATTGAAAATGGTGGAAAAATAGTCGATTTCCATGGTTTCGAGCTTCCAATATGGTATTCATCTATCAAGGAAGAGCACATGGCCACACGTTCAGCAGTCGGTATTTTCGATGTTTCGCATATGGGATTCTTTAGATTCACCGGAATCAACGTCAAAGAATGGCTTTCAGGAATTGGTACGCAAGATTTCAGGAAATTTGGCCGAGGGACTTGTGGATACACTCATTTTTTGGATGAGGATGGAAACCTGATTGACGATATGATTTTCGCAGTAAAGTCGGATAGTGAAATTCTTGGCGTACCAAACGCATCAATGGTTTCTACGATGCTCAGCTGGTTCAATAGCCACCTTCCCGAAGACGGTACAGTTGAAATCTTCAATGATTCCGAGCAAATCAGTATTATTGCCGTTCAAGGTCCGAAATCTGGAGATGCAATTTCTAAGGTAATTGGGGCTGAAAATAATATTGGGCGTTTTAGATGTCAAGAAATAGCTACAAATGATTTAGGAATTACCGGATGGATTCAGGGAACTGGCTACACCGGTGAGAAGGGGATGGAGATCTTCGTCCCCAATGATCAGGCAAGCATTCTCTGGAGAGAACTTATTTCCAAAGGATCTGACTTAGGTTTGGTCCCTGTAGGATTAGGTGCTAGAGACACTCTGAGGTTGGAAAAAGGGTACTTGTTATCAGGACAGGATTTTCTCTGGCCAGGGCTCGGAAGCTCTCCCGATATAGATTTGCCAGAAGGCTTCCTCCATCGAAATACTGCTGAAACCAACGTTCCATTCGGACTTAATATGAACCATGAATTCTTAGGAAAATCAAGTGTCGAATCTTCTCTTGGAAAATCTCCAAGGTGGATGGCAATAAGGTGCGTTTCCAGAGGCCCGTCCCCGAGGCCAGGCCATCAAGTACTAGGTTCGGACTCTGATGACTCAGAACCCATCGGATATGTAACCAGTGGCGCCCCTTCTCCAAGCCTAGGTGGAATGGGAATTGCAATGGCCTATATGGAAAATGCGGAAGTCGGCCAAACAGTTTGGATAAAATCCTCTTCCAGAAGGACTGTTGAAGCCATCGTGGTAAGGGCCCCATTCCTGTAGTGCAGTGGCAAAACTCATTGCTGAATGGCCCGTGTGGTAAGCAGGGTAGATACAGTGAGTGGCGGAATTGAGGCTGTAGCGATTAAGAATCTGCAAACAATTTTGAGATCAAGAGGAATATCGGCTGAGGCACTTTTCTCCAAGTACGACCTCGACGGCAATGGAAGCCTCAACCTCGATGAGTTCGAAGCCGCATTAAGCTCTATTACCGGTCAGAAAGCCCCAGGGGCCATAGTAACAGCTATTTTCTCGGTTTTAGATTCTGATGGAAACGGCTCGATAGATCTGCAAGAGATCCTTGTTCTAGTTGAATCCGGGCCTTCTGAATCATACGTTGGCGGCAATTCTCTAACGGTCTCAGGACATCCCAACGAGCTCTATAATGGGACTTACGCCCCAAATGGCGAAATGAACGGCAAGCCTCTATTCATCAATCAAAATGGTGCTAGAATGTATTTCTACAATGCTGGATCAGGAGGCGCTAGCTCTTGGAGCCTAGATGATAGGGAACAGAGTGGTAATCAGGATTACTACAGAGGGGGGTGGACAAGGCCACCTGCAAGTGGGGACCTCCCACTAGGAACTAGGAGATGGGTGGGGGTCGGAAGGATCAATGTCGAAATGGCAAGCTCCGCTACAGCCGATAATGCCGTCGAACGAGACGCATCAACAGAAACAAAATCTTACTCGGATTCCGACGAAAAAGAACAGAATTATGGAAATTCGGAAATTGAGGTCATCGAGGAGGATGACCCGAGTCAACTAATGGGGGATGTTTCCAATGATTTCACAGACATCATTGGAGCTCTTGAGGCCTCAGAATTCTCAACTGTTGAATCATTGCAAACAGCTCGAGAAGCTGCCGATAGTCAGGCCGAATCGAAGATTTCCAAGCTCCCCTCTATATTTCAGAACCCAGCTAGAGAATTGTGGAAAGCCAAAGCAGACTCGTTTCAGTCAATCGCTACATCTAGGATGTTGTCTAGCGCAGATGTCGCTCTAGGGATTTCTGCAGCAGCAATAGGGTCTGCAGCAATTTCTTCCATTGAAAGCGAAGATACTCAGATTGGAGAATCCGAAGAAGTCGAAGCCCCTGCAGAAACAAAGTCCATGCCGGACCCCGTTGAGCAGTCTCAGACAACACCATCAGAGGATCCTCAGGTTTCAAAGCCAGAATCGGAAAATGATACTATTCGTTCCATAATAGAGTCATTTTCCTCGGCTAGGATGCTTTCAGAGCAGAATTCTCTAAAAGAGAAATTTTCAGGCACCCAAGTTAATATCTTGGTCAAGATATCTTCAGTAGAGAGAAGCTTTGGGATTGGGATTGACGACAGATATAGGGGGGGAAGTACCATCATCGCCTCTTTGCTAGTACCTAGTGGCGGTGCATCATCCAATTCTGTAGAGATTAGGTTGCCATCGGATAGTGACGTCTCATCATTCAAGACAGGGTATGAGTTAGAAATTCCATGTATGGTCGACGGATGGAATTCAATAAGGAATAGGGTAATATTGAATGCTCAATAACCAGAATACTCCAATGATTCGGCAATCATCTCTTCTAGGCTAATTGATGGCCTGAATCCGCATCTGTGATCTAGGAACCATGCATCAACAATCCCCCAAACCTCTCCCTCGGATGATTGATTCAACTCAACAGATGCCCCCGTTTTCTCATTGTAGATGTTCGCTAGATCGTTCATAGTGATGCCCATTCCCGAACCAACTGCAAAACTCTCGCGCGTTAGGGGCGGGTTATCAAGTACCGAGAGAATCACTCTGACTAAATCCTCAATATGGACAAGATCCTTGATATCATCTCCAGAACCGGGCACATTTATCCAGCCTATCTGACTCTCACTGGCCCACCTATGAAGTATCCCATTCCCAGGAGGTCCTGAAAGTGGGATCCCTTGAACATTCGAAGCTCTGATTACACTCACCGGTCTGCCCGACTCAGCCCTCTCTAAGGCATTCTCTTCAATCCAAAGCTGGCCTTCTGCCGCTGTATCTCTTGGGGATAATGAAGACTCAGGGCCGTAGTAGTCATCACCAGGTGACCAATCCGCATAGACTCTTAGAGTTCCGACAATAATCATGTGTAGCTCCCCATGCCTGTTTACGGCATCCAAAACAGGCCTTGCAGCTTCCCGCATCATTATCTTCGCCTCCCTGTCGTTCCTCGCCACTCCTGTGTCAACCGGCCTTGAATTGATATGAATCAGTGCACTACAGGGGGTTAACATGACGTCTAGGGCCATATTGTCCTCTAAGACATCATCAGGAATGACCACAGCTGAATCGCCGAGAGCATCAATGATGTAGGGTGCGACGAATGCGTCGGAAGCAGTTATCGCGACCTTCATGATGTACTGACTGACTTGGGAGTAATAAGAGTGTGTCGGTGCACCATTGCAGAATCCCTGCCAAAGATAATCATAAACTATCTACTCCTCGAACATTGCGAGGGATAGCGTGGACCAGTTACCAAATCTCGGAAGAGAGCAAGAAATGCTTGAAATTATGGGCCTAAAATCCATGGACGACCTTTTCGATGACATACCTGAGAAAATCAGGTCTGAAGGGCCCCTTCCACTCCGTGCTCCCCAATCAGAGGAAGAAATAATCAGGGACGCCCAGAAGTTATTGGGGGCAAATGTGAATCTTGATAGCCGCCCCTCGTTCCTATCGGCTGGCCTAGCCAGAAACTTTGTGCCTTCCATGGTACCTATGATCGCTACTAGGGGCGAGTTTCTGACATCATACACTCCCTACCAACCAGAGGTCAGTCAAGGAATGCTCCAAGCCATGTGGGAGTTCCAGACTATGATCTCAGAGCTTGTCGAGCTCCCCATATCTAATGTCTCGATGTATGATGCCAGTACCTCCGCAGCTGAGGCTATTACTTGCGCTGTCAGGGTCAAATCAAAGAAAGTAGAGAAGCCAAACACAGTCTTCATCTCTGAACTGGTCCCCCCTCATAGGTTGTCAGTAATAGAGAATTATACACAAGGGGTCGGAATCGAAATAATGAAGCTCCCCCATGGGAGTGATGGCCTTCTGGATCTTGAAATGGCTTCATCCGCATTCGGATCGTGCGCAGTATACGTCGAGCAACCAAACTCATTTGGAATCTTAGACGAGGGTCTGATGAGGCTCAGGGAAATCGTCGGGGAGAAAACCGCAATCATTGTAGGCGTGGATGTAACTACTCTTGGACTGATAGAACCTCCTGGGAATTGGGGGGCCGATATCGTTGTTGGCGAAGGGCAGCCCTTCGGAATAGGGCCTACGGCTGGAGGTCCAATATACGGGATATTTGCATGTACCAAGGATTTTCTTAGACTGATGCCTGGTAGAATCGTCGGACAGAGTATCGATACCAATGGAAAAACAGCATATACGCTGACTTTATCCACTAGGGAGCAGCATATCAGAAGGCACAGGGCAACATCAAACATTTGCTCTAACGAGACTCTAATAGCTTTGATGGGGGCAATGCACATG
>PBZE01000028.1 GCA_002730095.1 Methanobacteriota archaeon | reverse complement strand
CACCCCTTTATTAGGAGATCAAGATCGACGTTCTTAGGCCAATTCTTTATCGACTGACACCTGTAGAAGTATTTTCTTGAAATGACTGGCCTAGAAGATGTGATCGAGGAGGTCTTTTTGGCCCCCCATGCAACAATATCATCTGGGAGACGGTCATTCAGAGCCCTAATTACGGCTGACTCATTAATCGACGAAATGACCGAATCGGGCAATTCGAGACGGATAAGATTCATCCTCACACTGACTCCAGCGTCAGTCCTACTGAATATCCATAAGCATCCCTTGGACCACCATCCGATTTCTTTTAGGGCATCAATAAGGACCCCTTGGACAGTCCTGACATTAGGCTGAATTTGTGAGCCATGAAAATTCTTTCCATGGTACCCTATTGCGACTAAGAAACAGTCGCTAGCCAGAGACCTTGCCCCCTTCATTCCTCAGAAACAAGATACTCCATGGCTTCATCAACGGATGAAAACCCTAGCCCCAGCATTGCAAACTCGAGAGCAATTGGTATGAATTGCCTTGCATTAGGGTTACTCCTATCGAATTCCGTCTTAAGGTCGATAAGGTCGATAAGAGTCTTGGCAGCTTCATAGAAATGTGATGAAACATCCAAGTCATCCAGTTTATCACCCAGTGCCTTGAGCTTCCTGAACTCACGGACCGCCATCGAAATTCTATCGAATTCAAGTAGAGCTTTGGCGTACGATGCTAGATACTCGGGATTATCTTGATCCATTGAAGATGCTCTTCTGTAATATGCATTAATCTGCCCCTCATTTATTCTGTCATTGCCCTTCTCGTCAAAGTTGCCATTGACCTGAACCTCTAGGAGAGCTGCTTCGGCCCATCCATGATATCCTGCAGGGTCATCCGGATTAGACTCAATGAAATTCTCAAAAATTTCCATCGCTTCCATGAAGTCTCCTTGGGCTATTAATTGGGCTGCTTGTGTTATCTGATCGTCCGCCATTGGCTCCCCTCAGACATAATCGGACGCCATGCAGTTAAGAACGGTGCGGATGACAACTATGAATTGTCAATCAACTCGTTGATCAAACTGTAAACTGACATCGGATCATTGATGCAGAAGAGGCATTGACTAGGATCTTCCGTAGAAGGGGAGCCTTTTCTTTGTGAGAGAATCCATCCAAATAGAATAGAAGATATGATTGAAGAGCTTTCTCCGGATTGTTCTTCATCACGGGCATCTGACTGAATACCGTCAGTGATTACATGAATATTGCCAAAGCCGAAGATTCTCCCTATGACCGATGGCTCAACTTTTAGATTCTCAACTTTCTCAAAAGGAATTCCTATCGTACTAGAGTCGAAATATAGGAACTTCTTCCTGATGTGAACCCTCTTATCAGTAATTGCATACTGGAATGAATTCCTGTAGTGTGTAGTGATCGCCAGAGAGAAGAACGCGGAAAGACCCCCTAGAAGTGGATAATACCAATCCAGCCACATGGGCGTGTCGGGGACTCCATCGGTAAAATTCCCAATTATCTTCCCTCCCCAGTCGAAGAGAACTATCGTGAATGGGATCAATCCATTAATCAACAGCCAAGATGTGGTCCAACCTCCAGATGTCGAGGTATTCAGATAATGGTTTATTTTAGCTATGATCATCATAACAATGACGAATCCAAAAACACCGGATATGTCGAGAATCGCCTTTGCCAAACCAACTACAAGATTCAGATTTCCTTCTCCTTCAACATCTTCGAATTTAGCAGCCCAGAAGAAAATCAAATGGACGAGTAGAACCAACATAGAAAGAGCGTATTTTCCGGACATGGACATTAAAGCTGGACTTCCTTGCCAAATAGGAGTCTCCGATTCTGTCATCTCAGGAAATTTCTCTTTAACATCATGGATATCTAATTGCGATCTAAAATTGTTTATTTTATCGTTCATAATTTCACCTAGTGTAGAACTCCCCAAGCGTGTTCGGCATTACCATGAATCCATTCATAGTCGCCTTCATTTCTGGTTCCCTCTGAATCTTTGTAATTTATCGAGATTACCTCCAGTGGGTATTCGTTGTAAGTCAGGTGACTGACCCATGAGGCCCTAGTGGGCTGATCGAAAATCCATCTAGCTCTGCTCACCGCTCTGACCCTGATTTTGGCACTTGATTCCTCGTTCCATACCCTTACCAAGAATTCTGGCAAAGGATTTCCTTTGTCATCTTTCATTGCATCCGGGGAATTTTGCTTCGATAGCTCAACGGTGCAGTTATCGAAATTCTGTGTCTTCCCAGTTTTACGATCGTGAAATACACCAGTGCCTATGTTGGGAGTTCTGAAGAAGTCTCTTAACCTCCAAGGTTCATCATCACGGGCTGACCACATTGGCGTCACATGAGGCATGAACCAATCCAGGTATGAGCCATCATCGAAGTGCAGCATTCCCCAAAACCATGGAAATGATGGGGCTTGAACTGAAACTTTCTGGAAATATCCTGTGCCTTCCATGACCTCTCCATCTACCACGAGCTTGCACTTTGTCGCTTGAAGTCTGAGTATATCATAGCCCATTCCTAGGAAATAAACATTATTTCTGTAAGTTAGCTCACTGGGAGGGCCCCACCAGGGAGTTAGCTCAGCTTCGAATTTGGAGGGTGCCCCCTTGGAAACGGCTTCCTCGTCACTCGAGAGATTTATCCAAAATGATTTGTTTCCGGGTGCCATACCTATGGACATGTCCTGATCTATCAGAGGGACTACGGCTCCGGCTCCTTCGCCTTTTCCTTCACCAGGCCACAAAGGATGCGTATCGGAGATACTTGCCATCCTGCATTCTCTCTTGACTAGCGGCTCGAACATCTCCTTTCCGTCGAACCACCACGCACAGACCATTCCGGGTATTACATGCCCTCCGTGCTCATCTACGTACATCCTCCCGCCTGGCTTCCACCAATGCCCGCTCACTCTAATTGCAGGTGTTTCTTTTGTCGACCAGAGGACCATTAACTGCTTTGACCTCCCTGGATTATCAGGATCCGGAATTAGAATTAGGGCCCACCACCACCACCATGAAAGTCTGCGAATAGGAGGCATCATATCCAGCCTCCACAGAGATGAGAAGTCTCCTTTGAAATGCGATAAATCTTCGCTCATGTGATCACATTATCTCCCTCTTACTGAAGACTGCGCTACCGATACCAATCATTGCAGCAGAAGTGCTTAGCAGAACAACTACTGAAGTTATTATTCCCATGTATGGGTTATTGGTGTCTAGTGTATGCACAGGAGGGGACCAAATCCACTCAAGACCTGTATCCAAGCTAAACGCATAAGACATCTGTGAGAATTGAATAGTGTCCGGCCATGAAGCCAGGACTATTGAGTCGATTAATTGCAAGCCCCAGTGTGAAACCGATAACGATGCCACAGTAGAACTGGGCGATATTAAGGTGGTAAAGCCCATTGCAAACTCCCAAACGCCGATGACTATGCAGAGGTAGACGCCGTACTTGGGAAGGAGTAGACCTATTGTATTGAACAGCGAACCATATGCTGCGAGAACCAGAATAGTGGTGAATGCAATTCCAAGCCAAACAGGGAAGTCACCAATTCTTACTAAACTGTCCCCGGGCCCTATAACAGAGGTAATCAGGGCCATAAATAATGATAGAAACAAAACGAAGATGGACACTACCACCAAATATCCTAAAACACGATATAGAATAAATTCGCCTCTGTGGATTGGTTTTGAGAGAAGGTAGTGTAGAGTCCCTCTCTCAGTTTCATCCCTGACCAAACCTAACGAAAGGAATAGGGGAAGGAATAGTCCGAGAAGAAGTACGAATGCTATCTTCCCAGTAGCTATGACAAACGTCCTATGGCCAGCCTCTCCAACATAGTTCTCATCCACAGGATCTTCATCAACTGAAGAGTCCGCATTTATCGAAATAACTTCTCCAGTTTCTGGATCAATTACCCATATCACATCACAGGGGATTCCATTCCCATTAGAATCTGGATTATGTGGCTCTTGCCACCACATGAGATCGCCATTGACATCGTTTTGTGTAAACCAATCAATTCTAAGGCAGTCGCCATCGTCATCAATTCCTTGACTCCCTCCAGAGCCATCCCAGTCGATATCATCTTCGTCGATGTACATTTCCTTCGGATCTTTGGGAACTTCGAAGATTCCAGTTATGTACCCCCAAGAGAGGAAGTAATTCATTGGGACGCTTAGATTACCTTCGGCTGTGAACTTTCCATTGGTGACATATGTGCCATTTTCTAGTTGACATGCTGTTGAATAATCAGGCATCCAATCCTCGAACACCACTCCTCTAGTATCCGGACAAACAGTTACATCGTCCCAATCGATGATGTAGTCCCATTGCCCCCCCTTGTAATCAAAATCTATCCATGTAGACTCCAGATATGCCATACCTTCCCATGTTCTATTGCCTGAAATTTCCCTATTTTCATCATTCCAATCAATTTCTCCCTCGTAAATGTAAGTGCCGGATCCTGGGAATTGTTCGCCATCCCAGTCACTAGTCCCATATTTTCTCTCTTGCCCGAGGGGATATCCGTCTCGATCCTCATCAACGCTGTCACCATCGTTATCCACTGGCTCGAATCCATCCCTGACTGCATCAATGTAGAATGCGAGAAGCATAATCATGAGTACTGCTCCCAAAGATAAAACAACCCATGTTGATATTTTGTGCCTGAGTTGCCTTATGGTCAATTCAACGACTGCTCCGGCCTTTCTGTCAAGCTTTGTCCAGACAGTCTCGGATAGTTGTCTTCCCTGAACATCCATTTTTAGCCACCTACTAGATATCCAAGAAGAGAGTCCAAATTGTCATCGGGATTCTCAACTGAAGTAACCTTGATTCCAGAGTTAACGATTGCACTTGGGAGAATTGCATGTGCTGCAGAAAGGTCTCCCGTTTGTATTTCCAGACAGCCTTCTTCGGGGAATCTGACCCCGTAAATCGGATCCTCAGAAATGAGCTCCTTGGCTAGCTTCCTAGGGGACTCCGTCTCCAACATAATCCTGTGAGGGTGCTTGTCAAGAAGGCCTCTTATGGCATGTAAATTACCCAGAGCTAGTAGCCTCCCATTGTGAAGTATGACAATCTGTTCAGTTATCCTCTCAATTTCTTCTAGAATATGACTAGAAACTATGACTGTCTTTCCCCTATTGCCGAGTTCCCTAATCACACTCATTATGCTAGTTCTTGCCAGAGGATCGCACCCATGAAGTGGCTCATCCAGAATAATTAAGTCTGGGTCATGGACCAATGCGTGGGCTATTTTCACCCTTTGACGCATTCCCTTGCTATATTTGCCGACCTCTTTATGCCTAACTTCACTGAGGCCAACAAAGTCCAAAACGTGCTCTGCCCGATTCTTAGCCTCCTCCCTAGTCATGCCATGTAATCTTGCCATAGTAGTTAGAAAATCGAGTGCTGTCATCCACTCATACAATGGTTCTGTCTCGCTAACATAGCCTACTCTTCTGAAAGGAGAAGTACTGTCCCAAGGATCTGTTCCAAAGAGTCTGACTGCTCCTTGGCTAGGCCTAAGTCTACCTAGTAGTAATTTGAATAATGTGGATTTTCCAGCTCCGTTAGGCCCTAGAACCCCGGTTACTCCACCGTCTATAGCTAATGACACATCATTGATGCCGATTACCTCGCCATACCATTTGGATACAGCCTCCAACATCACGGCTGGGGGATCTGATGTCATTCTCTTGTCACCTCCAAAGAGCTCACCCTGCTTGTTAGCAGTATCAGGGACAAGAAGTTAATCAATAATATTGACACAACTGAGAATGATAAAGGAAGATCGTAATTTGACTCTATCCCAACTAGCCATTGTCCGATATTCGCGAGTCCGTCATAGGGACTTAATACGTAGAGGATCGAGGAATCGAATGTTGATTCTATGAGGAAGGCGACCATTTTTGTGCCATAGATAACTGCTAGGAATGCGACAGCGGCAAAGAATCTGCTTTGACTGATACTTGACAGGGCTAGTCCAATCGAAGTGTATGTGATCACTAGGAGAATTCCTGCCAAGAGGCCGCCCATAAAAATTGGAAATGTGTCGATAAGGAATGCCCATCCCTCGCCATTCAGAACTATGGCACTTGTGTAGTATACGATGTACGAGAATACGATAACGAATCCTAGAACCACAGCGCTGCTGAGATACTTCATTGCAGTGTAGTCCGTCCTGTTAACAGGCCTGGAGAAATATATCGCGCTAGTACCATTCCTTCTGTCATCAGAAATCATGCCTCCAACAACCAGTGCAGTCAGCAGTGGCCACATGCAGAGGTTTCTCGGGAAAAATCCCAAAACCTGCCCCCATAAATTGTATCTATTGATGCCCCACATTCTTGAGAGAACTTCACCGAAGCCCCCTTGCCCCCCCAATGATGCCAGAAAGAGCATCGCAACCGGTGAAATGGAGAATAGGAACACAATCAAAATTGTAAGTCTGACCATTGGGTGATAATATCTATGGCCCTTGCTTGTGAATAGGCCATATACATGGTGTCTAAAAATGGCGTAATTCCTAACCCATCTAGGCCCAAGAGAGCCCCTCCATGGACGATATGTCTGTTCGTAAATTGAGCCTTTGACCTCAGCCTTTTGCGCGACAGATGCAATTGCCTCTTCATCACCGTCTCCAGAGCCAAACGCTGATTCCATCCGGGTTGTTCCACCAGAAATATCAAGTTCGTCCTTCATGATCCTTCCCCCGAATATCTGGGAGTAATCAAGTCATCAGTCTGCTTTACATCCTCACCTAATTTATCCATAATTAACAAGAAAATATCTTCTAAATCCGGTTCGTAATCTGTCATTTTCCTGACTTGGACCTCTGCTTTAGCGGCTGCAGAGAGGATATCTGTATAGGTACTATCGTCAATCTTCGTCACTCTCATATTCCTCCCCATCCTCCTGACTGAGAGGTTGGAAGATATCAGTGCTTTTTCCATCCTTGAAGCTCCGCCCCAGACGGATATCTCAATTTCTTTCTCGACTTGACTGACCATGTCCTCAATGCTTCTATGGACAACTATCTTGCCCTTGTGAATCATCACTATTCTATCGCAGACTTGCTCTACGTCGTCCATTACGTGACTACTCATTAACACTGACCTCCCGCCTTCTGAGACTGTCTTCTTCAGTGTCTGTAGCATGAATTCTCTGGCTCTTTGGTCTAGGCCATTTGTTGGCTCATCGCAGATAAGTATGTCTGGGTCATGGATTAGAGCGCAAGCCAGTTTTGCAGCCTGCTTCATACCCGTGCTGAATGTCTCAATTTTCCTATATCTCTGATCTTTCAGCCCAACATATTGTAGAACTTCATGAGCCCTCTGAGTAGCAGAGTCAGGATTCATCCCTAGTAACTCGCCAGAATATCTGACTTGGTCTATCGCGGTCAGGCCTGGGTCCAGTGAATCGTACTCAGGCATGTAGCCTATCTTGGATCTTATCAGGGAGCCTTCTGTCTTGATATCATGGCCAAGGACCGAGCCTTCTCCAGAAGTAGTTTTTATCAATCCAAGAAGGCACTTAAAGAATGTCGATTTACCTGCTCCATTGGGACCCAGTATTCCGATTGCGCCATGGGGGATTTCTAGATTTATATCATCCAAAGCGAGATGTGGGCCATACATCTTCTTCAGGGATTTGGCGGTAATAAGGAATCCTTCTGAGATACTTGAGTCCATATTAGTCACCCGACTCCCGTAGGGAGTCATAGGTGCCTCTAGAGGGCATCACTTGAATTAATCCCCGAATATATCCTTATTATTTGCTAGAATATGGGCTATTATTTCAAGAAGCCTTGCCTTATTTTTACAGCGATCCCCTTATTGAAACATGACATTTCCGATGATGTTGACGTGGGAACTCCGTGGGCAACTAGTTCTCCCTTCTCAGAAATTACCACGCATGGTTGACCCGGTGTGACGTGTGAGTCGGCCCCTGTAATGTATCCATGCATTACATTTCGGCCATTGCCGACAAATGGAATGGCGTCTTCTGCTATCATTACTCTCGGTATACCCGGGAAGTCATTTTCTTCATCGGTACTGGCGGCACCGAAAGGTTCCGGAACCCCCTCGTTCAGCGAGTATAGTATTCTGGCGCCCTCAGCTGTCAGTGATATTCCTCCATCCTTCAGCCTGGGAGACAAGGCATGTACTCCGTCGAAACTAACATTCACCATTCTATCCGTATTTGAACGCCTTGACTCCATTGAGTCTGTGATTTTACATAGTTTGAATGGATGAGTGGCACAGAAAACCGAAAGCTTGTCTACCACTGAGCATCTATCTAACCAAGATCTGATTTTTCTAATATCTGACGAGGATTCATCAATAGTTTCAGATGACTTGGAGATAACTATCTCTAAGTCTTCGAGACCCAGGTAAGAGATTTCATCGGAGGGCCGAATAAGATCGGTCTGGTCATCCCAAATATTGTCTGAACCATCTAGATGACAGAATGGAGAGACGTCTTCAAGAGAGTAGGGAATAGGGCCCAGAGGAGTAGAAATGAGGACAATCGTTCTTGGAAATTCAATGAGATGATTAACGATCGTACCCATGGAGCTTTCCCTCCAAGGAGGAGGGAAATTGTCCAGTATCAGAACCTTGTCAGCAGGCCCCGTACTACCATCCCACCAGGATCCGGGAGGCCTCCATCTTAGAGAAATTAGAGCCATAAGATGAAGAATATGTGGCCTAGAGGCTAGATCATCCGACACTGACTCTCCTCCCTTTCTGATTGGATTGGTTGAGGCCATGATATCCAATAATGAACTCCCTACTTCCGATTCTTCTAGTTCCTCGAGCTGGTCAATCACCCATTCAAAGGCCTCTCTTAGTCTTGGAGATGCATGACTCCTTATCTCAGCTAGCTTCCAAATTGTTCCATTTCTTATCGCCTCCCTGCATCTGGAAAGTTCCGTCTGAGTTATCTCAAGATTGTGTCTGGCTAGTATCTCGGATCTCGCATCCTTTGACATTGAAAGAACCTCGCTTGGGCTTGTACCAAAAAGAGCCTCTGATGTGATTGGCCACTCTCTTAATCCTTGGACCTTTACAGTCCCTTCTGGAGTGAGTATCCTGTCGTCACGAGCGAACAAGGCATAGGCTGCACTATCGAAAAGGTCCACTCCCAATGCTATTGAGAGCGGGAAAAGCATTGGATGGCCACAACCAAACATGTGAATTGGCTTATTTGGTGGTATTTGGGACTTGGCTGCCAAAATTATCGAAAACAATTCTTGGTATCTTTGTTGTTCCATTAGTGGAACTATTCCCCCTATCGGATGTATGGCAAATGTGGCTCCAGATTCGGACTCCCGGCTCATCAACTCTGCTGATCTGGCCCTCAGATCACCATACAAACCCCCTTGGATTGGACCATTGAGCAGTATTTCTTGTCCTGCCTCTGAGAGAGATTCTGAAACTCTGCTGTACGTTTCGTCGACTGCATTTTCAGTTTCCTCTCTACTCATGTCTGGTCTTCCAAAAACATCTAGCATTGTCCCTACATCGACACCAATTTCTCTCTGGAATGAGACAATTTCTGAGGGAGAGACCTCGACATCCCCATACACATATGATTGAAAGGTTCCAGAATCAGTTACTATGGCGCCTGGGAAGTCTAGGAGTTTGTGGATTCCATCCTTTATAGCCGGAATGCTGAGCTTCTCATGTTTCCAAATAACATATGAATTGGTGATCAGGGCCTCTACCTCATACTTTTCCCACATTTCCCTTGGTTCTATGGTACGTAAATTTGGATTCACCACTGGAAGGAGCATTGGAGTGGAAACTACTCCATGATGGGTATGAAGCCTTCCAATCCTAGCGGCCCCATCCCTGCCTACGATTTCGAATTTTCCCCAATCTTGGGCTCTACACGCCTCTGGTTCTGGCCTCATATCATCTCACCGGCGACTAGTAGACGTCATCAACCCTCTCTATATCTTGATACTACTTCGATTGTCGCTTTTCCCCCACTCAGCTGCATGTGAACCGTGTCTCCAGTGTTTATTTTCATGATTGGGTCTTCATCGAAGCTATGTGCATAAGGGGTGCCCAAGAGAGATGCTGCAGGAAGTGTCAGAGGGCAAACATCGCTATTGATAATACCCATCGGACCCCTGCCCGTGTAAATTAATCCCATCAGTACGAAGGGAGCGACTGTTGATCCCGATCCCTTCGGATAGATCAGTACAGTATTTTCAATAGGGGTCCCATCTAAAGGATGTCCCGGCTCCTCAATTTCTCCAGTATCTCTGTTTACGTAACCGAGATATGTTATTGGTACATCTGTTACTAGTGCCCTCCCTCTAATCGACCATTCTTCTTGACTTGGGATCCCATAGCCATGTGTTTGGAAATATCCGGTTGCCTCGATCTTTGAAGTAGGCATCATCTTCACATTCCCCGAATCCAGTGTTGGCCTGGGGGAAGTCAAGAGCGTTGGATCAAAAGCATGCGCCACACATTCTTCGATCTTGGCGACGCTTGTTGGCATCTTGTTCAGGCCACTGGTTAGATAGTGCTCGGCCTTGAGGGAGTTCGTAAGCAAGTGGTTGTAATTTGCTCGATTATAAGGCGTGACTTCCGGGCATGTGTCTTTGAGAACCAGTGCTCCGCCCTCTTCCAGGATATCTAGCGTTCCGTCTGCCTCAATTAAATCGTAGTTATGAGAACTCACGAATACCCATAGCCTCTGATTCGGTATTCTCTCTCCGAGTTCCATCCTCGAACGCATAAATGCTGCAGTCATCCGAGCCTCTCCGACACTAGCTTGTGGACACCCAATCACAACAAGGTCTACTATTCCTTTGGGCGATAAATCGCGATACCTTTCTGTCAAATCTGACTGTTTGAAATGAAGGGTCCCCTGGAAATTTTTCACATCTGGGGCATCTTTAGTTAGGCCATCGGCCCATAGCATTGGACATCCGTAATTCGCTGCTGCTGCAGTCAACGCCTTCTTCATCTCGAACGAGGCATGTGGAAGGCCCTTGATTACGGGCATTGGACCCCATGGGAGTTTCCACTCTGGCTTGATCTGTTTTCCTATCCAATCGCCCAAGATGCTCCAGTCCGTCATCTCATCCATTTCACACTCGACATAGACGAGTATGTTTGGTACTCTATTTTTCTCAATGTGTAATCCCCATCTTGGAGCCCACCCAGTCAGAGCAGTCGCTAATGCGGAGAGCCCTGACTCCCTATTAGTAACTAGAGATGTATACGAATTAGAGAAGCAAACTGCATTCGACTCCGCCCATGACCCTATGCCTTCCTCATCATCTATGCCCCTATCATAGGGAGTACAAGAAAGGGTGGCATCGATCCCTAGTTCGGAATATGAATGAACAATTTCAAATTGCTGCTCCAAGAATCCCGGATAGTCTATATCCATCTCCTCCATTTTCTCATGATCACATCCGGCGGAATTTAGAGTGGTTGGAATTGCTACCTTACCATTTGGGTCCCCGGATAAATCAGCCAGAAATCTCCTCAGACCGTGCCCCCCTGTTATCACGCTAACTCCTGATACATGGGCATGTGATGCTCTGATGAATTCCTTAGCGCCCGCAGTTGAAGCTAGGTCAACAACGAGTCTCGCTGCCTTCTGCTTGGTAGGGCCATGGTCGCCGTCAAGCATCGAAGCCAATTCTTCTGGGACGTCCATGCATTCGGACTAGCTAGGAGTCACTTCAAGATTGGTGTGTGAATGTATCCTGATTTGTGATAAATAGATGTAGAACATGGTCGGGAACTCCATATTATAACTACTGACTGATGGAAAAGTATCGAAGATAGGCGGTTGGCATATGGAAGTTAAGAGGGCGTACGGAATATACCATGCAGACGGAGGGATTCTGGGAGAGCTATCATATGTGTGGGGGAAGATAAGGGGGACTGCTCACTGCGCCCTCTGCGATATTACTCACAAGGGAGTTTCCATGAAGAAGGAATGGAGAGAAATGTCGGATAATCTGGATTTCGATATTGAGCTTTTACACCTTAATGAGCAGTTTCCTGAACTAGAAAAAATTACTCTTGGCAAGACCCCTTGTGTTGTTGTAAGCCACGGTGAAAATCTAGAAATTATAGTAGACGCTGATGATTTAGAAGAGTGTAAAAAATCTGTCAATTCATTTAGAGAAACATTAGAGTCCGCATTGAGGTCGGCCTTAACGGAGTGATTGAATTGAGTAGCAGCAAAGAGAAGGAAGATGTGATAGATTTGGAGCCTACTTCTGGGGTTCAAGAAAAACTTGTTCCAGAGAGAGTTGTTGGCGGGCTCCCTACTATGTATTGCTTCGAGACATGCCCATTCTGCTTCAAAGTCAAAGCTTTGCTTGGAACTAGGGGCATAGAGTATTCCAAGGTAGAGGTTGATCCGACTTTCAAGACACAATTGAAGTGGTCGGATTGGAGTGCAGTTCCGGTTTTTGTGGACAAGGATGGGACTCAAGTTAATGACTCGAATTACATCCTGCACTACATCGATGAGAACGGGTCCAACGAATTTCCACGGATGGGAGAAGATTCTGAACAGGACGAGTGGATGGATTTTTCCAATTTGATTCTTGGGAAGTCCATTGTCGCAGTTATCTACAAGTCGTACAGAACTTCCCTGCAGGCATTGGACTATGTGACCAAGATCGATAACTTCTCTTTTGGAACTCGATTGATCAACAAATGGGTTGGCGGGATAATAATGGGGAGGGTTGGGAAATCTAGGGCGAAGATGTTTGATCTCCCCCCTAGAGAGAACCTAAAGTACCAGTTGGATCATATGTCTAATGGCATAAAGAGCGATTTTTTTGGAGGGGAAATTCCCAATGGTGCGGATTTCGCAAACTTCGGAATTTTGAGATCGATGGAAGGACTTTATGGATTTGATATCGTCGAGAGTCACTCTAAGGTTTGGCCATGGTACCTAAGGATGAAATCCTCATCAGGAATATGAGCTATTCTTTGGAAAGACTAGATTCGATCTTAGATAGAATATCTCTGATCTCAACTAGAATATCGTTCGAATCGTCCTGAGATGATTTAGCTGTTGGCGATGCGACCAGTGAGTCCCTTTGCCTGAGGACGAGATCACGGAACTGATTTGCGTTCCTTACCCCGGTCAGTATGAATGGGGCTGCGCCCGCAGTCTCGAACTGCATCCTTACTACTCCGAATGCGCTCAGGATAGGCCCCTCGTGGATGGAAACATCCGTTAGCTTATCCAGGGCGATATTCTGCTGTTTCTTGAACATCCAACCCATTCGCATATTGATCGAGCGATCTGTTAAGGCGCCACTCATGTGCTCATACTGCTTCTTATGGACAAGCCATCCAAACGGAATCCAAATTGGCATTAACAAAATTCCGACCACTGAGGCTAGAAGCCCTAAATTTGCCGCCATCCACCAGTAAATGATAATCTTACTATCGAACTCTACAGCCATAATCTGGTTACTGTCGGCATAGCTGGTTTGAGTTTGTAAGTCTTGACTCATGTATAAAGCGGGGGAATGGCCTTAATTTAAGTCAGCGGTCACTTCTCTTGAAAACTGGAATAGGCCTCATCTTGTGGGAGTTGGCCTTGTTGAGTTCGATATATCTGGCCATTACTTGCCTCTGTCTCTCGTTTGGCCCTACTGCCGAGGGATGTTCAATCTCCCTCATAGCCC
This sequence comes from Methanobacteriota archaeon, assembly GCA_002730095.1. Lineage (GTDB taxonomy): Archaea > Thermoplasmatota > Poseidoniia > Poseidoniales > Thalassarchaeaceae > MGIIb-O5. Next base: position 4,685 of record PBZE01000028.1, on the reverse strand, counting down.
ACTCCAGTTCCTCATATGTGGCCCCTATTTGTTCCTCATCTGTTCTGCCATCATCCCAGAGCCCGTCAGTAGGTGCGGCATCTTGAATTTCTTTGATTACCCCCAATGACTCAGCTATTGAGTAAATCTCTGACTTATACAAATCGGCGATTGGCGAGATATCGACCCCCCCGTCACCATATTTGGTGTAGAAACCCACTCCAAAGTCCTCTACCTTGTTACCAGTTCCCACTACAATTCCGTTGTTGAAGCTGGCCATGGAATACAAAGCAGTCATTCTTAATCTGGCCCTGGTGTTGGCCAGAGATAGGTCATCTGCACCCTTTTCCCTTAGAACATAACTAATCGAGTCAAAGGTTCCGGAAAGATCGACTACGTGATTTTCGACATTGCTCCAATTTGAAGAGAGCCATTTGCAGTGCATCACTGAGAGATTGTTCTGGATTTCATTTTGATGTATTGGCATACTGATAGCGATGGTCCTCAAACCGGTTTTTGCACACAAAATCGAAGTCACCGCTGAGTCGATTCCTCCGGAAACTCCTACTACCAATGACGTGATATCATTTTTGTTTGCATAGTCAAGTATCCATTCGGAGATATCCGATCCGAGTTTCTCCCAGTTCTGCATAAAGATACCTCAGTGACATGCTACCCCGAATTTCTTGAGTCTCCAATAATTGTACGGCCAAGGAGTCAGGAAGCCTGCAATCCACATCGGGATGACGACTTCCGGTGTCAACATCGCACCGCCTGTCAATACGACATCGGTGATATTCATCGCTGCCTCCATGGCGATCATCGAAATCAACGACATTCCCATTGCGGTTCGTAGAGCGTCTTGGAATGGGAGTTGTTTCAGTAGAATCACGGTTTCTAGAGCGATAGAAGTAAGGAGACCATTCATAATAGCAAGCATCATTATTGCCATAGTAGACCATCCTGAATCAGTCCAAACAAATTGGAAATAGGCGATCGTCCCGAAGTCACCAATGCTACAACCAATCAAGCACCACATCGTGTTGTAGGCAGACTGTTTCCAAACCGCGCCATCTGACCAGCTGTAGGGAGATAAAGCACCGTCTACAGAATATCCTGCGTTCATGATTGCGATCCTGATTTTTTCATCATTAGGCGAATCATAACTAACCGTTGCCTTGCCTGTCTCGTGAGACACTTCCACATTGGAGACTTCCTCTAGAGAGTTGATTGCTTTGGTTACATTCATTGCACAACCATCACAAGTCATTCCCCCGACATCGAGTGTGATGGTCTGACTCATACACCAGCGTTGGAGAAGACGTTTTTGAACCCTGCTAGGGAGAGATGTGTCCGCAAATCAACGAGGCATATTCAATACGAAGTCTGGGTTCGCGGATGATATGGTGGTGCCCGAGCCAGCAGGGGAGTTCGACCCTGTATCGTTAGAGAACTCCTTGATGGACCTGTGGAGGGTAGAGGGTACTTTTGCTAAGTCTATCGAATCAAGGAGGGGTAACAACTCCCCCTTTACTTTCCTTGAGGGGCCACCAACGGCCAATGGTAAACCGGGAATACATCATGTCATTTCTAGGCTATTCAAAGATATGGTGTGTCGCTGGAAAACTATGCAGGGCCATGTTGTAGAGCGAAAGGCGGGTTGGGACACTCATGGTTTGCCTGTCGAGATAGAGGTTCAGAAGCAGCTCAACCTAATGTCCAACGAAGAGATAGAAGAATATGGAATGAAGGAATTCAATGAAAAGTGTAAGGAAAGCGTCTGGACGTATGAAGAAGCTTGGAGGGAAATGACAGAGAGGATGGCTTTCTGGGTTGATCTCGATGACCCTTACGTGACACTGGAAGACGAATACATAGAGTCCGCATGGTGGTCATTGAAACAGATGTTCGACAAGGGACTTCTTTTCAGAGGGCACAAGGTGCTTCCGTACTGTCCGCAGACTGGCACTAGTTACTCCAGCCATGAAGTCTCTCTTGGATACAAGGAAGTCACAGAACCTGCTGTTTTTGTTAAATTCAAGCTCTCCGATGACGATGCTTCGGTTTTGGCATGGACCACTACACCATGGACACTTCCAGGAAATGTTGGGCTGGCTGTCGGCCCTGAGCTGACTTACTGTAGAGTCAGGATTACTTCCGATCCTTCCGAATCATGGGAAGGGAGAGGAGGAGGGGAAGTTGGCGAGGAGATGATCCTAGCAAAGGACCTAGTCGGTAGCGTTCTCAGAAACCATGTTGAGCTACTTGATGAGTTTCCTGGTTCGGAACTAATAGGCAAGTCATACGTCCCTCTTTTCCCCGGGGCTGTAGATGGAGCAGGATGCCCAGCGGCATGGACCATTGTTGGAGCCGACTTCGTGACAACCACAGACGGGACTGGGGTCGTACACACAGCTGTGATGTACGGGGAAGACGATTACAGGCTAGGGATGCAGGTTGGATTCCCTGCGCAACATACGGTTGGCATGGATGGTAAATTTATTCCTGGGATCCATAAAGACATAGATGGCAAGTATGTCAAAGAGTGTGATGACATCATTATCGATATTCTTTCGGCTGAAGGATGCCTTTACAGAGAACATTCCTATACTCACGATTATCCACATTGCTGGAGAACTGATCATCCTCTTCTTTACTATGCCATGGACAGCTGGTTCGTCAGGATGACCGCAGTGAAGGAAAAAATACTACAATACAATTCCGAAGTGGAATGGGCCCCCGAATGGACTGGAACGAAGAGAATGGGTGAGTGGCTATCCAACATCAAAGACTGGGCGATAAGCAGAGAAAGGTACTGGGGCACACCTTTGCCGGTATGGATTTGTAAGGAATGTGGGAAGGAACATTGTGTTGGAAGCATGGAAGAACTTTCCAAGATGAAGACTGATTCGTCCAAGATGCCTCCGGAACTCCATAGACCATATGTAGACGAAATCTTGCTTTTGTGTCCGGAGAAAGAATGTGGAGGCGAGATGATTAGGGAGCCTTACGTAATGGACTGTTGGTTTGACTCTGGCTGTGCATCTTTCGCCCAATGGCATTATCCATTTGAAAATGGGGATAAGTTCGATGGGTCATTCCCTGTAGATTACATCTGTGAAGCAGTAGACCAGACCAGGGGTTGGTTCTATTCTTTGATGGCAGTATCCACAACAGTTTTCGACAGTGTCTGTTATCGTAGGTGCCTTTCCCTCGGGCACATTCTTGACAAGGAGGGAAAGAAAATGAGTAAATCAAAGGGTAACGTTGTGAATCCGTGGGATCACTTCAACAAAGAGGGTGCCGATTCCATAAGATGGTACATGACGACTCAGAGTGCCCCTTGGTCGCCTACTAATTTCGATCCCAATGGAGTTAGGGAATCTTATGCCAAGATGTTTTTGACTCTGTGGAATGTATACAAGTTCCATGCTGACTATGCATCTCTTGATGGGTTTGATCCGGATAGCGACGACACATTTGTCCCACTTGGAGAAAGAAGCCCCTTGGATCAATGGATTTTGTCCAGAGTCTCATCGATGGCTCAAGAATACCATGAAAAATTCGTCCAATGGGACTTCCATAAAGCCGGAAGGGAGCTTGAGGGTTTCGTGGTCAATGATCTGTCCAATTGGTATGTCAGAAGATCACGAAGAAGACTGTGGAATGAGGATGATAGCGCTGACAAACATTCCTGTCAGAATACATTGCATGAGGTCCTTCTTATTGTTTGTAAGCTGATGGCTCCTGTATCTCCGTTTGTTTCTGACGCCATACATAGGGGGCTTACCGGATCATCGGTACACCTAGCTGACTGGCCTGTGGGATCCGATATAATAGAGAGTAATCTGCCTCCTGTAGACCCGTTGATTGAAATGGAAATGGAACTGATTAGATCGATTGCTGAAGCGGGAAGGAGGGTCCGTGTGGAGGCTGGAAGAAGACAGCGCCTCCCCTGTAGATCGGGCTGGATAGTAGGGGGTCCGGATCTGTCAGGATTTCATGATATTCTCTCTGAAGAGCTGAATGTCGAGAAGATCAGCGTCATTGATGATCTGGATTCTTTTCAGAAGAAGGAGATCGTCCCCAACAGGAAGGCTCTCGGGGCGAAGTGTAGGGCTGATCTTCCCACGGTCCTTTCAGAACTACAATCAATCGATCCAGAAAATTTACTTCTTGAAATCGAGGCGGGTATTGCCGCAATAGGAGGATATGAAATTCTCGCCAGCGATATTGAAATCAAGAGGGTGGAAAAGGACGGTTTTGCAGCTGAGACACTTTCTGGGGATTATGGGGACGTTTCCCTAGTTCTTGATATGGAAATTGACGATGATCTCTTGTCCAAAGGACTCTCTAGGGATATAATCAGAAGAATTCAGGCAAAAAGAAAGGATCTGGATTTGGAAATAGAAGCAAAAATAAATCTTAATGTCTGGCTAGAGGGAGGAGAGATCTCCAACTATGATTGGCAGCGTGTGATAGTGGAGACTCGTGCTGAAAATGCATATCTGAACGAAGGAAACGCTAACTCTGGCTCCATAGAGTTCGAAGTTGATGGAGTGAAGATATCGGTCCACATCGAGAAGGCTTGATACTAGTCAATCTCTATATCTCCCCTCTAGAATATTTGGGATTTTGTTATGTATTCTGATGGCAGCAATAACTCAACTGAGAACAATGGATCGGGGTCAGTAGAATCCTGATAT